>CANQKZ010000049.1 GCA_947624585.1 uncultured Oscillospiraceae bacterium | reverse complement strand
GCGTCGCGCTTGAGCTCGATGACCATGCGCATACCGTTCCGGTCCGTCTCGTCCCGGATATCGGAGATGCCCTCCAGCCTCTTGTCCTTGACCTGGTCGGCGATGTTCTTGATGAGCTGACGCTTGTTGACCTGGTAGGGCAGCTCGGAGACGATGATGCGGGTGCGGTGGTCCCGGCCGTACTCCTCAAACTCCGTCCGCGCCCGGACCACGATCTTGCCGCGCCCGGTGGCGTATGCCTGGCGGATGCCGCCCCGGCCCATGATGATGCCCCGGGTGGGAAAATCCGGCCCCGTGATGTGGGTCATAAGGTCGGAGAAGGATGCGTCGGGGTTATCCAGAAGGCACACGCAGGCGTTGATCACCTCCCGCAGGTTGTGGGGCGGGATGTTGGTGGCCATGCCCACCGCGATGCCGGAGGAGCCGTTGACCAGCAGATTGGGGAACCGGCTGGGCAGGACTCGGGGTTCCTTCCGCGTCTCGTCGAAGTTGGGATCCCAGTTCACCGTCTCCTTGTCGATGTCCCGGAGCATCTCGTCGGCGATCCGGGACATTCTGGCCTCTGTGTACCGGTATGCCGCCGGGGGGTCGCCGTCCACGGAGCCGAAGTTGCCGTGGCCGTCGATGAGGGGCTCGCGCATGGAGAAGTCCTGGGCCATGCGCACCAGCGCGTCGTATACGGAGGCGTCTCCGTGGGGGTGGTAGTGGCCCAGCACGTCGCCCACGGCGGTGGCGCACTTCTTGTAGGGGTTCTGATGGGTCAGATTTCCCTCGTACATGGAATAGAGTATGCGCCGGTGCACCGGTTTAAGCCCGTCCCGCACATCCGGCAGGGCCCTTCCCACGATGACGGACATGGCGTACATCTTGTAGCTCTCCTGCATCTCGTGGACGAGCTCCGACTGTGTGATGGCCTGATTTGGGAACAGTATGTCCTCTGGCTTGTAGTCTCTGTTGTGTGCCATATGAAAACCTCGTAAAGTCAAAGTTCCGAATAGAGCCGCTTAAAATAAGCGGTACGCGCGTCGGCGGATCAGTAGTCCAGGTTCATGGCGTACTGGGCGTTCTCCTCGATCCACGCCTTCCTGGGCTCCACCTCCTCGCCCATGAGGACGGTGAAGATCTGGTCCGCCGCCACGGCGTCGTCCAGGGTGATGCGTCGGAGGGTCCGCTTCTCCGGGTCCATGGTGGTCTCCCACAGCTCGTGGGGGTCCATCTCGCCCAGGCCCTTGTAGCGGTTGATATCCACCTTTGCGTTGGGGTTGTCGCCCCGCATCTCGGCGGAGATCTGATCCCGTTCGGGATCTGAGTAGGCCACCCGCTGCTGTTTGCCCCGGGTCAGCTTGTAGAGGGGCGGCACGGCGGAGTACACATAGCCGTTTTCGATGAGGGGCCGCATATAGCGGAAGAAGAAGGTGAGGAGCAGCGTCCTGATGTGGGCGCCGTCCACATCGGCATCGGCCATGATGATGATCTTGTGATACCGGAGTTTATCTATGTTGAACTCGTCCCCGATCCCGGCGCCCAGCGCCACGATGAGGGGGTAGAGCTTGTCGTTGCCGTAGATCTTGTCCGCCCTGGCCTTTTCCACGTTGAGCATCTTGCCCCACATGGCTAAAATCGCCTGGAACCGGGAGTCCCGCCCCTGGATGGCGGACCCGGCGGCGGAGTCGCCCTCCACGATGTATATTTCACACAGGGAGGGGTCCCGCTCGTTGCAGTCCTGGAGCTTGTCGGGCATCTGCCCGGACTCCAACCCCGTCTTGCGCCGCACGGACTCACGGGCTTTCTTTGCGGCCTCCCTCGCCCTGCTTGCGGTGAGGGCCTTGTCGATGACCATCTTCCCGAAGCCGGGGTTCTCCTCCAGATAAATTTCCAGCTGCTCGGAGACTATGGAGTCCACCAGGGACCGGATCTCCGCGTTGCCCAGCTTCGCCTTTGTCTGGCCCTCGAACTGGGCGTTGGTGAGCTTCACGGATATGACGGCGGTGAGCCCCTCCCGGCAGTCCTCGCCGGAGAGCTTGTCGTCCCCCTTGAGCTGGTTTATTTTCACGGCGTAAGCGTTGAGCACCCGCGTCAGGGCCGTCTTGAAGCCCGTCTCATGCATACCTCCCTCGGGGGTGTGGATGTTGTTGGCGAAGGAGACAAGCATCTCGTTGTAACCGTCGTTGTATTGGAAGGCGATCTCCGCGATGGCGTCCTCCCGCCCGCCGGACATATAGACCACGTTCTCGGAGAGGGGCGTCTTGTGCTGGTTGAGATATTCCACGAACTGGCGGATACCGCCCTCGTAGTGCATATCGTCGAAGATCAGCTCCTCGCCCCGGTTGTCCTCAATGCGGATGCGCAGGCCCGCGTTGAGAAACGCCTGCTCCTGCATTCTTTTGTGTAGGATCTCGTAATCGTACACCGTATCGTCGAACATCTCCGGGTCCGGTTTGAAGGTAACGGTGGTGCCGGTGCGGTCCGTCTCCCCCACCACGGTCAGAGACTCGGTGATGTCGCCCCTGGAGAACTTCATCTCATAGATTTTCCCGTCCTTGTGGACCTGGACCTCCAGCCATTCGCTGAGGGCGTTGACCACGCTGGCGCCCACGCCGTGAAGTCCCCCGGAGACCTTGTAACCCCCGCCGCCGAACTTTCCTCCGGCGTGGAGCACCGTGAAGACCACCTCCAGGGCGCTCTTTCCCGTCTGCTGCTGGATATCCACGGGGATGCCCCGCCCGTTGTCCACCACGGTGATGGTGTCGCCGGGGTTGATGCTCACCTTGATGTGGTCGCAGTACCCGGCCAGCGCCTCGTCGATAGCGTTGTCCACGATCTCATAGACCAGATGGTGGAGCCCGGAGGAGCTGGTGGAGCCGATGTACATCCCCGGCCTCTTCCGCACCGCCTCCAACCCCTCCAGGACCTGGATCTGACTTGCGTCGTATTCCTCTGTTATCTTGCCCGTAATGCCCGCGGCCTCGGTAATATCTGTCATGGAACTAAAGCCTCCAATGAAAAATCAAAAAGAAAAGTCAAAAGTCTCAATCCTGGATGTCGTCCGGGTCGAAGTCCGTGTCCCCGTGGGCGCTGTCGAAGGGGTCGTCGCCCATGACCTCCATGGGGCGCATCCTCCGCCTGTCCTTGGCCGCTTCCACCGCCTTGTGGATGAGCTCCTTGACCTCCCGGGGGTCCTTCACGTTGACGATCTCCAAAAGGGGACTGGAGGCGTCGGAGGAGTAGATGCACACGGTCCCCACCCCCAGCATCCTCTGGCCCAGGCTCATCTTCAAATCGATGTCCCGCACCCTGTAGAGCAGGACCTCCTCGCTCTTTAAGTTCAGTATTCCCTTTTCAAGGAAAATTCTGTCATCCGAAAGGCTGTACTTTGTAAAACTCAGCGGCATACCGAGTACGCGCTTCCTGTCCTGCCACTTCTTCTCGATCGGGTCCATCTTTACCTTTGCCATGATCTGTTCCCCCTTCAAAAAATATTAAAACGATTATCGAAATATTAGGGAACCTCTGAACAAATCGAAGTGCCGAGTAGCCTGCGCAGATTTTTCGCCAGATGAAGGCAAAAAATTGCGGGAATACTTTGTGTATTTCAAAATTTTTTGACGAAATATGGCGGAAAATCTGCCGTCAAGATCGGTGCGGCGATTTGTTCAGAGGTTCCTTAGATAAACTCCTCGTCCGCCGCCCGTTTGAACAGCGTCTGGGAGGAGAGCTGTGTCAGATAAACGCGGCTCTTTCCGTCTTCCTCCGTCACGGTGAACGCCTTGGGTAAATCGTCCGCCACGGTCTCGGTCCTGCCCTCCCACTGGGCGCGGTTGAGAAATTCCCGGGTGATCTTTGACCAGGAGCTGTTGTCCAAATCGAAGATGCCGATGACTGTCTTTTCCCGGACCACGCAGTCCTGTCCCAGATGAAGATACATCCTTTACGCTTCCTTTACGTCCCCGTTTTCCACGGTGAATACCTTCCCGCCGGTGCGGGCGGCGATCTTCTCGTCCTCGCAGCAGGTGATGAACACCTGCCCGCCGCCGATGCGGTTCAATATGAAATCCTGCCTTGTGGCGTCCAACTCCGACAGCACGTCGTCCAGGAGCAGAAGCGGATACTCGCCCCTGGCCTTCCTGTGGAGCTCCAGCTCCGCAAGCTTGATGGACAGCGCCGCCGTTCTGGCCTGCCCCTGGGAGGCGAAGGCCCTGGCCGGAGCGCCGTTGATCTCGATCTCCAAATCGTCCTTGTGGGCCCCCGTGAGACACAGCCCGGTGGCCAGCTCCGCCTGCCGGTGGCCGCGCTGATGCTCCAAAATCAGCTCCAGAAGCTGGGAGACCGGCCTTCGCGGGTCGTCCACGGTGCTGACTGTGGTGTATTTCATTCTCATCCGCTCGCCGCCGGAGAACTCCGCGTGGATCCTGGCGCTCTCCGGTCCCAGGCCGTCCGTGAACAGCGCCCGCAGATGGATGATCTCGGCGCTCATCTGCGCCAGGCGGTAGTCGTACTCGTCCAGCAGCGGCAGGAGGGAGGGTTTCTCCCGGTAGTCCCGGAGGATCCTGGTCTTGCTCTCATAGGCTTTGTTGAACTCGTTGAGGGCGGCGGCGTACCGGGGCCTCAGCTGGCTGATGCAGTTGTCCATGAGCCTCCGCCGCTGGGCGGCGCCGCCCCGGATGAGCTCCAGGTCCTCCGGGCAGAAAAGCACGGCGGAGAAAAAACCGGAGAAGGATTGTGCCGTCTTCTGTTTGACGCCGTTGACCGTCATCTCCCGCCTTCTGCCCCGGCGGAGCTTCAGCTCCAGCCTGCGGTCCCGCCCGTCGGAGACGCCTTCCGCGTAAAGCCGCGCCTCATCTTCGGCAAAGCCAATGAGCTCCCTGTCCGACCTTGCCCGAAAGCTCTTCCCGGTACAAAGCACATAGATGGCCTCCAGGAGGTTCGTCTTCCCCTGGGCGTTGCGGCCGGAGATGACGTTGATCTCCGGGCTGAACCGGGCCTGTGAATCCCCGTAGTTGCGGAACCCCCGCAGCTCCACCCGGTTTAAATTCATTTCTCCTCCGTAACGACCCTGTACGCCGCGCCGTCCAGCTCCACCGTGTCCCCGGGCCGGAGCTTCCTGCCCCGCTGGGTGCAGACCTCTCCGTTGACCCGGACGAACCCGTCCGCGATGACGCTCTTGGCAATTCCCCCGGACTCGGCGGCGTTGGACAGCTTCAAGAAGGAGTCCAATTTTATATATTCAGTGACGATGGGGATCTCCTCCGCCTCGGGTCTTTTGATCCTGGCCTTTACCTTAACCTTCATTTGCTCTCAGCCTCACGGGAAGGATCATGTAGAGGAAGTTTTTCTCTCCCTCCGCCGGTGTGATGACGCAGGGGGAGACGTTTGTAGAAAGCTGGAAGCGGATGTTGTCCGACGGCGCCGCCTTCAGGGCGTCCAGGATATACCGGTTGTTAAAGCCGATCTCCAGCCCCTCGCCGTCCCCCTCTACGGCGCACTCGTCGTATGCCTTGCCCAGGGTGGTGGCGGTGGAGACCCGGAGCTTCCCGTCGGTGAACTGGCACCGGACGGGGCTCTTGAACTTGTCGCTGATGATGAGAGACACACGCTCCACGGTGTTGATCACATCCCGCCGGGCGGCCTGGATGCTGTACTTGCCCGACTGGGGGATGGAGTTGCGGTAGTTCATGAACTCCCCCTCCAGCCTGCGGGCGATGAGAAGGTTGTTTCCCATGGTGAACATCACATGGGTGGTCCCCAGCGTCACCTTCATAAGCTCCTCGGAGTCCCCGGCGATGCGCTCCACCTCGGTGAGGGCCGCTCCGGGCACCACGAAGGAGATCCTGCTGACCTCCGTCTTGGCCACGTGCTCCCGCCGGAGGGCCAGGCGGAACCCGTCCACGGCCACCACGGTGAGGATGCCGTTTTCCACCTCAAAGAGGGCGCCGGTGTAGATGGGCCTGGCGTCGTTGTCCATGACGGCGAAGTTCGTCTCGGCGATCATGGACTTGATGTCCCGCTCCTTCATGTAGATGGAATTCTGATAGTCCGTGGAGGGCAGCTCCGGGTACTCGTCCGCCGGGATGCCTGAGAGGTTGTACTCGCTCATGGAGCAGCGGATGTTCACCGTGCATCTCTCGTTTACGGAGATGTAGACGATGTCGTCCGGAAGCTTTCTGATGATGTCGCCGAAGAGCCGGGCGTTGATGACGATGGAGCCCTGCTCCGTCACGTCGGCGGGAATGGTGGAGCGGATGCCTGTCTTCTGATTGTATCCCCAGACGGTCAGATCCTCGGCCGCTTCCATGAGCAGGCCCTCCATGCTGGGCACCGCGCTCTTGGCGGCGGCGGCGCGGGAGGTGATGGTCACCGCTCCCGCCAGCTGCTCCTTCTCACAGGAAAATTTCATTGTCCGTTCCTCCTTGATGAGATCAGAAAAATTTTTGAATATGATAGAGATATAAAGAATATTGTATTTATTTCAGCAGCCGTAGTAGTAGGAAAACAAAACCTGTGGAAAGCCGTGAAACAGCCTGTCCCCGACGGATTTTCCCCTTTTTCAACGGTGTTGAAAACTCTCTCCCTTTTTCCACACCGAAAACCGGAGTTTTTCTTTTTCAACAAGTCTCAACACAAGTCTCTGTGGAAAAACAAAAACCTGTGGAAAACCGTCATGAGTTGAGAGAGTTTATATTGGACGTTATATCCTTGACCCTCTGGGCAAATTCCGCGTCGTCCGCGATGTTTCTTTCTATTTTCTGGATGCTGGACAGCACCGTGGTGTGGTCCCGACCCTCAAAGATGGCGCCGATGTCCTGGAGCGACAGATTGGTGAGCTTGCGGATCTCGTACATGGCAATCTGCCGGGCCAATGCCGTGTTCCTTGTCCTGCGCTGGCCCTTCAGGTCCTCCGGCGAGAGGGAGAAGTACTTGGCGGTCTCCCGGATGATGTCCTCGGGGGTGGGCACATAGGCGGATTTCTGGCGGAACATATCCTTGAGGAGCTGCGCCACCTCGCCGACGGTGATGTGGGCGTTCATCAGGTCGCTCTGGGCCCGGATCTTCAGTACGGCGCCCTCCAGCTGACGCACGTTGGAGGTCATGTTTTCGGCGATGTAGTTGACCACCTCGTTGGACAGGGCCATGCCCAGGATCTTACACTTGTTGCGCACGATGGCGGCCCGTGTCTCAAAATCCGGCGGCTGGATATCCGCCAGAAGACCCATCCCCAGCCGGGATTGGAGCCGTTCCGTCAGGTTCGGCATATCGGAGGGCGGCCGGTCCGAGGTGAAGACCATCTGTTTTTTTGCCTCGTAGAGAGTGTTGAAGGTGTGGAACATCTCGTCCTGGGTGGACGCCTTCCCGGCCACGATCTGGATGTCGTCGATGAGAAGAAAATCGGCGCTGCGGTATTTCTCCCGGAACTCCACGTTCTTCCCGGTCTGGATGGCGGCGATGAGCTCGTTCATGAAGTCCTCGCCCCGGACAAAAACTACGTAGTACTCCGGGTGCCGGAGGACGACCTCGTGGCGGATGGCATACAGCAGGTGTGTCTTGCCAAGGCCGGAGTCGCCGTAGATGAACAGCGGGTTATAGGTCTTGGTCTGCCCCTCGGCCACCGCCACGGAGGCGGCGTGGGCAAATTTGTTGGAGGGCCCCACCACGAAGCGTTCAAAGGTGTATTCCTCCGAGTCCCCGTCCTCCGGGGGCTCCGCCTCCTTCTGCTCCGCTGCCTCTTCTCCGGTGAGAAATACATCCATCTCCCCGGAGAAGATCTGGCTGAGGGCCGACTTGAGGGGTTCCATGAATCTGGCGGCGATCACGCTCCGTTTGAATTCGGAGGGCACATATACGGTCAGCCCGGCCTCGGAAAATCCCGTGGGACGGCATTCACCGAACCATGTGCTGATGGCCACGGGCGTCAGCTGCTGGCCCATGAGCTCCAGCACACCGGCCCAAATGTCATCCAGAGAGTTCATCTGTCTATCATCCTTTCACGCCTTCGACCCAAAAACGGCGGTTTCCCGGCATCATACAGTATCCTCTATTATATCAAAATTCTACCCGGATTGCAAGTAAAATTTCTGCCCCGGAGGGTGAAATATGGCGTCAAAAAGACAAAAAAGATCCGCCTGGAAAAACTCCGGGCGGGATCTCGGCATTTTCAGTTTTTCAGGGAATTTATGGGCGCCGGGATGCGTCCGCCCCGGGCTATGAGCTTTGCGGGGGAGGCGGGGTTGACTGCCATGACGGGGGCTCTTCCCAGAAGGCCGCCGAAATCCACGAAATCGCCTACGGTCTTTCCCGGCACGGGGATGACCCGCACCGCCGTGGTCTTCTGGTTGATCATGCCGATGGCCGCCTCGTCGGCGATGATGGCGGAGATCGTCTCCGCCGGAGTGTCCCCGGGCAGCGCGATCATGTCCAGGCCCACGGAACACACGCAGGTCATGGCCTCCAGCTTCTCGATGGTCAGCTTCCCCGCCGCCGCGGCCCGGATCATGCCCGCGTCCTCGGAAACCGGGATGAACGCGCCGGAGAGGCCCCCCACGTTGGAGGAGGCCATGACGCCGCCCTTCTTCACCGCGTCGTTGAGGAGCGCCAGCGCCGCCGTGGTGCCGGGGGCGCCCACGGATTCCAGGCCCAGCTCCTCCAGAATGTCCGCCACCGAGTCCCCCACCGCCGGGGTGGGCGCCAGACTGAGGTCCACGATGCCGAAGGGCACGCCCAACCGGCGGGACGCCTCCTGGGCCACCAGCTCGCCCATGCGCGTCACCCGGAAGGCCGTCTTTTTGATGACCTCCGCCGCCACGTCGATGGGCTCCCCGGCGCACTTTTTCAGCGCGTGATGGACCACGCCGGGTCCCGAGACGCCCACGTTGATGACGCACTCCGGCTCCCCCACGCCGTGGAAGGCCCCGGCCATGAAGGGGTTGTCTTCCACCGCGTTGCAGAAGACAACCAGCTTTGCGCACCCCTGGCCCGCGCTGATCTCCGCCGTCTCCTTGACCACGCGGCCCATCAGCGCCACCGCGTCCATGTTGATACCGGCCCTGGTGGAGCCCACGTTGACGCTGGAGCACACCCGCTCGGTGTCCCGCAGAGCCTCCGGGATGGCGCGGATGAGCCGCCGGTCCCCGGTCGTGAAGCCCTTCTGCACCAGCGCCGAGAAGCCGCCAATGAAGTTGACCCCCACCTCTTTTGCCGCCCGGTCCAGAGTGCGGGCGAAGGCAGCGTAGTCCTCCGTGTCGCAGCACTCGCAGGCGATGGCGATGGGCGTCACGGAGACGCGCTTGTTGACGATGGGGATGCCGAACTCCCGTTCGATGTCCTCGCCGGTCCGCACCAAATTTTCCGCCTTTTTTGTGATCTTGTCGTAGATCCTGTCACAGCAGGTCCTCAGATCCGGGTGTCCGCAGTCCCGCAGGGAGATGCCCATGGTGACGGTGCGGATGTCCAGATGCTGTTGGGAGATCATCTCGATGGTCTCCAGTATTTCACTTGTCGTAATCATGGCGTCCCCTTATATCCTGTGCATGGCCTCGAAGATGTCCTCCCGCTGGATGCGGATGTCCAGTCCGTGGTCTGTCCCGTCCTTTCTGAGGATGTCCGCCAGTGCGGCAAAATCCACCTTGCACCCGGCGGTGTCCACCAGCATGATCATGGTGAAGTACTCCCGCATGACCGTCTGGGAGATGTCCAGCACGTTGACCCCGTTCTGCGCCAGAAGCGAGCACACGTTGGCAATGATCCCCACCGTGTCCTTTCCGATGACCGTTACGATCGCTTTCATAGTAAATTCTCCTTATATGCTCAGCTCGTCGATGGTCTTCTCGAACGAGCCCATGAAGTTGTCCAGAAAATAGTCCACCTCCGGCATACCCATGTCCCGGAGCTTGTCCAATGTGGAGGCGGCGGCGGATTTGAACTCCAGGTTCCCCGTCTTCAGCTCCTCCACACATTTGATGTACGCCGACAGCTTGTCCGCCGCCTTGACGATCTCCCGGACGCCGCCCTCGTGGCGCAGGAGGATGTCGTACTCCGGCCGCATGGCCTCGGGAAGTCCCCCCAGGAGCTTGTTGATGGCGCCCTCCTCCACCCGGCGGTAGGCCGCCTGCATCTCCGGGTCGTGGTACTTGACGGGCGTGGGCATATCGCCGGTGAAGATCTCCGGCGCGTCGTGGAAAAGCGCCGCCGCCGCGCACCTGTCCGGCGAGACAGGCAGGCCCATCACATCCCGGCGTATGACCGCCAGCGCGTGGGCCAGCACCGCCACCATGTGGGAGTGCTCCATCACGTTCTCCCGGTCGGCGTTGCGCATCAGCGCCCACCGGTCGATGTTCTTCATCCGGGAGATGAGGGCAAAAAAGTTACAGCTCATATCTATTTCTCCTTATTCCGGCGTCCTTCCGCCGAAAAGATCACACGATCGTCCCGCCGGCCAGAACCCGGTCCCCGTCGTACAGCGCGGCGGCCTGGCCAGAGGTGACGGCCCGCTGAGGGGCGTCGAATCTCAGAAGGACATCGCCGTTTTCCTCCTGAAAAACCTTACACGGCGCCTCCTTCTGCCGGTAGCGGAGCCGGGCGGAGCAGGAGAAGGGAAAAACCTCCGGCTTTACGATCCAATTCATATCGGACACCCGTGCGGTGTCTGAAAAAAGATCCTCCGCGAAGCACACGGTGACGGTGTTTTTCTCCATGTCCTTGCTCTTCACATAGAGCGGCCGCGCCGCCGCGACGCCCAGGCCGTGTCGCTGTCCTACGGTGTACCCCGCCGCGCCCCGGTGAGTGCCCAGGACCTTGCCGTTCTCGTCCACCAGCGGCCCCGGCTCGCTCTTCCGCCCGGTGTACCGCTCCAGAAATCCCAGGTAGTCCCCGTCCGGCACGAAGCAGATGTCCTGGCTCTCCCTCTTCCGGGCGTTGACGAACCCCTCCCGCTCCGCGATAACGCGGACCTGCTCCTTTGTCAGGTCCCCCAGGGGGAAGAGGGTGCGCTCCAGCTGCTCCCGGGTGAGGCAGGCCAGCACGTAGCTCTGGTCCTTCCCCGGGTCCAGCCCCTTCCGAAGTTCCGGGCCCTTTGGGGTCTCGACCCGGCGGGCGTAGTGGCCCGTGGCGATATAGCCGCACCCCACCGTGCGGGCGTAGTCCAGAAGATGGGAGAACTTCATGGCCCTGTTGCAGTCCACACAGGGGTTGGGCGTCCTGCCCCGCTCGTACTCAGAGACGAATTTGTCGATGACGCAGGCCCGGAACTCCTTTGACAGATCCAGCGCCAGAAACGGGATGCCGAGCTTCGCGCACACGCTCCGGGCGTCCTCCACGTCGTCCACGGAACAGCAGGTGCTCTCCCCCTCCATCCCCAGGAGGGCGTTATCGTAGAGACGCATGGTGACACCCACGCAGTCCCAGCCCGCGCTTTTCAGAAGATACGCCGCCACGGAGGAGTCCACCCCTCCGCTCATGGCCACAAGGACGCGCCCGCTCATGCCACGTTGGGGCTTGCGCGCATGGCCAGAATCGTCTTCTCCATGAGCTCCTCCAGCGTCCAGCCCAGCTCCTCGGCGCCCCACTGGATCACCTCCCGGTCGCACCCGGCGGCGAACTTCTTGTCCTTGAACTTCTTCTTGACGGACTTGACCTCCAGGTCGTCCACACTTTTGCTGGGCCGCATGATGGCCGCCGCCCCGATGAGGCCCGTCAGCTCGTCCGCGGCGAAGAGTACCTTCTCCATGGTGTGCTCCGGCTTCACGTCGGAGCAAATGCCGTACCCGTGGCTGACCACCGAGCGGATGACGGACTCGTCCACGCCGTTTTCCCGCAGAAGCTCCGGCGCCTTCTGGCAGTGCTGGTCGGGGTAGAGCTCGAAGTCCACGTCGTGGAGGAGCCCCACGGCCTTCCAGTAGTCCGCCTCCGCCTCAAAACCAAGGTTTTTCGCGTACCACTCCATCACGTCCCCCACGATGCGGGCGTGGGACAGGTGGAACTCGCCCTGATTGTATTTTTTCGTAATCTCGTAAGCCTCTTCCGGCGTCGGGACCATTTTTTACCGCCTCCGTATATAAATTGATTGCGTATAGATTATATGGCCTTTAGATTCCAATGTCAATGAAAATTCTCCGGCGAGGGCGGCTCGCCGGAGAAGGATGTCATTCATTTTTGTTTTCCCTTTTCCGCTTGATAAGATCCTCCGCCTTTTTGACGATCTGTACCGCCAGAAAACCGAAGAGGAGCCCGAAGAGCGCCCCGCAGAGCACGTCGGTGGGGTAATGTACGTAGAGATAGAGCCGCGACAGGGCCACGATCAGCGCCACGGCCCCCGCCGGGATCCACCACCGGCACCTGCTGAAGGCCAGCGCCCCCACGAAGGAGAAGGACGCCGCCGAGTGGCCGGAGGGGAAGGAGTACTCGCCGGGCTTCGGGATCAGAAGCACCGCGTCCGGGTTCACCACATAGGGCCTTGTCCGCGCCACCAGGTTCTTGATGAGTCCGTTGCACAGGGCCACGTCGATGAGAAGCGCCACCGCGCAGGTGAGCCCCAACTTCCGCGTTCTGGGCACGATGAGCATCGCCAGCGTCAGCAGGATCCAGAAGATGCCCCCGTCCCCCAATTTCGTCACCAGCGGGAAAAACACGTCCCCGAAGCCGGTGCGAAGCGTCTGGATCTTGTCCAGAATTCCAATCTCAAACAAATTCATTGAAAAACTCCTTTACTGTGGGATGAAAAAGGTGTAAAATAGCAAAAAAGGGGGTCCCGTTATGAAAAAAATCTACAAGGTGGAACCGAAAAACCCGCTGGCCGTCCTGTCGGTGTGCCTCATGGGCCTGTCCTTCTCCCTGCGCCTCATGTGGGCCGTGACGACCGGGGAGGCCACGGAGAACGGGACGGATACCGTCGTCCACCTGGTCCTGCCTCTGTCGGCCTGTGTGCTCTTCGCGGTGTTCCTCATCGCCGAGGGCCGGACAAATCTGCATTTGACCTTCCTCCCGGTGCTCCTGGGCGTCGCTTTCTTCATCCTGAAGGCCGCGTCCTTCACGCCGCTCCACCGGATTTTGTGTACGATCCTTTACCTTGCCGTGGCGGTGCTCTACGGCGCGGCGGTGCTGGGATTCGCTCCCATCCGGAAGCTGCTGATCCCCCTCTTCGGCCTGCCGCTCCTGTGGCACCTTGTGGAGGATCTTGTCTTCTCCCTGGACACCTACACGCCCTCCGACTGGCTCCGGGAGGGTTCGGTCCTGTGCATCATGGCCGCGCTCCTGTGCGTGTCCCTGGCTATGCGGGAGGTCAAGCCGGATTGACCCCGCCCGGCTGGACCAGGTCCGCCAGGGTGACCGAATCCAGATACCCCGTAATGGTCCGGTCCAGCCCCCGCCAGAGTTCCAGCGTCCGGCACTGCCCCGCCCGGGGACAGGGCGCCGCGCCCTGCTCCAGACACGCCACCGGTGCCAGGGACTCCTCCGTCAGCCGCAGGATCTCCCCCACCGTGTACTGCCCCGGCTCCCGGGTGAGCCTGTACCCGCCGCCCTTGCCCCGGAGGCCCGTCAGTAGCCCCGCGCGGACCAGCGTTTTCAGAATGCTCTCCAGGTACTTTTCCGAGATCTGCTGCCTCTCCGCAATCTCCTTGAGCGGGATGTACCCGTCCCGCCGGTGCTCCGCCATGTCCGTCATCACCCGCAGGGCGTACCGCCCCCTGGTGGATACAATTGCCATGGCCCTCTCCTCCTCTCTTTTTACCTATTATACAGCGGGGTAAATGGATTTTCAACCAAAATTTTCTCCACCCCTTGACAAACAGGGAGAGGGGGTTTATAATGCTAATAAACCTATGATGTAGATAGGTTTTACACCCGATTTTATTGGCATTTGCCGCGATCATTTTTCAGGAGGGACGCATATGTCCAAAATCTACACCTCCGCCGACCAGCTCGTCGGCGGCACACCGCTTCTGGAGCTTTCCAACATTGAGAAAAAGTTGGACCTGAAGGCCCGGCTCCTCGCCAAGCTTGAGTATCTGAACCCCGCCGGGTCCGTCAAGGACCGTGTGGCCCTTGCCATGATCGACGACGCGGAGGCCCGGGGCGTCTTAAAGCCCGACTCCGTGATCATAGAGCCCACCTCCGGCAACACCGGCATCGGCCTTGCCATGGTGGCGGCCTCCAGAGGGTACCGGATCATCATCGTCATGCCGGACTCCATGTCCGTGGAGCGCCGCCAGCTGATGGCCGCCTACGGCGCGGAGCTGGTGCTCACCGAGGGAAAACGGGGCATGACCGGCGCCATCGAGAAGGCCAACGAGCTGGCCCGTGAGATCCCCAACGCCTTCATCCCCGGCCAGTTCGTGAACCCCGCCAACCCCGCCGCCCACAGAAAGACCACCGGTCCCGAGATCTGGGCGGACACCGACGGCGCGGTGGATGTGTTCGTGGCCGGCGTGGGCACCGGCGGCACCGTCACCGGCGTGGGCGAGTACCTGAAGGGAAAGAACCCCGCCGTGAAAATCGTGGCCGTGGAGCCGGACGCCTCCCCCGTCCTCTCCGGCGGCAAGGCGGGACCCCACAAGATCCAGGGCATCGGCGCGGGCTTCGTGCCGGAGGTGCTGAACACCGGGATCTACGATGAGATCGTCCCCGTCAGCGCCGCCGACGCCTACGCCGCCGGACGCCTCCTGGGCAAATCCGAGGGAGTCCTCACCGGCATCTCCTCCGGCGCCGCCCTTCACGCCGCCATCGAGGAGGCAAAAAAGTCCGAAAACGAGGGCAAGACCGTGGTGGTCCTCCTCCCCGACACCGGCGACCGGTACCTGTCCACGGAGCTTTTCGCGGAGTAAACGTGCCGGAAATACCAATCTGTCAAAAAACCCGGTTTCGCGAAAAAAAACAATCAAATTAAATTTCCAAGGACATGCGCCTTGGAAATTTTACCTTTTGTTTTGTGGAGTGTATGCCCCCTTGCGGGGGTGTGCGCGGAACAAAACAGCAGAAGAAGGATTTCATACTAATGTTCAATTAAAAGAAGACACAGAGCTGTCCCATGTGATAGGGAAACAAAGTGAACCGGGGGGCAAGGCGGTATGGCAAGCTGAAAAGATGTAGTTGAGATTCCGACTACGTCTTTTCGGCTTTTTGTATCTGTTAGGAATTGGAATGATTTTTCCGAAATTTGATTCCATGCGGCGATGCTCATTGAGGAAAACGCGATGCTCTTCAGCATAATGTGTTGGCTGAAAGAAAAGCCGAAATAGGCATTGCGATAAGAGAACGCTCAATATAGATGAGCATCGTATCTTATACGATTATTCTCTCTTCACATTGGAAGTCATCTGTATGGTAAAGCGATTTTCCGTTTTGACAATCATATTTCTCTCGACTTTTCCGCCTCTCTGCGGTATCGTGTGTTGCCAAAGGGAGGGCTGAAAATGGACAGCATCATAAACGAACTATACTACGGCAATATCCGCCCGGTCGAACAGATGGGCAGGCTTACCCCGGAGGCAAAGGCTATATTGAAGCGGCTTCATGAAAACGAGGATAAGCTTGAAGAAAGCCTGAACGAGCAGGAGAAAGCCCTGCTCCATGCTATTCAGGATGACCGGCTTGAGGCTGCCTGCATCATTCAGGAAAAACGCTTCCGCGAGGCGTTTATATTGGGGGCAAGGTTGATGATGGAGATGCTTAAGTGAACCCAACCTCCTTTGAGGGTGCTCTGCGCAAATTAGTGGCCTCCGGCGAATTGGGGCACAAGGGCCCAGAGAAGAATAGATAATATGGACGAAGTGATTGACAATGGTCATGACATTGCCAAACCTGAAAAAGCAGAGACGCGCCGGTGTCCCAGGTGCGTCTCTGCTTTATAGACTGCCATAGAAATCTCAAATCTTACCACGAACCGGCAGATGGTTTTCCCTCTTTATTTGAAACTTCTGTTATGGTATAATTAAAATGAACATTCAGCCCTGCTTCGGGTGGATCATATCGTCAAAAGAGTCACCAAGCATACCGGGCCGCAGACCCGCCTCCACTTCCGCGGTCAGGCCGTAGTCCACAAAAATGACTGCTCCGGAGATGTAAGACGCATACTTACTGTTCAAGTAAATCAAGGGGTGAGCCATTTCTTCGGGCTCGGCAATTCGACCGGAATACCCCAGGAAGACCAGCGGGGAGTCCATATCAATCGGAAACAGCTCTGCGGACTCGGAGCCAAACGCGCTGCGGGTGCCGCCAGGACAAATGCCGTTCACCCGGACGTGCTTGGGCCCATACAGCGACTGAAGTTTGCAAATCAAATAGTTCATTGCCATCTTGGAGTACAGGTATGCGGTGGGATCGGGAAGCTTGTCCATACCGAGGGCCTGAACCTCCGCAATGGCCTCATCCCATCCGTCGGCATCCACAACGCTCCGATAATACTTTAAGCTGTCCGGCTTCTGCCAGCCCGCGGCAACGGAAGACGTGACAAAAGCGATGGCGCCGCCCTCGCCCATGCGCTGGGGCAGGATTCTTTCTGCAATGTATTTGTTGGAGAGCAGATTGATTTTCAGGGTCTTCAGGAACGGGAATGCCGCACCCATGACACCCGCGACGCCGAAATAACAATCCACACTGGAAGGAACCTGGGCAAAGGCTTCATCAATGGAATCCTTGCTGCTCAAATCCACATGGATGCTCTTCTCAATACCCTCCACCTTGATCGGGGAGATGTCCATCGCGTAGACTTTAGCGCCCAGTTCGACCAGCAGCCTGGCGGTAGCCTGCCCCATGCCGCTGGCGGCGCCAGTCACAACACAGGTTTTTCCTTGATATCCCATGAAATTATCCATTGTCTGCACCCTCCTGATAATAATGAAGTTGATTTGAGATAGAGCAATGCCTATCTTGCTGGTATTTTATTCGTTCTTGGTGGAAGTGTAAATAGCATTGAGGTAAACTGAAACAAAGAAAGGGAGTTTGTGTCATGGAGAACACAATCAGTTATCGGGACTCGGTCATAGAAGCTATTACTGTCGCAACTGCACAGCTTTTGGAAAGGAAAGTGTTCAGCAAGATCTCTATAAAAGAAATCGTCAGCTTGGCAGGGGTTGGACGGTCCAGCTTTTACAGGAATTTTAACAGCAAAGAAGATATACTCATCTCATATATTCAAAAACTATTCTGTGATATACCCCCAATCACGGACACAGCGAAAGACCTTTGGTGTCAACATATGATGGAATGGTTTTACGTCATTCGTCGGGAAGAAAAATTCTTCCTTGCCCTGAAACGTGACAATCTATTGGATCTGTTCTTTGTCGCGGTCAGAAGCTACACAAAACAACAGATGGAGAAATTAGGACTGCATGCCAACTCCTATCGCAAAGCCCTCCTACCGGGTCTTTCAGGCGCTCCATGAGGCCGGGGACAGGAGGATAGAGGCCGTACCCCAGGGGGAGGGCGAGGGATACCGCACTGCGGAGGTCCTGGCGCTTCGTGACCAGAACGGCGGTGAGACCACCGTCTTTGTATACAATCACGACATTGACCGGCGGAATATCGCGCCCCAGGAGATGACGATCCGTCTTTGCGGCCCCGTCAAAAAAGTCCGAAAGGCCGTTATCGACGCAGATCATACCGCCCCTGTCAAGGCATGGGAACAGATGGGCTCCCCGGCTTACCCCAACCAGGAGCAGCTGTCACAGCTTCACGCCGCGTCCGAGCTTGTCTTTGAGGATCTGGGCGCGGTTTCCGAGATCCGGTTTACGGCACAGCGGGAGAGCGTGACGATTTTGAAGGTAAATTGACAGAGAGGAGCAAGTTCGTGGAAATCTATAAAAATCCGGCGCTGCCTGTTTCCGAGAGAGATGATCGATCTCTCCGAATTTACCGATGACATCGGTCAAATTAGCATCGCTTCCTTCTTCTTCATTTTCCCTTCAAAGAACGAGCTGGGAAACCGGGTCGCCCAGTGGCCCCAGTTCGTGCCCCGCATGGAGGAGATGGGCTGTGAGGTGGCCAACC
>CANQKZ010000048.1 GCA_947624585.1 uncultured Oscillospiraceae bacterium | reverse complement strand
CTACGCCCCCGTCCTCATCGTCTCCGCCCTCACCGGCCAGCGGGTGGACAAAATATTCGCCCTGGCCAACGAGGTGAACGGGCAGGCCAACCGCCGCATCACCACGGGCCTTCTCAACAACGTCCTGGCCGACGCCCAGGCCCGGGTCCAGCCGCCCTCCGACAAGGGCCGGAGATTGAAGATCTTCTACATGACCCAGGTTTCCGTCCGCCCGCCCACCTTCGTCCTCTTCTGCAACGACACGGAGCTGTTCCACTTCTCCTACCAGCGGTACATCGAGAACCAGATCCGCTCCACCTTCGGCCTCACCGGCACCCCCATACGCCTCCTGATCCGGGAACGCGGGGACAGGGACGAGTGAGAAATCATTTAAAAGTATGTTAATTCTTCCTCGGGTCCCTTGTATTCAGGGGAGAAAAGTGATTTAATAGGATTCAGAAATGAGAAAAGAGGGACAAGATATGGAAAAGCTCCTCTCCGTCGTGATACCCGCCTACAATGAGGAGGCCATGGTGGAGTCCGCCGCCGCCCGGGTGGCGGCGGTCCTGCGCGCCGCCGGTATCCGCCATGAGCTGATCTTCGTGGACGACGGCTCCCGGGACGATACCTGGACCGCCATCCTCCGGGCCCGCGAGCGGGATGAAAATGTGCGCGGCGTCTCCTTCTCCCGGAATTTCGGCAAGGACCGGGCCGTCTTCGCGGGCCTGTCCCGGGCAAAGGGGGACTGCGTGGCGGTGATGGACTGCGACCTCCAGCACCCGCCGGAGAAGCTTCCCGAGATGTACGCCCTCTGGGAACAGGGCTATGAGATGGTGGAGGGCGTCAAGCGCGACAGGGGAGAGGAGTCCGGCTTCCACCGGCTGTGCGCCGGGACCTTCTACGCCGTGATCTCAAAGCTCGCAAAGCTGGACATGAAGCGCTCCTCCGACTTCAAGCTCATGGACCGGAAGGCCGTGGACACGCTTTTGGCCCTGCCGGAGGAGGACGTCTTTTTCCGGGGCCTCACCGCCTTCATCGGCTACCGCCGGACGGAGGTGGAGTTCGACGTAGCCGAGCGCGCCGCCGGTCAGTCCAAGTGGTCCTTCAAATCCCTTGCCCGGTACGCGATCTCCTCCGTTACCGCCTTTTCCGCCGCCCCCATGCAGCTTGCCACCGTCTTCGGCGTCCTCTTCGGCATCCTCGCAGTGGCAGCCGGCATCCTCTACGCCGTCCTGGGCCGGGACCCCTCCGGGTGGCTGGTGTTTTTTGGGTGCGCGGGCGTTCTTGGTGTCGCGTGTCTTCTCCTGTGTCTGGGCGTCATGGGCTATTATCTGGGCCGCGTCTTCCGGCAGAGCCTGGGACGGCCCCGATATATCATCTCCAGGGAGTGCGGTGAGTGAAGATGGAAAAAATCAAAAGCTTCATAAAACTGTTTTTTGACAAGACCTTCTTGAAATTCGTGCTTGTCGGCGTCGTCAACACCCTCTTCGGCACCGCCGTTATGTTCGGATTCTACAACCTTCTGCACCTGAGCTACTGGATCTCCTCCGCCGCCAACTACTTCTTCGGCTCCATCCTCAGCTACTTCCTCAACAAGCATTTCACCTTCAAAAACACCGAGAAGGGCGCGGGGACCGTGGTCCGCTTCGTCATCAACATCAGCCTCTGCTACCTTATCGCCTACGGCGCCGCCCGGCCTCTGGTGCGCCTGGTGCTCTCCGGCGCCTCCGTGACCGCCCGGGACAACATCGCCATGCTGGTGGGCATGGGCCTCTTCGTGGTCCTCAATTACATCGGCCAGCGCTTCTTCGCCTTCGCGGAGAAGAGGACAGAGGGGAAGGAGAACTGATATGGCAGAAAAAGGCGCTCTCGGAGCGTTGACCGGCAGGCTCAAAAAGCACATCGACCGCCATGATGCCGCCGTCTTCGCCATGAGCTTCCTCATCGCCCTGGCGGTACACCTCTATGTGTTCACCAACAAGCTCCTGAACCACGACGACCTTTCCGAGCTCTTCGGCGGCGGAACGCTCCTGGGTTCCGGCCGGTGGCTTTTGAATCCCGTGATGAAGCTGACGGGCCGGATCAGTATGCCCGTGGTCTATGGCCTGGCGGGTTCGGCCCTCCTGGCGCTGACGGTCCTCACGGTCCTGCGGACCCTCCGCGTCCGGGGAACCGTCTCCTCGGCGGCTGTGGCCCTTGCCATGACGGCCCACCCGTCGGTGGTCTGCACCTGGGCCTATATGTTCACCGCCCCCGCCTACTTCTTCGCCATGCTCCTGGCCGTGCTGGGCGTGTACCTGATCCGCCGCCCCGGCTGGAGGTGGTTCGCCCCCGGCGCCGCCCTTCTGGGCATGAGCATGGGCTGTTACCAGGCGTACCTGGCCCTGGCCTCCGCTCTCGCGGTGCTGGCCCTGATCGTGGACATATGCGACGGCGCTCACGGCGGGGCGTGGAAGCCGCTCCTTCTGGACTGCCTCAAGAGCCTCGCGGGTCTGGCGGCTGGCCTTGTCATCTACTTCGCTGTGCTGAAGCTGTGCCTGTGGGTCACTGGCACGGAGCTTCTCAGCTACTCCGGCATCGACTCCATGACGGACGTGGACCTGAAGGTGATGCTGGGGAGGGTGGGCCTTGCGTACAGACGCTTCTTCACCTTCCAAAAGAGCCCCGCTTTCCTGGCGGTCCACCGCTCCTTCCCGGCCTTCCTGACAGCCGGAGAGGTCCTGTCGCTCATGGGCGTCCTGTATCTGGCCGCCCGGCGGAGGCTCTGGCAAAAGCCCCCGGCCCTCGTCCTCCTTCTGGCCCTGCTGGCCGTGTTCCCCCTGGCGACGGAGCTGGTCTATGTGATGAGCGAGGAATACACCGTCCACTGGCTGATGCTCTACCCCACGGTCCTTTTGTGGATCGTCCCGGCCCTGGCCGCCGAGAGGGTGGAGCTTCCGGAGAAGGGGAGCGCCAGGCGGTTCGGCGCCTGCGCCGCGGCCCTTGTCCTGCTGGCCGCCACCGCATTCACGGGATACGAGAGCGCCCTTATCACCAACAAGGCGTATCTGGAGATGGACCTGTCCCTCCAAACCGCCCAGAACTACCTGACCCGCCTCTTCACAAAGATCGAGTCCGTGGAGGGCTACACCCCGGAGACGAAGGTCGTCCTCATCGGCAATGCCTCCATGCGCACCGACATCCCCGACGACGGGCTTACCGGGATCTTCATCGGCGCGGACATGGTGAACATCTACTCCCGAGGCCGCCTGGAGACCTGGTTCCACGGCTTTTCCCACGGCTGGGTCAGCCTCGAGGAGACGGAGAAGCTGAAGGCCACGGAGGAGTTCGCCGCTATGCCCGCCTATCCCGCCGACGGATCCATCCGCACCATCAACGGCGTCATCACCGTGAAGCTCAGCTGAAAAAGGTAAAGAAAAATCCCCGTCCCAAAGGACGGGGATTCGCGGTTTCAAAAGTCCAAATTCGTCCAACGGACTGTTTGTCCGACGGATGGATCACACCGCACGGGTGACCTTGCCGCTTCTGAGGCAACGGGTACAGACGTAAACGTGGCGGGGGGAGCCGTCGACCACGGCCTTGACACGTTTGACATTCGGTTTCCAGGTACGGTTGGATCTTCTGTGGGAGTGGCTCACCTGAATACCAAATGAGACGCCCTTTCCGCAAAATTCACACTTTGCCATCTGCTGCACCTCCTTGCAGTGAAATCATAGCCTGTCTATAATAGCAGATACTTCCCGAAAATGCAAGAACTATTTTTCCATCCCCAAGAAATTTTTTTATTTTTCACAAACCCCTTGCCAAATCGCCAGCTTTTGTATAATATTATAGGAGTGAAATTGTGCTTTACGCAAAACAGCAGAGGGGGATACTCACATGGAAACTCAACACGGAATGCCGTTGAAGCTCCTGGTGGAGCAGATCGGCCTCGAGGTGCTCAACGCCTCCACCGACTACAACAAAAAGCTCATCACCACCGCCGTCATCAACCGCCCGGGATTGCAGCTGACGGGATTTTACACCAACTTCACCACCGAGCGTCTCCAGATCCTGGGCTGGAATGAGGACGCCTACCTCCAGCAATTCTCCGAGGACGAGCGCCGGTCCAAGCTTGACCGGCTTATGGCCAGCGGCGTCCCCGCCATCATCATCGCCCACGACGTGAACATCCCGGAGGGCACCCTGGATTCCGCCCGGGAGTACGACATCACCATCCTAAAGTCCCACCGGGAGACGGCGGAGCTGATCATCGAGCTGACCACCAAGCTCACCAACGCCCTGGCCCCCCAGATCATGCGCCACGGCGTGTTCCTGGAGGTGTACTCCGAGGGCGTGCTGATCTTGGGCGAGTCCGGCATGGGCAAGTCCGAGACGGCCATCGAGCTCATCAAGCGGGGCCACCACCTTATATCCGACGACGCCGTCATCATCAAGAAGGTCAACTCCACCACCCTCACCGGCACGGCCCCGGACCTCATCCGCAACTACATAGAGCTTCGCGGCATCGGCGTAGTGGACGTGCGCCGCATCTTCGGCAACGGAGCCGTCAAGTGGAGCGAGAAGGTGGACCTGGTGATCAAGCTGGAGAACTGGAACGCCGAGAACTCCTACGACCGCATCGGCAGCGACACCGACTACATCGACATCCTGGGCGTCCGGGTGCCCTACATCGTGGTCCCCATCCGCCCGGGCCGGAACCTGGCCGTGATCATCGAGGTGGCCGCCATGAACAACCGCCAGAAGCGCATGGGCCTCAACTCCGGCAAGGACTTCTCCGAACAGCTTGACGACTACTTTGACAGTCTGGAGAACGGAAACTGATGGATAAACTTCTTGACTCCTTCGCGAAGGACTTAAACGCCGGATACCCCGGCACCGCCATCTTCTTCGGCGAGCCCATGTCCCGCCACACCACCTTCCGGGTGGGCGGCGCCGTCAGTCTCCTGGCCGAGCCCAAGAGCATCGAGGCTTTCGTCTGGGCCGTGCGGGAGCTCCGCCGCCTGGATCTTCCCTGGATGGTCCTGGGCAACGGCTCCAACGTCCTCTTCTCCGACGGGCCCCACAGACTCGTGGTCCTGGGCACCTCGCGTCTGGACACCGTGCGTCTGAGCGTGGACAGCATGATCCCCGGCGCGGGCGTCCTGCTCTCGCGCCTGGGGAACGCGGCGCTGGAGGCGGGTCTTACGGGCTTGGAGTTTGCCCACGGAATCCCCGGCTCTCTCGGAGGCGGCATCTACATGAACGCCGGTGCCTACGGCGGTGAGATAAAGGACGTGGTGGAATCCGTCACCTTCCTGGCCCCCTCCGGCACGCTCCGCACCGTCTCTGGCGCGGACTGCGGCTTCTCCTACCGGCACAGCCGGTTCGAGGACTCGGGCGACGTGATCCTCTCCGCCACCCTCCGCCTGCGACCCGGCGACCCCGCCGCCATCCGCGCCAGGATGGATGAGCTCTCCCGCGCCCGCCGGGAGAAGCAGCCCCTCAACTACCCCTCCGCCGGAAGTACCTTCAAGCGCCCGGCGGGAGATTTCGCCGCCCGGCTCATCGAGGAGGCGGGCCTGAAGGGCGTCAGCGTCGGCGGCGCGCAGGTCTCGGAAAAGCACGCCGGGTTCATCGTCAACACCGGCGGCGCCACATATGACGACATCATCGCCCTGATGGACGAGGTGAAGACAAAGGTCTACTTAAACTCCGGCGTCATCCTGGAGCCGGAGATCCGGATCGTCCCCTGAGGGACCCTGTATACGCCCAAAGATCTCCGTATGTACTCCCGTGTTGAGAAAGCTCGCTTTTTCGACGGAAATTGAGGTGATATCCATGGAAATGCTCATCATCTCCGGCCTCTCCGGCGCGGGTAAGAGCCGCGTGGCGGCGGCGCTGGAGGACTTGGACTTCTACTGCGTGGACAATATGCCGGCGCCCCTGATGCTGAAATTCGCCGAGCTGTGCGCCGCCACCCGGGGCCGTTACGAGCGCGTGGCCCTGGTGTCCGACATCCGCAGCCGGGAGGGCTTCGACCAGCTCTTCGCGGCCCTGGACGAGCTCAGCGCCGCCGGGTTTGAGTACAAGATCCTGTACGTGGACGCCACGGTGGAGACCGTGGTAAAGCGCTACAAGGAGACCCGCCGCCGCCACCCCCTGGACGACTCCGGGGGCCTGGAGAGCACCATCCGCAAGGAGATGCGCGCCTTAGAGCCTGTGCGCCGCCGGGCCGACTACATCATCGACACCACCGGCCTCACATTGGGGCGTCTCCAGCGGACCCTCTTCCACCTCTTCGGCAACGGGACCACCCAGAAGCTCCGGGTGTCCGTCATGTCCTTCGGCTTCAAATACGGCATCCCCATCGAGGCGGACCTGGTGTTCGACGTGCGCTTCCTGCCCAACCCCTTTTACGTGCCGGAGCTGCGGGAGAAGACCGGCGCGGACTCGGACGTGCGGGACTATGTGTTCAGCTCCGACGTGTCCCACCGGTTCCTGCTGAAGCTGGAGGAGCTGATCGAGTTCCTTCTCCCCAACTACGAGGAGGAGGGAAAGCTGTCCGTCACCGTCTGCATCGGCTGTACCGGCGGACACCACCGCTCCGTCGCCGTCACCGAGGCCCTGGCCGCCTACCTCACCGGCATGGGCCACGAGGTGGAGTGCATCCACCGGGATATCGCAAAAAACTGATACTTCCTCCGGGCGGGTCCGAAACCCGCCCGGCTGTCCGCAAGGGGGCGACGTTTTGTCCTTCTCATCCGACGTGAAAGCGGAGCTCTGCCGCTCCGACATCTCCTCCAGGACCGCCCTGGCCGAGTGCTACGGGGTCCTTCTTTTCTGCAACCGTTTCGACCGGCGGGAGGCCCGGATCGTCACCGGCTCCGACGCCTTCATCGCCCGCCTGCCGAAGCTCTTCTCCCGCGCCTTCGGGGTCCGGTTCGACGAGCTTCCCGAAAAGGGGAGCACCGGCAAACGAACCATCGCCGTCACGGACCAGGCCGGCGTCGCGAAGATCTTAGACGCACTGGGCTGCGCCCCCTCCGGCCTTCTCACCCACCACGTGAACCTGGGGCTTCTGGAGGACGACGCCTCCCGCGCCGCCTTCCTGCGGGGCGCGTTCCTGGCCGGGGGCAGCGTCAACGACCCCAAAAAGGGCTACCACCTGGAGCTGGTCACCGGTCACTGGTCCGTCTCCCGGGAGCTGACGGCCCTCTTTTTGGATATGTCCTTCGAGCCCCGCTCCGCCACACGGGGCGGGAACTACATTACCTATTTTAAGCAGAGCGGCGTCATCGAGGACCTGCTCACCACCATGGGCGCCCCCGTGTCCGCCATGTCCGTCATGTCCGCCAAGATCGAGAAGGACATGATGAACCTTGTCAACCGCAAGGTCAACTGCGACACCGCCAACGTCACCAAGACCGTGGAGGCCAGCGCCCAGCAGACCGCCGACATCCGGCTCCTCCGCCAGAGCGGCGTCCTGCCCACCCTCTCGGACAAGCTCCGGGAGGCCGCGCGATTGAGGGAGGAGAACCCGGAGCTGTCCATCGGCGAGCTTGCGGAGCTTGCCGACCCGCCGGTGACCAAATCCGGCCTCAGCCACCGCCTCCGCAAGCTCTCGGAGTTGGCCGCTGCCCTCAGGTGAAACGCATCTCTTTTCACCGATCCCGTTTCCGCTTTTTTCCGCGATCCCGAACATCGAAACCGATCCGACGCTGGCCTCCTCCCTCGGGGGCCGTCCGCTTTACGAAAGGGGAGCCCCATGGCCTTCACACACCTGCACGTCCACTCCGAATACAGCCTCTTAGACGGCGCCTGCCGGATCCGCGACCTGCCCGCCCGGGCAAAGGAGCTGGGGCAGACGAGCCTCGCCATCACCGACCACGGCGTCATGTACGGCGCCATCGCTTTCTACAAGGAATGTAAAAAACAGGGAATCAAGCCCATCGTCGGCTGTGAGGTCTATGTGGCCCCCCGCACCCGCTTCAACATGGATCGGGGGGAGGACTCGGTGCGTTACCATCTGATCCTGCTGTGCAAAAACGAGACAGGGTACAAGAACCTGTGCTACATGGTGTCCATGAGCTTCGTCCAGGGCTTCTACATGAAGCCGAGGGTGGATATGGACCTGCTCCGCGCCCACTCCGAGGGTCTCATCGCCCTGTCCGCCTGCATCCAGGGCAGGGTCCCGCGCCTTATCCTGGAGAACAACTACGAGGAGGCCAAAAAGACCGCCCTGGAGTTTCAAAAGATTTTCGGCGCGGGCAATTACTACCTGGAGATCCAGGACCACGGCATCGCCGACGAGCGCACCGCCGCCAGGGGACTCATACGCCTGTCCAAAGAGACCGGCATCCCCCTCGTTGTGACCAACGACGTCCACTACTTGAAGCGCGAGGACGCCTACGCCCAGGACGTGCTCATGTGCATCCAGACCGGCAAGACCCTGGATGACGGGAACCGGATGAAATTCCAGGGCGACGGCCTCTACCTGAAGACCGAGGAGGAGATGCGCGCCCTCTTCCCCGACCACCCGGAGGCGGCGGACGTGACGGAGGAGATCGCCGCCAAGTGCAACCTGGAATTCGAGTTCAACCACTACCACTTGCCGGAATTCAAGGTGCCGGAGGGGTACACCTCCCGTGAGTACCTGGAAAAACAGTGTGAGGAGGGTTTGAAGCGCCGGTACACCGGCGAGATGTACGAGAGGGCCGAGAAGCAGCTTAAGTACGAGTTGGGCGTCATCACCCAGATGGGCTTCGTGGACTACTTCCTCATCGTCCAGGACTTTGTCCTCTATGCCAAGCGCAGCGGCATCCCGGTGGGGCCGGGGCGGGGGAGCGCGGCGGGGAGCGTGGTCAGTTACGCCCTGGGCATCACGGACGTGGACCCCATCAAATACAATCTGTTCTTCGAGCGTTTTTTGAACCCGGAGCGCGTCTCCATGCCCGATATCGACATGGACTTCTGCGAGCGCAGGCGCGGCGAGGTGATGGACTACGTCAAGCGCAAGTACGGCACCGACCATGTGGCCCAGATCATCACCTTCAACACCTTGAAGGCCAAAAACGCCGTCCGCTCCGTCTCCAAGGTCCTGGGCCTGACCTTCGCCGAGGAGAACGAGCTTGCGAAAGCCATGCCCGACGACTACCGCATGACCATCGCCGACGCGGTGCGTGTCTCGGCGCAGCTCCGGGAACTGATGGACCGGGACGAGCGGTATAAGCGCGTCATCGAGACGGCCCAGGCCATCGAGGATATGCCCAAGGACTACGGTACCCACGCCGCCGGGGTGGTCATCACCCGCGACCCGGTCCACACCTACGTGCCCCTGGCGCTCAGCAAGAAGGACAATACCATTTCCACCCAGTACACCATGACCACCGTGGAGGAGCTGGGGCTTCTGAAGATGGACTTCCTGGGCCTCCGAAACCTGACCACCATCAACGACGCGGTCCAGGAGATCCGCCGGACCGCGCCGGATTTTGACATATCGAAGATCCCCATGGACGACAAGCCCACCTACGATATGCTGGCTGCCGGAAAGACCTCCGGCGTCTTCCAACTGGAGTCCGCGGGCATGACCAGCGTGGCCGTGGGCATGAAGGCCCGGAGCATTGAGGACATCTCCTCCGTGGTGGCCCTGTACCGCCCCGGCCCCATGGACTCCATTCCCCGCTTCCTGGAGGCCACCCAGCACCCGGAGACGGTCACCTACAAGCACCCCATGCTGGAGCCCATTCTGAACGTCACCTACGGGTGTATCCTCTACCAGGAGCAGGTCATCGAGATCTTCCGCAGTCTGGCGGGCTACTCCCTGGGCCAGGCGGACATGATCCGCCGGGCCATGTCCAAGAAGAAGATGGCGGAGATCGTCAAGGAGCGGGATGCCTTCATCAACGGCGACGAGTCCCGGGGCATCCACGGCTGCGTCAGGGCCGGGATCAGCGCCGAGGTGGCCGGGAGCATCTACGACGAGATCAACGCCTTTGCAAACTACGCCTTCAACAAGGCCCACTCCGTCTCCTACGCCATCGTGGCCTATGAGACCGCCTATCTCAAGTGCCACTACCCACGGGAGTACATGGCGGCGCTCTTAAGCTCCGTGCTGGGCTTGGCCGAGAAGGTGGCGGAGTACACCGCCGAGTGCCAGTCCATGGGCATCGCCCTCCTGCCGCCGGACGTGAACGCCTCCTACAGCCGCTTCGCCGTGGAGGGGAAAAACATCCGCTACGGGCTTGTGGCGGTGAAGAACATCGGCTCCAAATTCATCGAAAATCTGGTCCGGGAGCGGGAATCCGGCGGCCCCTTCACCTCCTTCCACGACTTCTGCGAGCGCCTTTACGGCACGGACATGAACTCACGGGCCCTGGAGAGCCTCATCAAGGCCGGGGCCTTCGACTCCCTGGGCGTCAAGCGCCGCCAGCTGATGCTGGTGGCGGGCCAGACCCTGGACTCCATCGCCGACAGCCGCCGCCGCAACGTGGAGGGCCAGATGGACCTGTTCGGATCCCTCTCCGGGGACACCGCCTCCGCCTCCGCCGTGGCTCTGCCGGACGTGGAGGAGTACTCCGCCATGGAGCGGATGACCATGGAACGGGAGGTCACGGGCCTCTACCTGTCCGGCCACCCCATGGACGCCTACCGGAACTCCGTCCGCCGCCTGGGGTGCGTCTCCATCGGCTCCATTATGACCGACTACAGCGAGGAGCGGGAGATCCACCGCTACTTCGACGACCAGGAGCTGACCCTGGCCGGTGTGGTCATCGCCTCCCGCACCAGAGCAACCAAAAACGGCGGACTCATGGCCTACATCACCCTGGACGACGGCACCGGGAGCATCGAGCTGCTGGCCTTTCAGCGCACCCTGGACCGCTCCGGCGTCTATATGCGGGAGGGCGCCGTAGTGATCGTGAAGATCCGCCTGTCCATCCGGGAGGGCAAGGAGCCCCAGGGCGTCGTCAACACCCTCCGGCCCATCAGCGACATCCGCCCCGACGCCCCCGGGGAGGACCGCCCCGTCCCCGCCGCATCCCGGCTATACGTCCGTCTCCCCACAGAGAACTGCCCCGCCTACGAGCGCATCCGCCTGGTGCTGAATATGTTCCCGGGAGAACAGCAGTTGATCCTCTACTTCAACGACACAAAACGCCGCGTGGGCACAGACTGCGTCATCCACCCCGCCCTTCTTCAGGAACTCCGGGAGCTTCTGGGGGAGGAGAACGTTGTGGTCAAATGAGGGAATGTTTTGGCGCTGATTAATTATACCATAAAACAAAGCATTTATCAAGTGCATTTTAGTAAAAATCAAAATAATACGGAGGTTCACCATGTGGACTGAGATCGCGGAAAAGATCGCCGCCAAGACCTTGGCCGCCATCCGGCGGAACGGGGACGCCATCCCCTACATCGCCGATGACGCCGGACGTTTTGACGACATGACGGATAAAAACATCTCCTGGTGGACCAACGGATTTTGGGCGGGTGAGCTTATGCAGGCATACACCGTCAGCGGCGCGGAGGAGCTGAAAAACGCCGCCCGGTCCATCGAGGCCAAGCTTGACCGGGCCCTCATGGACGCCATGGGCATGGACCACGACAGCGGCTTCAAGTGGCTCCCCACCGCCGGGGCGGACTACGCCCTCACCGGGGACCCGGCGTCCCTGAACCGCCTCCTGCTGGCGGCCTCGAACCTGGCGGGCCGGTTCAACCCCAGGGGGAACTTCATCCGCGCTTGGAACGACCGGGACGGGGAGAAGGCCGGTCTTGCCATCATCGACTGCCTGATGAACCTGCCCCTGCTCTATAAAGCGTCGGAGATCACCTGCGATCCCAGATTTTCCCAAATCGCCGCCCTCCACGCCCGGACGGCCGCCGAACATTTCCAGCGCCCAGACGGCTCGGCGGAGCACATCGTCCTTTTCGACCCCGAGACGGGGGAGAGGACCGGAGCCCTGGGCGGCCAGGGGATGGCCCAAGGCTCCTCCTGGACCCGGGGCCAGGCGTGGGCCCTCTACGGCTTCACCCTGTCCCACCGCCACACCGGGGACCCCCTGTTCCTGGACCGCGCCGAGAAGTCGGCGGCCTATTTCACCGCTCACATCCCCGCCTCCGGCCTCGTCCCGGCGGACTTCCGCCAGGACCCGGACTGTGGTTTTGAGGACGACAGCGCCGCCGCCATCGCCGCCTGCGGACTCCTGGAGCTGGCGGAGCGGACGGGAAAAAGCGCTTACGCCGACACGGCCCGCCGCCTCCTGACGGCCCTTTTGGAGAACCGCTGCGATCTCACGCCGGACACCGACAGCATGATCTCCCACTGCACCGTGGCCTTCCACGACAGCCGCCACAACCACCCCCTCGTCTACGCCGACTACTTCTTCACCGAGGCGGTGACCCGTCTCGCGGGAAAGGGCGTGTTTATATGGTGACCCGGGAGTATTGGCTCGCAACCATGCTGAAAACGGCGGACCCGGTGCTGACGGCACTGGCGGAGAACCGGCTGAAATCGACCCTTCCCATGGATTTCCACCCCGACCGCACCCTCTACGCGCCCCTGGAGGCATTCGGCCGGACGCTGTGCGGCATGGCTCCCTGGCTGGACGCGAAGGTCCCCGAGGGGGAGCGGGAGGTCCAGCGGAGGTACCGCGCCCTGGTCCAAAGCTGTATGGCGAGCGCCGTGGACCCGTCGGCGCCGGATTTCATGAACTTCACCGAGGGCTACGGCCAGTCCCTGGTGGACGCCGCCTTCCTGGCCCACGCCGTCCTTCGCGCGCCGGAGACCCTCTGGCGCGGCCTCACGGAAAAGACCCGCCGGGACCTGTCCGCCGCCCTGCGCTCCACCCGGAAATTCACCCCCTACCGCTCCAACTGGCTCTTCTTCTCCGCCATGATCGAGATCGCCCTCCGCCGTGTGGGGGAGGCGTATGACATGGCCCCCGTGGACCGGGCGTTGGACGCCTTTCAGGGCTGGTACGTTGGCGACGGGATGTATTCCGACGGGGATTATTTCCATATGGACTACTACAACTCCTTCGTGATACATCCCATGATGGCGGATATCCTGCGGGAGCTGAAAGGTGAGGAAAAATACGCGGAATTATACGAAACGGAGCTCAGACGCGCCAAAAGATACGCCGGGATCCTGGAGCGTCTCATCATGCCGGACGGCTCCTACCCCCTTGTGGGCCGTTCCGTCACCTACCGGTACGGCGCCTTCCAGCTGCTCGCCCAGGCGGCCCTCCAGGACTTCCTGCCGGAGAACGTGACCCCGGCCTCGGTCCGCTGTGCCCTGACGGCGGTGCTCCGCCGGGTGGGGGGAACCGGCATCTACGACGAAAACGGCTTCCTCCTCCCCGGCGTCGCGGGACACCAGCCAAATCAGGCGGAGGGCTACATCGGTATCGGCAGCCTCTACCTCTGCGAGACTGTCTTCCTCCCCCTTGCCCTCCCTCCCGCCCACCCCTTCTGGTCCGCCCCCGATGAACCCTGGACCCAAAAGCGCCTCTGGTCGTGCGAGAACGCCCCCCTCGACCGCGCGGAGGATTGATCATTATTAGCATGAGTTCGGAAAAATCGAAAGACGGTGAAGCGCTCTGCCCCCGGAAAATCTCCGGGGGCAGAGCTGTATGGAGGTGCGGTCATGAGTGAATACGGCTATATCCGCGTGAGCTCCCGGGACCAGAACGAGGACAGGCAGCTGCTGGCGCTGCGGGCGCTGGGGCTCCGGGAGGAGAACATCTTTTTGGACAAGCAGTCGGGAAAGGATTTTGAGCGGCCCCAGTACAAGCGGCTGATCAGGCGTCTCCGGCGGGATGACGTGATCTATGTGAAGAGCATCGACCGGCTGGGGAGGAACTACGGGGAGATCCAGGAGCAGTGGCGGATGTTGACCCGGGAGAAGGGGGCGGATATCGTGGTGCTGGATATGCCTCTTCTGGACACCCGGCGGGGGAAGGACCTGATGGGGACTTTTCTCTCGGACATCGTTCTGCAGGTCCTGAGCTTTGTGGCGGAGAACGAGCGCTCCAACATCCGCCAGCGCCAGGCGGAGGGCATCGCCGCTGCCAGAGTGCGCGGCGTCCGTTTCGGCCGCCCGCCCGCGCCTCTGCCGGAGAACTTCGACGAGGTCCGCCAGGAGTGGCGGGAGAAAAAAGTGACCCTCCGCGAGGCCGCCAACCTGTGCGGAATGCCGGAGGGGACGTTTTACGCGAAGGCGAGAAGGGTGGAGGAGAGTTTGGAATATTGCGACCCAACGAAAGTATAACGCAAGTTCCATGCGGCAATGGGCGAGGTCCACGTTGTCGTCCTGCGTTCGCTTATTTCATTAATACTAATATCCAATTGAAAGGAGACACCGAGCGGCGAGGATTTTTGCATCAGACGATGAAGAACGCGCAGGGAATACTGTATGTATTTCCAAGCGGTCTGACGAAGTATGATGCAAAAAAGACCGTCGCGAATGTCTCGCTTTAATTGGATATTAGTATAAGTTTTCAATGAGTCGGCTCAGAGGCAGAGAAAATGATCCGGGCCGGGACTTTGAACGGCGCTCTCCCATCGGCGGGAGATATTTCCGTATCCCTTGACAGTTTGCTCTGAAAAAGATATAATGGAAATACAATATTGGCCTTTATGCACAGACCGGGAAGTATTTCGTATACAGAGAGGGGCGAAGGAGATGCGGATGAAAAAAGGGTTTCTGCGGGCGCTGGGGACGGTGCTGACGCTGGCGGGGCTTGTGAGCGGCGCGGCGGCGGAAGGGTGGTTCGGGCGGGACAGGAGCTGGACGCCGGGGATGTTCGCGGATGTGGACGAGGGCGCGTGGTACGCCTCGGCGGTGAAGGAGGCGTATGAGCTGGGGCTGATGAACGGCGCCGGGGACGGCACGTTCTCGCCGGAGGGCGTCTTTACGCTGTCCCAGGCTATGGCGGTGGCGGGCAGGATGTACGACCTCTACTACGGCGGCAGGGGAGTGCTTCCCAGCTACAGAGACAACTGGGAGGAGGACGCCTTCAACTACTGCCTGGACAACGGTATCATCCGAAGCGGGCTCTATGAGGACTACACCCGCGGCGCCACCAGAGCGGAGGCGGCGGCGATCCTCGCCGGGGCCTTGCCGGAGGAGGCGTGGAACGCCGTCAACTCCGTGACGGAGCTGCCGGACGTGGGGGACGCCACGGATAACCGCGAGGCCATTTTCAAGCTCTACAACGCCGGTGTCCTCACCGGCTGCGACGATTTCGGGTCCTTCAGGCCGGACGATGTCATCACACGGATGGAGGCGGCCGCCATCGCCGCCAGGTGCGCGGACCCGGCGCTGCGCCGGGAGCTCGACCTTATACTGATATCCAATTAAAACGAGATATTCGCGACGGCCTTTTTTGCATCATACTTCGTCAGACCGCATGGAAATACATACAGTATTCCCTGCGCGTTCTTCCTCGTCTGATGCAAAAAATCCTCGCCGCTCGGTATCTCCTTTCAATTGGATATTAGTATTACGCCCCTGAGCTGAGGTTTTGGGTGGAAAGCGGGATATTTTGTCCGAATCGTTCTTATATTTTTTCGTATCCTCTATTTGACTTTTTGTACAATTATGCTATAATCATTCTAATCAGCGGGGGCGTGTTCCCGCAAAGTAACGAAACAGGGAGGAGATCTATCATGGTTGATTTCAGTCTGAAGGGCAAGATCGCCCTTATCACCGGCGCTTCTTACGGCATCGGGTTCGCCATCGCGAAGGGCATGGCCAGCGCGGGCGCCACCATCGTGTTCAATGACATCAAGCAGGAGCTGGTGGACAAGGGGCTGGCCGCCTACAAGGAGGCCGGCATCGAGGCTCACGGGTACGTCTGCGACGTGACCGACGAGGCCGCTGTGGCGGAGTTTGTCAAGAAGGTCACCGAGGAGGTGGGCCACATCAACATTCTCGTCAACAACGCCGGCATCATCATGCGCATCCCCATGTGCGACATGACCGCGGCCCAGTTCCGCAAGGTCATCGACATCGACCTGAACGGGCCGTTCATCATGTCCAAGGCGGTGATCCCCGACATGATCGCCCAGGGCGGCGGCAAGATCATCAACATCTGCTCCATGATGAGCGAGCTGGGCCGCGAGACCGTCTCCGCGTACGCGGCGGCCAAGGGCGGACTGAAGATGCTGACGAAGAACATCGCTTCCGAGTACGGCATGTACAACATCCAGTGCAACGGCATCGGGCCCGGCTACATCGCCACGCCCCAGACCGCGCCGCTGCGCGAGCCCCGTCCGGACGGCAGCCGCCACCCCTTCGACCAGTTCATTATCGCCAAGACTCCGGCGGAGCGCTGGGGCGAGGCGGAGGACCTGGCGGGCCCGGCGGTGTTCCTGGCCTCCCCGGCGTCCGACTTTGTCAACGGCCACATCCTGTATGTGGACGGAGGCATTCTGGCTTACATCGGAAGACAGCCCTCCGGTGACTGAGTGGGTTAAGAATCCGGGAAGGTGACCGTCGAAAACGCCGTTGTCCGGGTGAACCGCGCCCCGTCGAGGGAATAGACAAAAGTTTACAGATCGGACAGCGCCTACGGCGCCGTCACAGCCGCAGATTCCGAAAACCCGCTTCCCGGGCTTTCGGAATTTGCGGTTATTGTTGTCCCGGAAGTTGAGCGACCGACGGAGAAATCTCGTGTGGACGTCAGATGTAATTGTTGCTATTACAATATGAGCGCACAAAAGCGAGGTGACGTATCCGTGCGGATATCAAGCAGACTGACGATCGCGATACATATATTGGCGTGTATTGAAACATTCAAGGATGAACGCAGAGTTACGAGCGATTTTTTGGCGGGGAGCGTCAATGTAATACTAATATCCAATCGAAAGAAGACATCGAGCGGCGAGGATTTTTTGTGCGAGACGAGAAAGATTGCGCAGGGAATACTGTCGTATTTCCAAGCGGGCTGACGAAGTATGGCGCAAAAAAGACCGTCGCAAATGTCTTGCTTTGATTGGATATTAGTATAAACTCCGTTGTCATTCGTCGGCTTCTGTCCCAACTGAAAGCGGCGGGCATTGTGGACGTGGCGAGGGGGACGGGCGGCGCTGAGATCGTAAGGCCCCTCGATGAGATCACGATGCTTGACATCTATCGCGCGGTCGACTGCGTGGAAAACGGAGAACTGTTTCACTTTCACGAGAACCCAAACCGGAATTGCCCCGTCGGGCGAAATAATCATACCGTTCTGGACGGCAAGTTGGACAGAGCGCAGCGGGCAATGGAAAATGAAATGGACCGCATCACAATGGCTGAGCTCATATCCGAAACAAAGAGCCTTATCCGCGATCAGACATAACGTTTCCGCGCTCTACGGGGTGCGGATATTTTTCGGGAATTTATGATGTAATACTAATATTTAATCAAAATAATACTAATATCCAATTAAAAGAAGACACCGAGCGGCGAGGATTTTTTTGTGTCAGACGAGGAAGAGCACGCAGGGAATACTGTATGTATTTCCAAGCGGTCTGACGATGTATGGCACAAAAAAGACCACCGCGAATGTCTTATTTTGATTGGATATTAGTATAAGATATTCGCGACGGTCTTTTTTACGTCATACTTCGTCAGCCGGCTTGAAAAGACGTCAGTATTCCCTGCGCCAACTTCCTCGTCTGACGCAAAAAATCCTCACCGCTCGGGGACGTGTCGTAGGGAAACATTGTGAACCTACCTATTTACATATTTATCGGTCGGGAGCCTGTGGTGATGCACAGGCTCCTTGGTTTGCTTCATGCTATTTCCAGTTCAGCGACCTGTATGAGGATGTCCTCAAGCTCCTGGGGCATGTCATCGAGAATGCCTATGTCACGGTAGTGGATGACGATCTCTTGCGGAGCACTGCGGGAATACTTCTTGGCCCGTTCTCCGACCTCGATGCGCTTGATGAAGGTGTGGAGAAGCTCTGGGGTCAGCTCGTTTATCTCCGTGTACTTTCGAGCGTTTTCCAGGAAACGGTCAAAGTTGGAGGTGGAGTCTTTCAGCTCCTGCAGATGTTTGGTCAGCTCCGGAAGAGTGGCTTTGATGCTCTCTTGCTCTGCGATGTACTCAGCGGATAGGATCCTGTACTGCTCATCCGGGATGCGGCCCAGGACGTTGTCCTCAGACAACGTTTGTCAAGGGGGAAAACTCAAAATCTCTATAATATTAATGTTAATCGGGTAGGAGGCCCCTCACGGGGCCGACCTCCCACACCACCGTGCGTACGGTTCCGTACACGGCGGTTCAATCG
>CANQKZ010000047.1 GCA_947624585.1 uncultured Oscillospiraceae bacterium | reverse complement strand
AAAATGTGGTTTTTTCCACAAAAATACGGGGCTGTGAATATCCAAGCCTGGGGTGGCGTGTTTTTTCACAGCCCCTTTTCCTCACCTGACGCAAAAAATCCTCGCTGCTCGGTGTCTTCTTTTAATTGAACATTTGTATAAAGCGTCTCTCCCCTTTCAGATTACACCCGTGGGCCGGACCTCCGGCCCACGGGCTTTTTGCTGGCATAATCGTCCTCGCTGGAGGCGCAAAACGAAGCCGCCGGGTTTGACCGGCGGCTTCGTCTATAAATCGGGGCCGGAGCCCCGTTTTCATTGTATGAGCTTACACCAGCTCGATAACGCCCATCTCGGCGGCATCGCCGCGGCGGGCACCGATGCGGGTCACGCGTGTATAACCACCCTCGCGGGAGGCATACTTGGGGGCCAGCTCCTTGAAGACCTTGGTCACCACGTCCTCGCGGGTGATGAACTGAAGGGCTTCGCGGCGGGAGGCCAGCGAGCCGTCCTTGCCAAGGGTTATCATCTTCTCGGCCAGAGGCTGGATCTCCTTGGCGCGGGTGAAGGTGGTCTCCATCTTTCCCTTGTCCAGGAAGTCCGTGACCAGCTGGCGAAGCATCGCCATGCGCTGATCGGTGGTCTTGCCGAGCTTACGTGTTCCGGGCATATCTATTTCCTCCTTCTTACCAGAGTAAACTTAGTTGTTGTCGTCGCTGGCGAGGGAGAGGCCCATCATAGCCAGCTTGTGGACGACCTCCTCCAGAGACTTGTGGCCCAGGTTGCGGACCTTGATCATCTCGGCCTCGGTCTTGGAGATCAGCTCCTCCACGGTGTTTATATTGGCGCGCTTGAGACAGTTGAAGCTCCGAACCGACAGGTCCAGCTCCTCGATTGTCATCTCCAGGACCTTGTCACGCTGCGTCTCGCTCTTCTCCACGATCAGGGACTTGGAACCCGCCGATTCGGAGAGGTCGGTAAACAGGGTGAAATGGTCGCACAGGATCTTGGCGCCCATGCTGACGGCGTCCCGGGCGGAGATGGTCTTGTCCGTCCAGACCTCAAGCGTCAGCTTGTCAAAGTCGGTCATGTTGCCAACGCGGGTGTTCTCCACCGTGTAGTTCACCTTGAGGACAGGTGTATAGATGGAGTCCACCGGGATGACGCCGATGACCTGCTGGGTCTGATTTGCCTTGTTGCGCTCAGCGGAGACGTAGCCTCTGCCGTGGTTCATGGTCAGCTCCATGCGAAGCTGGGCGTCCGGACCCAGGGAGGCGATGTGCAGGTCGGGGTTCAAGATCTCGACCTCGCCGTCCGCCTTGATGTCACCGGCGGTGACTTCGCCCTCGCCGATGGCTTCGATGTAGACGGTCTTCTCGCCCTCGCAGTGGAGCTTGGCGATAATGCTCTTCAGATTCAGCACGATCTCCGTCACATCCTCCTTGACGCCGGGGATGGTGCTGAACTCGTGCTGTACGCCGGAGATCTTTACGCTTGTCACAGCCGTTCCAGGTAGTGACGAGAGGAGTATCCTTCGGAGAGAGTTTCCCAACGTAATGCCGTAGCCGCGCTCCAGGGGTTCCAGAACATACTTTCCGTAAGAATCATCTTCAGGGTTTTCAATGCACTCAATACGCGGCTTTTCAATTTCAATCACTAATATATACCCTCCTTATTAAGTTCGGCGCGGAAGCGCTGTGTGCAGATTTCCAAATGAGGGCTTTGCCTGGCCCCGGCAGGAAATCGCCCTGATGTGCCGGGACCTGGCGGTTCGGATTACTTGGAATAGAGCTCAACGATAAGCTGCTCCTCGACGGGCAGATCGATATCCTCGCGGGCGGGGTTGGTCAGCACCTTGCCCTGAAGCTTGGTGAGATCCTTCTCCAGCCACTTGGGGGGATTGATGATGACGGCATCCTCGCCGGTGAGACGCTTGAACATTGCGCTCTGGCGGCTCTTCTCACGGACCTCGATGATGTCGCCGGGCTTTACCAGGTAAGAGGGGATGTCAACTCTCTTGCCGTTGACATTGAAATGGCCGTGGGTCACGGCCTGACGGGCCTCGCGGCGGGTCATGGCGAAACCGAGACGGTAAATGACGTTGTCAAGGCGGCGCTCAATGGTGGTGAGCAGGACCTCGCCGGTCTGGCCGGGGGCCTTGGCGGCCTTCTCGTAGTAGGCCCGGAACTGGCGCTCCAGAATGCCGTACACGAACTTGACCTTCTGCTTCTCATTGAGCTGCATGGCGTACTCGCCCTGCTTACGGCGCATCTGACCCTTGGAGTTGCGGATGGTGTCAGACTTTGTCTTCGCGGTATAACCCATGTAAGCAGGAGAAATGCCCAGCGCCTTGCAGCGCTTTACGATGGGCTGCATATTCTTTGCCATAGTAAATTCTTCCTCCTTCTCAGATTACACGCGGCGGCGCTTCGGGGGACGGCAGCCATTGTGCGCGATGGGGGTGACGTCCTTGATCATGGTGACCTCAAGACCCACGGTCTGGAGGGCGCGGATGGCGGCCTCACGTCCGGAGCCGGGGCCCTTGACAAAAACCTCGACGGTCTTCAGGCCGTGCTCCATGGCGGCCTTGGCGGCCGTCTCGGCGGCGGTCTGAGCCGCGAAGGGGGTGCTCTTCTTGCTTCCGCGGAAGCCCATTCCTCCGGCGGAGGCCCAGCTGAGAGCGTTGCCGAAGGAGTCGGTCACGGTGACCATGGTGTTGTTGAAGCTGGAGCTGATATGCACCTGGCCCTTTTCTATGTTCTTGCGCTCGCGGCGGCGGGTGCGGACGACCTTGCCTTTCTGAGTGTTTCCTGCCATAGTGATATCCCTCCCTTACTTCTTCTTATTGGCGATGGTGCGCTTCGGGCCCTTGCGGGTACGGGCGTTTGTCTTGCTTCTCTGGCCACGGACGGGCAGGCCCCTTCTGTGGCGGGTGCCGCGATAGCAGCCTATCTCGGTGAGGCGCTTGATGTCCAGCGCCACCTGGCGGCGCAGATCGCCCTCCACCACATAGTGGTGGTCGATGCACTCACGGAGCGCGGCCTCCTGGGCCTCGGTCAGATCCTTGACGCGGGTGTCCGGGTTGATGCCTGTCTGTTCCAAAATCTTTTTCGCGCTGGTCCTGCCGATACCGTAAACGTAGGTGAGGCCGATCTCGATCCTCTTATCTCTGGGCAGGTCAACGCCGGAAATTCTTGCCATACTTATTGACCAATCCTTTCTTCAATCAGTCGCGCATCCGCTCAACCCTGACGCTGCTTGTGCTTGGGGTTCTCGCAGATGACCATGACTTTTCCCTTGCGCTTGATGACTTTGCACTTCTCGCACATGGGTTTTACTGAAGGTCTGACTTTCATAACTACCTTCCTTTCATATCGCGGGAAAAATACTTTATTTCGTGCGCCATGTGATCCTGCCTCGGGTCAGGTCGTAGGGGCTCATCTGCACCGTGACCTTGTCGCCCGGGAGGATCCTGATGAAGTTCATACGGAGCTTACCGGAGATATGGGCAAGGATAATATGTCCGTTTCCGATATCAACGTTGAACATCGTGTTGGGCAGGGATTCGACGACCGTGCCCTCCAGCTCGATAACGTCATCTTTTGCCATGCTTCATACCTCCTTATTTCCATCGCCGGCCTTGCTGGCCAGCGCGCGCCGAAGCTCGCTGTTCGTCACCTTCTCGCCCGCGCGGAGCTTCCGGTCGGTCCTGTCCCGGCCTCGCTCCACGGGCTCTAAGTGTTTGAGCTTCTTTTTTTTCGGCTTTTCAAGTCTTCTGTCCCGTCCGTTGACGATGTATGCGTACTCGCCGTCGGTGGAGCTGACGTAGAAGAGCTCCCCCGCGTCGCGTCCCGCCAGGGACCGGACAACGTCGGCCTTTTCGATCGCCACGTTACACCTCCGGCTCGGGGACCGTCAGGATCTCCGGGTCTCCGTCGGTGATTAGGACGGTATTCTCGTAGTGGGCGGCTTGGGAGCCGTCCTGGGTCTTGACCGTCCATCCGTCCTTCAGGACGCGGATGGGCCAATCCCCGGCCGCTACCATGGGCTCGATACAGATGGTCATGCCCCGCAGGAGCCTTGCCCCGTGGCCCGGCTTGCCGAAATTCGGCACCTCCGGTTCCTCGTGCATTTCGCGCCCCACGCCGTGGCCCACATAGTCACGGATGACTGAAAAACCATTTGCCTCCACAAACTGTTGGACGGCCGCGCTGATGTCGGAGACCCGGTAACCGGGACGGGCGTATTTGAGCCCCTCGTAAAACGCCTGCCTAGTGATTGACAGGAGCCTCACGTCCTCATCGCATCTTGCCTTTCCCGCTATGAAGGTCGCCGCGCAATCCCCGATATAGCCCTCGAAGCCAACGTCCAGGTCGATCTTGACCAGGTCGCCGTCCCTGATGACCTTCTTGCCCGGTATGCCGTGGATGACCTCGTCGTTGACGGAGATACATGTGGCCGCCGGGTACCCGCAGTAGCCTATGCAGGTGGGGATCGCGTGCTGAGATCGGATAAATGCCTCTACCTGTTTGTCGATGTCATGGGTCGTCGCGCCGGGGACTATCAATTTTCCCGCGAGAGCGCGGGCAGCCGCTGCGATTTGTCCCGCACGGCGCATTTTTTCAATTTCCCGGGGAGTTTTTAACCGTATCATACTCAGTCGATCCCCAGGGCCTCGAACACTTTATTGGAGGTGGCCTCGATGGTGGCCTCCCCCTTGACCCGGACCAGCTTGCCCCTGGCCTCATAGTAGGCCAGCAGCGGCTCGGTCTGGGCGTGATACACCGCGAGACGGTTCTTCACGGTCTCGGGCATATCGTCTTTGCGTATGGTGAGCGCCCCGCCGCAGGCGTCGCAGACGCCCTCAACTTTCGGGGGATTGCTCTCCACGTGGTAGGTGGCGGAGCACACGGAGCAGGTGCGGCGGCCGGACATACGCTTCTCGATGACCTCGTCGGGTACGTCGATGCAAAGGGCGCAGTCCACGTCGATGCCGTGCTCGGCGAGGGCGTCCGCCTGGGCCACGGTGCGGGGCACGCCGTCCAGGATGTAGCCGTTTTTGCAGTCATCCTTCGCCACTCTCTCCGCCACGATGCCCATGATGACATCGTCGGGAACGAGCTGGCCCGCCTCGATGATGGCCTTGGCTTTCACTCCCACGGGCGTACCCTCTCGGATGGCCGCCCGCAGGATGTTGCCTGTAGAGATGGTGGGAATTTCAAGCTTGCGGGAGATGATGTCGGCCTGGGTGCCTTTCCCAGCGCCGGGGGCTCCTAAAAGAATGAGCTTCATAGAGGACACTCCTTACTTATTCAAGAAATCCCTTGTAGTTGCGCATGATGAGCTGAGCCTCCAGAGCCCTGACGGTCTCGAGAGCCACGCCCACGACGATGATGAGGGAGGTGCCGCCGATGGCGATGCCTGTGTTGGAGGCCGTATCGGAGATGGCGCCTACGATCAGGGGCACGAGCGCGATGATGGCAAGGTAGATGGCGCCGAAGAGGGTCACCTTGTTGAGCACCTTGGCGATGAACGCGCTGGTGGGCTTGCCGGGACGGAAGCCGGGGATATATCCGCCGTTCTTCATGAGGTTGTTGCTGACCTCAATGGGGTTGAACTGGATGGTGGAGTAGAAATAGCTGAAGAAGATGATGAGCAGGAAGTAGATCACCATATAGAGCACGCTCTTCTGGCTGAAGAGGGTCAGGAACGTGCCCCAGCCGCCGCCGCTGTTGGAGGTCTTACCGAAGAACATACCCACGGTAGCGGGAAGGGAGGCGATGGATCCCGCGAAGATGACGGGCAGGACGCCGGACATATTGACCTTCAAAGGCAGATGGGTGGACTGGCCGCCGTAGATCTTCCGGCCCACCACGCGCTTGGAGTACATCACGGGGATGCGTCTCTCGGCGTTGGTGACGATGACGATGAGGACGATCATGGCGAGGGCCCCGACGATCATCAGCGGATAGACCACATAGACCTTCCAGCTCTCGGCGTGGATCAGGTTGTTGACCATGGTGACCACGGTGTTGGGGACTCTGGCGATGATCCCGGCGAAGAGGATGACGGAGATGCCGTTTCCGATGCCGAACTCGGTGATCTGCTCGCCCATCCACATGACGAGGCAGGAGCCTGCCACCAGGGTGCCGATGATGACGATGGCGGGCCAGACGCCGGTGTTGCTCATCAGGTTGTTGCTGGAGAGGATGACATAGTAGCCGTAGGCCTGGAGAAGAGCGATGGCCACGGTGGAGTACCGGGTGATGTTCTCGATCTTCTTCTTGCCCTCCTCACCGCCGTCCTTGGAAAGCCGCTCGAGGGCGGGGATGGCGATGGTGAGGAGCTGGATGATGATGGACGCGTTGATATAGGGCTGTATGCTCAGGGCGAAAATGGTGCCGTACTGGAAGGCGGAGCCGCTCATCACGTTGTACAGGCCCAGGATGGTGTTGTTGAGGGAAGAGGTGAAGTACTGGCTCAGAAGGTCGTTGTTGATATTCGGCACGGGGATGGCGTTGCCAAGCCGGAAAAGCAGAATAACGAACAGGGTGAAGAGAAGCTTTTTTCGCAGCTCCTCCACCTTCCATGCGTTCTTTAATGTCTGTAACACCTCAGATCACCTCAGCCTTTCCGCCAGCAGCCTCGATCTTCGCCTTGGCCGTCTCGGAAAAAGCAGAGGCTTTGACAGTGAGTTTCTTGGTGAGTTCTCCGTTTCCGATGACCTTGACGCCGTGCTTGACACCGGAGAGGATGCCGGCCTTCTCAAGGGCCTCCACATCCACGGTGGCGCCGTTCTCAAAGCGATTGAGCATGGAGACGTTTACCGCGTCCAGAGGTTTCGCAAAGATGTTGTTGAAGCCGCGCTTGGGGATGCGGCGCGCCAGAGGCATCTGGCCGCCTTCAAATCCCACACGGACTCCGCCGCCGCTGCGGGCCTTCTGGCCCTTGTGGCCCCGTCCGCCGGTCTTGCCGTTGCCGGAACCGATCCCACGGCCCTTTCTCCAGGCCTTGGCGGTGGAGCCGGCAGCGGGAGATAAGTCGTTCAGTTTCATTCCGCAAACCTCCTTATTTCTCTTCCGTGACCTGAAGGAGGTAGCCGATCTTGGCGATCTTACCTCTGGTCTGGGGATTGTCGGGCTGGGTCGTGGTGTCGCCGATCTTGCGAAGGCCCAGGGACTCAGCGGTGGCGATGTGCTTTTGGATCCTGCCGTTGAGGCTCTTGACGAGCTTTATATTGATGTTAGCCATTTCAAAAGTCCTCCTTAGCCCAGGATCTCTTCGGGGCTCTTGCCGCGTGTGGCCGCGACCTGCTCCACGTTGCGGAGGGACTTGAGGCCCTGCATGGCGGCTGCCACGACGTTGGCGGGGTTGTTGCTCCGAAGGCACTTTGTACGGATATCGGTGATACCGGCGGCCTCGACCACCGCGCGGACAGCGCCGCCCGCGATGACGCCGGTACCGGCGGGAGCGGGCTTTAAGAGCACGCGGCCAGCGCCGAACTCGCCGATGACCTCGTGGGGGATGGTGCCGCCCTTGAGGGTGATGTGGGTGAAGTTCTTCTTGGCATCCTCGATGCCCTTGCGGATGGCCTCGGAGACCTCGGCGGCCTTGCCCAGGCCGAAGCCCACCTTGCCCTTGCCGTCGCCCACGACGACCAGAGCGGAGAACTTCATGATGCGTCCGCCCTTGACGGTCTTGGAAACGCGGTTGAGGGAGACGACCTTCTCGATATACTCGCTCTTGACCTCTTCACGGTCGCGGCGGTTTCCTCTTTGATTGCTGCTGTAAGGCATATTTCCGTTCCCTCCCTGCGTTAAAAGTTGAGTCCGCCCTCGCGGGCGCCCTCGGCCAGCTCCTGGACACGGCCGTGATAGATATAGCCGCCGCGGTCGAAGACCACGTCCTCTATCCCACGGGCCTTGGCCCTCTCGGCAATGAGCTTGCCCACCTTGCGGGCGCCCTCCTTGTTGGAGCCGGAACCTTCAAAATCCTTTTCGACGGAAGAAGCGGCGGCCAGGGTGACGCCGTTCACATCGTCGATCACCTGGGCGTAAATGTGCCGCTCGCTGCGGAATACATTGAGTCTGGGGCATTCCGGCGTGCCGGAAATCTTCGCTCTGACTCTCTTGTGGCGCTTTAAGCGCTGAGCTTTCGTATCAGGTCTTTTGATCATTTAGGCACACCTCCTTTTATTTACCAGTCTTGCCTTCTTTGCGGCGAATGACTTCGTCCGCGTACTTGATGCCCTTGCCCTTATAGGGTTCCGGGGGTCTCTTGTTCCGCACGTCGGCGGCGAACTGGCCCACCAGCTGCTTGTCGACGCCGTGGATGACCACCTGATTGGGGTTGGGCACATCGATGCCGATGCCGTCGATCTCGGGGACGATGACCTGGTGGGAATATCCCAGGTTCATGACCAGGTTCTTGCCCTCCTTGGAGGCGCGGTAGCCAACGCCGTTGATCTCCAGGGTCTTGGAGAACTCATGGGTGACGCCGTGGACCATGTTGTTGAGCAGGGTCCTGGTGAGGCCGTGGACGCTGCGCTCGAACTTGTCGTCGTTGGGGCGCTTGACGTGGATCACGTTGCCTTCCTTCTCGATGGTCATCTCGGGGCGAAGGGTCTTGGTGATGGTGCCCTTGGGGCCCTTGACGGTGACAACGTTGCCCTCGGCAACGGTGACCTCGACGCCCGCGGGGACGGTAATGGGAGCTCTACCGATTCTTGACATAGTTCATACCCTCCCTTACCAAACGAACGCCAGGACTTCGCCGCCGACGTGCTCACGGCGTGCCTGCCTGTCGGTCATGATGCCCTTGGAGGTGGAAATGATGGCGGTCCCCAGGCCCTTCAGGACGTAGGGGATCTCGTCGGTGCCCGCGTAATACCGCAGGCCCGGCTTGGAGACGCGGCGGAGGCCCTGGATGACTCTCTCGCCCGCGTTGTACTTCAGGGTCACCTTGATGACTCCCTGGCCGCCGTCGGGGGTGACCTGGAAGCTCTTGATGTATCCCTCGTCAAGCAGGATCTGGGCGATGGCCTTCTTCATGTTTGAGCAGGGGATCTCCACGGTGGCGTGCTTTGCGGAGTTGGCGTTCCTGATACGGGTCAGCATATCCGCAATGGGGTCTGTTACTTGCATTTTGTGTTTTTCCTCCTTGATCAGAGTTACCGTCCGGAGCGGTGCCGGTACGGTTCAGGCGGCGAGGTATCCGCGGCAATATTTCGATTGCCGGGGACCTTTCGCCATCCTATTAACGAGTTTCGTTGTCCGCACGGTCATTAACGCGCGCGGATCGGTGAAGATTTTTTCGTCAGGCGAGGCGCGGGACCCGAAGCTGTATTAAGAACCTGCGAGGATCCCGGAACGAAGCATGGCGGAAAAAGATTCACCAAGACGCTTTCTTGACGCCGGGGATCTCTCCCTTATAGGCCAGCTCCCGGAAGCAGATACGGCAGATGCCGTAGTTGCGCAGGTAGGCGTGGGGCCTACCGCAGATCTTGCAGCGGTTGTACTTGCGGGTGGAGAACTTGGGGTCGCGCTGCTGCTTGAGGATCATAGATTTCTTAGCCATAACTTTTCTCCTCCCTTAGTTTCTGTAGAACGGGGCGCCCAGGAGTGTGAGAAGCTCGCGGGCCTCCTCGTCGGTCTTGGCGGTGGTGCACATGACGATGTCCATACCGCGGATCTTGTCGATCTTGTCGTAGTCGATCTCGGGGAAAATGAGCTGCTCCTTGATGCCGAGGGCGTAGTTGCCGCGCCCGTCGAAGGAGTTGGGGTTGATGCCGTGGAAGTCGCGCACACGGGGCAGGGCCACGTTGAAGAGCCTGTCCAGGAACTCCCACATCCTGTCGCGGCGCAGGGTGACCTTGACGCCGATGTTCATCCCCTCGCGGATCTTGAAGTTGGCCACGGACTTGCGTGCCTTGGTGACCACCGCGTGCTGACCGGCGATGGCGGAGATCTCCTTCACCACGCTGTCCACGACCTTGGCGTTGTCCTTGGCGTCGCCGCAGCCCACGTTGATGACGATCTTGTCAAGGCGGGGGATCTGCATGACGCTCTTGTAGCCGAACTTTTTCATAAGGGCGGGAGCGATCTCGTCCTGATATCTTGTCTTAAGTCTGGGCATGATCTATCCTCCCTCTCTCACATGGCCGCGCCGCACTTCTTGCAGACGCGGACCTTCTTGTCGCCGTCCATCCTGTGGCCGACGCGGGTGGGCTTGCCGCACTTGGGGCAGACAAGCATGACCTTGGAGACGTAGATGGGGGTCTCCTTCCTGATGATATCGCTCTGCTCGTCCTGGCGGCGGGCCTTCTGATGACGGTAGGCTACGTTGACGCCCTGCACGATGACCTTGCGGCCTTCGGGATCGGCGCTCATGACCTTGCCCTGCTTGCCCTTGTCCTTGCCGGACAGGACGACGACGGTGTCGTTGGTTTTTATTTTCATGTTCCGGACCTCCTCATATGACTTCGGGAGCCAGGGACAGGATCTTCATGTAGTCCTTGTCGCGCAGCTCTCTGGCCACCGGCCCGAAGATACGGGTACCGACGGGGTTCTTGTCGTCGCGGATCAGCACCGCCGCGTTCTCATCGAAGCGGACATAGGTGCCGTCGGCGCGGCGGACGCCCTTGGCGGAGCGGACGATGACGGCCTTGACCACGTCGCCCTTCTTCACCTGGCCGCCGGGGGCGGCCTTGCGGACGGAGGCGACGATCACGTCGCCGATGTTGCCCCACTTGCGCTTGGCGCCGCCAAGCACGCGGATGCACTTGATCTCCTTGGCGCCGGTGTTGTCGGCGACTTTCAGATAACTTTCCTGCTGTATCATTTATGCCGCCTCCTTATTTCGCCTTTTCGACGATCTCAACAAGGCGCCATCTCTTCTCCTTGGAGAGGGGACGTGTCTCCATGACGCGGACAGTATCGCCGACGCCGCACTCGTTGTTCTCGTCGTGGGCCTTGAGCTTGTAGGTCCTCTTGACTATCTTTTTATAGAGGGGGTGGGGAACACGGTCCGCGATGGCGACCACGATGGTCTTGTCCATCTTGTCGGATACGACCTTGCCCACCAGGGTCTTTCTGGAAGACGTTCTAACTTCACTCATTTAGCTTCCTCCTCACTGCTCGAGCGACTTTTCGCGGATTATCGTCTGGACTCGGGCAATATCCTTCTTGACAAGGGATATCCTGACAGGATTGTCGAGCTGGTTGGTGGCGTGCTGCATACGGAGGGTGAACAGATCCTTCTTCAGATCCGCCAGCTTCGCGTTCAGCTCGGCCTCGCTCATCTTTCTGACTTCTTTTGCCTTCATCTCATTCACCCTCCTCGGTCTCACGGGCGATTATCTTGGTCTTGCAGGGCAGCTTGTGGGCGCCAAGGCGCAGAGCCTCGTGGGCGTCCTCGGCGGTCACCCCGGCGATCTCGAAGAGGACCCTGCCGGGCTTGACGACTGCCACCCAGTACTCGGGGGCGCCTTTACCGGAACCCATACGGGTCTCGGCGGGCTTTGCCGTGACGGGCTTGTCGGGGAAGATCTTGATCCAGACCTTGCCGCCGCGCTTGTTGTAACGGGTGATGGCCACACGGGCCGCCTCGATCTGGTTGGAGGTGATCCACGCGGGCTCGGTAGCGACCAGGCCCCAATCACCGTAAGTGACAGTATTGCCGCGTGTAGCCACGCCGGTCATGCGGCCGCGCTGCTGCTTGCGGTATTTGACTCTCTTAGGTAACAGCATCAGTTGCTTCCTCCTTCTTTAGGAGTATTCTGGCGCGGGGCGCGGGGGGCATAGCCGCCCTGCTGACGGGGCGCGCCCTGACGGTCGCGGTTGTATCCGCCCTGGCCCTGGGGACGGGGGCCTCTCCGGTCGTCCCGGCGCTCGCGGCGCTCACGGGGAGGACGGCTGGTGTCCATGGTCCTGGGGGTGGTGCGGAGGGTGGAGGAGAGGATCTCTCCCTTGTAGATCCAGACCTTGACGCCGATGCGCCCGTAGGTGGTGGCGGCCTCGGCGAAGCCGTACTCGATGTCGGCTCTCAGAGTCTGCAGGGGGATGGTGCCCTCGTGATAGCTCTCGTTGCGGGCGATCTCGGCGCCGCCGATACGGCCGGACAGCTTGATCTTGATGCCCCGGACGCCCAGGCGCATGGCGCGGCCCATGGCGTTCTTCATGGCCCTTCTGTAACTGACGCGCTTCTCCAGCTGGGCGGCGATGGACTCGGCCACCAGCTGAGCGTCCGCGTCGGGGCTCTTCACCTCGATGATGGAGATGGCCACGGGCTTGCCCAGCATCTTCTCCATATCGGCGCGGAGTTTCTCGATGTCCGCTCCGCCCTTGCCGATGACGAGGCCGGGACGGGAGCAGTGCAGGAAGATCTTAACCTTGGAGCTGTCGCGCTCGATCTCGATCTTGGGGATGCCCGCGTCATAGAGGCGCTTCTTCAGCACCTTGCGGATCTTGTGGTCCTCGACCAGCAGGTCGCCGACCTTGTCCTCCCTGGCGTACCAGCGGGAGTCCCAGTCCTTGATGACGCCGACGCGAAGGCCGTGAGGATTAACTTTCTGTCCCATTGTTTACGCCTCCCTTTCCTTCAGCACGATGGTGATATGGCTGGTGCGCTTGTTGATGCGGTAGCCGCGGCCCTTGGAGACGGGCTGCATCCTCTTGAGGATGGGGCCCGGGTTGGCGTAGGTCTCAGCCACATAGAGCTTGGAGGTGTCCATATCGAAGTTGTTCTCCGCGTTGGCGATGGCGGAGTTGAGGACCTTGACCATCAGCTCGCTGGCGTGCTTGGGGGTATTCATAAGGATGGCGCGGGCCACATCGGCGTCCTTGCCCCTTATGATATCGCAGACGATCTTCACCTTGCGGGGGGAGATCAGCGCGTATTTGACTTGTGCTCTTGCTTCCATGTCTGTCCTCCTTATTTCGCCGCGGTCTTGCTGCCGGAGTGCCCGCGGAAGGTGCGGGTGGGAGCGAACTCACCCAGCTTGTGACCGACCATGTCCTCGGTGATATAGACGGGGATGTGGCGGCGGCCGTCATGGACGGCGATGGTGTGGCCGACGAAGGAGGGGTAAATGGTGCTGGCACGGCTCCAGGTCTTCAGGACCTTCTTCTCGCCGGTCTTATTCATCTCTTCCACTCTCTTTAAGAGCTCGGGTGCCGCGAAGGGCCCCTTCTTGATGCTTCTGCTCATTCCTTAAGTCCCTCCTTACTTCGAGTTGCGGCGCTTGACGATGAACTTGTTGGTGCGGTTCTTCGTCTTGCGTGTCTTATAGCCGAGAGCCGGTTTGCCCCAAGGGGTAACAGGGCCGGGACGGCCGACGGGCGCCTTGCCCTCGCCGCCGCCGTGGGGGTGGTCGACGGGGTTCATGACGGAACCGCGCACCGTGGGACGGATGCCCATGTGGCGGACGCGGCCTGCCTTGCCCAGATGGACGTTGGCGTGGTCGATGTTGCCCACCTGCCCGATGGAGGCCATGCAGTCGAGCCTGATATAGCGGTACTCGCCGGAGGGGAGGCGGACCTGGGCCATGCCGTTCTCCTTGGCCATCAGCTGGGCGGCGGCTCCGGCGGAGCGGACCAGCTGGGCGCCGCGTCCGGGATAGAGCTCGATGTTGTGGATGACGGTGCCCACGGGGATATTGGCAAAGGGCAGGGCGTTGCCGGGCTTGATGTCGGCGGTGGGGCCGCTCATGACGGTGTCCCCGGCCTTCAGGCCCACGGGAGCCAGGATATAGCGGCGGTCGCCGCCCTCATACTCCACGAGGGCGATATAGGCGGAGCGGTTGGGGTCGTACTCCAGGCGCAGGACAGTGCCGGGGACGCCGGCGTTTGCGCGCTTGAAGTCGATGACGCGGTACTTTCTGCGGTTCCCGCCGCCCTTGTGGCGGACGGTGATGTGGCCGTAGCTGTTGCGGCCGGAGTGCTTTTTGAGCACCTCGGTGAGGGCGCGCTCGGGGCGGGCCTTCTTGTCAACTCCGTCGAAGCCGGAGACGGACATATGTCTCCTGGACGGGGTAGTGGGTTTGTAATTCTTTATAGCCATTTTCTCTTATCCTCCCTTATACCATGCCCTCGAAGAACTCGATGGCCTTGGAGTCGGCGGTGAGCCTGACCACTGCCTTTTTCCAGGCGCGGGTCATCCCCTCGGGATAACGGCCGGTCCTCTTGGCCTTGCCGCGGACGTTCAGGGTGCTGACTTTGTCCACCTTCACGCCGAAGATCTCCTCGACGGCCTTTTTCACGTCGGCCTTGGTGGCGTCCTTCGTGACCTCGAAGACGTACTTCTTCAGGTCAATGGCCTCCATGGACTGCTCGGTGATGATGGGGCGGACGATAATATCATAAGAGGTCTTCATTATGCGTATACCTCCTCGATTTTCTCAAGTGCGACCTTGTCCACGACCAGCTTGTCGGCGTTGATCAGGTCATAGGCGTTCAAGATGTTGGCGGGGGTGGTGAGAACGCCGGGGATGTTGCGGGCGGAGAGAACCACGTTCTTATTGACCTCCGGGGTGACCACGACGGCCTTGCGGTCGACGCCGATCCTGGTGAGGAAGGTCTTGAAGGTCTTCGTCTTGGGCTCGCTCATGTCGAGGCCCTCCACCACGATGACGTTCTGCTCGGCGGCCTTGTCGGAGAGGGCGGAGCGGATGGCGAGAGCGCGGACCTTCTTGTTGACGGAGAAGCCGTAGGAGCGGGGCTTGGGGGCGAAGGCGACGCCGCCGTGGGTCCAGTGGGGGTTGCGGGTGGAACCCTGGCGGGCCCGGCCGGAGCCCTTCTGGCGCCAGGGCTTGATGCCGCCGCCGGAAACCTCGGCCTTGGTCAGGGTGCTCTGGGTGCCCTGGCGCAGATTGGCAAGGTGATTGCGGACGACGGTGTGCATGGCCGTCACGTTCGGCTCGATGCCGAAGACGGCGTCGGAGAGCTCGATTTCGCCTATGACCTCTCCGGCCATGTTGTAAACATTTGCTTTAGGCATATTTCAGTCTCTCCTTTCTCAGCCACGCGCGGACCGCTTCTGCGGGTTGGAGCTGACGGTCTGGGCGGGGCCCTTGATCTTGCTGCGGTTGATGACCGTGTTCTTCATGTACACGATGCCGCCCTTGGGGCCGGGCACCGCGCCGCGAACGGCGATCATGTTGAGGTCCGGGTCGATGTGGACGATGTCCAGGTTCTGGACCGTGACCTGCTCGGCGCCCATGTGTCCGGCGCCGATCTTGCCCTTGTAGATGCGGGAGGGGGTGGAGGTGGAGCCCATGGAACCGGCGTGACGGTGCACGGGGCCGCCGCCGTGGCTGGTGGGGGTGCGCTGGGCGTTGAAGCGCTTGATGGCGCCCTGGTATCCCTTGCCCTTGCTCACTCCGGTGATGTCCACCTGGTCGCCCTTCTGGAACATATCGGCCTTGATCTCGTCGCCGACCTCGAACTTGGAACAGTCGGCCAGCCTGAACTCCTTCAGGTGGCGCTTCATGTCCGTTCCGGCCTTCTTGAGATGTCCGATCTCGGGCTTTGTCAGTTTCTTTTCGGCAACGTCCTCAAAACCGAGCTGGATGGCGTCGTAGCCGTCCTTGTCAACGGTCTTGACCTGTGTGACCACGCAGGGGCCCGCCTCGATGACCGTGACGGGGACGACCTTGCCGGCTTCATCGAAGATCTGGCTCATGCCGACCTTTTTGCCGATGAGGACCTTTGTCATTTCCATGATTGATCTATCCTTCCTTTATAGGTTATTGGTCGACGGCCTGGGCTTTGCAACCGTAGGCCCTTCCGCCGACTTGACCCCGGCCGCTTAACGCAAGTCGCGGCCGATGGGTGTTGACGTAAGTTGGGTCGGGCGTGGGATCGAAGCTTAAAGTTTAATTTCGATCTCCACACCGGCGGGAAGCTCAAGAGCCATCAGGGCCTCCACGGTCTTCTGGGTGGGGGAGATGATGTCGATGAGGCGCTTATGGGTCCTTCTCTCAAACTGCTCACGGGAGTCCTTGTCTTTGTGGACGGCGCGAAGGATGGTGACGACCTCCTTCTTGGTGGGCAGGGGGATGGGGCCGGAGACCTTGGCGTCGGTCCGTTTCGCGGTCTCGACGATCTTCTCGGCGGTCTGGTCGATGAGCTGATGGTCATAGGCCTTGAGTCTGATGCGGATGGTTTTCTTTGCTGCTGCCATTTTTCTTCCTCCAAAACGTACATTCAGTAGTACGGTGAAAAATTTCTGTCCACATATCCGTGTGTATCACTTCCACTCACAAAAAGGACCGGACGAATCCGGCCAGACCTCTTTGCTCGGACGATATACCCAGTAAACCGTCAATAGCACAGTAAATCTTTCAGCCGCCCGATTGCGCACCGTCAAAAGAGCCGGTGCCGGACATACTCCCCGGAAGTTACCGCCGATGGCGCAATCTCCCGGATCATCGCAGTGCGCAGAGGTTCCTCGCCCACAGCGCCTTGATAGAATACCAAACCTTTGATACTTTGTCAAGAGAAAATTTTAATTTTTTGAGAATTTTTTTATTTCCCGCAAAACGCACGGAAAAAGCGTGGAAAAAGCGGGCGCTTCCGTCAAAAGGCCCGCTTTGCTTTGGTAAATCGACACTTCATTTTTGTCCGCCGGGAACGTCCGGGGGCGGAGCGGACTTAAAGAGCCATTTAAATACATATTTCACGCCCGATGCCAGCGCCCAGATGGCCAGGAACAGTCCGGCGCCCGCCAGGAAGAGCCTCACCGGGTCGAAGCCGGACCGGTCCGGCTTCAAAAGCTTCTCCACCACGGGGGCGGCGCCGTTGAAGGTGGCGATGGCGATGCCCACGAAGTTTTCCTTTGTGGTGATGATGGAGTCGGCCACGGGGTTGTTGTCGCCCTTTGTCTGAATGCGCTTGTCCTGGCCTTCCCCCGTCACCCGGACGGCCCGGTGGATGATGTTCATGCCCCGCTCCGGGCTGTAGTAGACGATGATGTCCCCCTCCCGGACCCGGGAGATGTCGCAACACCGGACGATGCTCAGGGCGTCGATCTGGATGGTGGGCAGCATGGAGCCGGTCAGCGTCACGGTGGGGGTGTACCCGAAGACGTTGGCCTGCTTTCTGGGGTCGCCGGACCGGATCTTGATGACGGCGGTGATGAGGATGGACCCCGCCACCGCCAGCAGGATGCCCGTGAAGGCCAGGTCGAAAAGTCTTTTGAGTATTTTCATGATCTCCGTTTTACGCATGCTCCGGCATGCGGTATTTCACCTTGAAATAGTCGTAGTAGTCGTTGAACTCCCTTGTCTCGCCGCTGCGGACGTTGTGCAGGAACTCGTGGACGCCCACGTCGGTGTTGTCGCCGCTCATCTCCAGCATATACCCGGCGATGTTGGAGCAGTGGTCGCTGACCCGCTCTAAGTTCGTGAGGATGTCCGTCAGGATGAAGCCCAGCTCGATGGTGCACTCGCCGTTCTGCATCCGTTTGACGTGGTTGAGGCGGATGCGGTCCTTCAGATTGTCCACCACCTGCTCCAGGGGCTCCACCATGACGGCGGAGTTCAGATCGTCGTCCCGGAAGGAGGCCAGGGCCAGGCTCATGATCTCGGAAACCGCGTCGATCATGGTGTTCAGCTCCTGCATGGCGTCGGAGGAGAAGTTGAGCTTCTTCTCGTGGATCTCCTCGGCGGACTTGACGATATTCACCGCGTGGTCGGAGATGCGCTCAAAGTCGGAGATCATGTGCAGGAGCTTGGTGGCCTGGGCGTTGTCGGAGGCAGACAGGTTCTGGGCGGACAGCTTCACGAGATAGGTGCCCAGCCGGTCCTCGTAGTAGTCCACATGGTCCTCGGTCTTCAAAATTTTCTCCAGCGTCTCCTCGTCAAAACTGCCCAGCTCCCGGAAGGAGTCGAAGATGGCCCCGGCGGCCTCCTCGGCCATGGCGACGGTGACGGCCCGGCAGCGGGCCACGGCCACGGCGGGGGATTTCAGAAGGCGCTCATCCAGCAGCGTCTCCTCCTCGTCCTTCTCGGAGTCCCGCACCAGCAGGTGGGACAGGGGCTCCAGGAACCGGAGGACGGGGGCCAGCAGGAGGATGGACACGATCTTGTAGGCGGTGTTGATGAGGGCGATCTGCCAGGAGCTGACGGCGAGACTGGCGAAATCGAACCGGAACAGGTAATAGACCAGGTAATAAACAGGCAGGACCACCACCGTGGAGATCACGTTGAAGGAGAGGTGGATCATGGCGGCCCGCTTGGCGTTCTTGGAGGCGCCGATGCAGGAGAGAATGGCGGAGATACAGGTACCGATGTTCTGTCCCATGATGACGGGGATAGCGGTGCCGAAGCTGATCTTCCCCGTGGTGGCCAATGCCTGGAGGATACCGATGGAGGCGGAGCTGGACTGGATCACCGCCGTGATCACCGTACCGGCCAGCACGCCGACGAGGGGGTTGGAGAGCACGGAGATGATCTCGCCGAACTGGGGCAGGTCCCGCAGGCCCTCCACCGCGCCGGACATGGCCTCCATGCCGTACATCAGGATGGCGAAGCCCAGGAAGATCATGCCGGTGTCCCGCTTGGCGGGCTTCTTCTGGAAGATGTAGAGGATGGCGCCGATGAAGGCCATCACCGGGGTGATGGTGGTCATCTTGAAGATCTCCAAAATGAAGCTGCCGCCCTGGACGCCCGCCAGGGACAGAAGCCACGGGGTGATGGAGGCCCCCAGGTTGGCGCCCACGATGATGCTCACCGACTGGCCCAGGGTCATGAGGCCGGAGTTGACGAAGCCCACCACCATGACCGTGGTGGCGGAGCTGGACTGCAAAAGCGCCGTGA
>CANQKZ010000046.1 GCA_947624585.1 uncultured Oscillospiraceae bacterium | reverse complement strand
CCGCAGGGCATGAAGGTGGTGGTCATCAGCGTCATCTTCCGGTCCCGGTCCTGCTCGATGGTGCGGGAGGCCATGAGGCCCGGCACGCCGCAGCCGGTGGCCACCAGCATGGGGATGAAGGACTTGCCGGAGAGTCCGAACCGTCGGAAGATGCGGTCCATGATGAAGGCAATGCGGGACATATAGCCCACATCCTCCAGGATGGACAGGAGCAGGAACAGCACCAGCATCTGGGGCACGAAGCCCAGGACGCCGCCCACACCGGCCACGATGCCGTCCTGAATGAGGCTGTAGAGCCAATCGGCCACCACGGGGTCGCCCGCGTCATTGAGGAGCACCTTGTCCACAAGGCCCGGGACCCACTCGCCGAAGACCACGTCGTTGGCAAAGTCCGTGCCCCAGGTGCCGACGCCGATGCCCCAGGGCTCGCCGTCCCGGTAGGAGCCGTCCACCAGTGCCTGTGGCGAGGTGCCCATGGCGATGGCGTAGATGAAGACGATGACGGCGGCGAAGATGGGCAGGGCCAGGACGCGGTTGGTGACGATCCGGTCTATTTTGTCGGAGACGGACAGCTTCTGCCCGGTCTGCTTCTTTTTCACCGCCTTGCTGACGATGCCCGCTATGTAGGCGTAGCGCTGGTTGGTGATGATGCTCTCCGCGTCGTCGTCCAGCTCGTTCTCGCAGTCGGTGATGTGGCCCTCGATGTGGCTCATCAGGTCCTCCGGCAGCTTCAGCTCCGCGCGGACCTTCTCGTCCCGCTCGAAGAGCTTGATGGCGTAGAACCGGACGAAGCGGGGGTCCACCGCGTTCTCGATGGACTCCTCGATGTGGGCGATGGCGTGCTCCACGCTGCCCTGGAAGACCGGGGGCAGCTCCACGTCGCGCTTCTCCCGGGCGGCCTGGACGGCCAGCTCCGCGGCCTCACGGGAACCCTGGCCCTTCAGGGCGGAGGTCTCCACCACGGGACAGCCCAGGGTGCGGCTGAGGCGGTCGATGTTGATGGTGTCGCCGTTCTTGCGTGTGAGATCCATCATGTTCAGAGCCACCACCACCGGGATTCCCAGCTCGATGAGCTGTGTGGTCAGATAGAGGTTGCGCTCAATGTTGGTGCCGTCCACGATGTTCAGGATGGCGTCTGGCTTCTCGCCGACGAGGTAATTTCTGGATACGACCTCCTCCAATGTGTAGGGGGACAGGGAGTAGATGCCGGGCAGGTCCTGGATGGTCACGTCCTTGTGCCCCCGGAGCTTTCCCTCCTTCTTCTCCACCGTGACGCCCGGCCAGTTGCCCACGTACTGGTTGGAGCCGGTCAGGTCGTTGAACATGGTGGTCTTGCCGGAGTTGGGGTTCCCGGCAAGAGCGATTTTCAGTTCCATGGGATGTTCCTCCTGTGATTTTAGTTAGAGATTGCTAAGATTTGTTATATTTAGCTAACTTCTCAGTAAAGAATCAAGCGATTCGGCAAAATATCAGGCGATCTCGATGTTCTCCGCGTCGCCCCGGCGGATGGTCAGCTCGTAGCCGCGTACCGTGACCTCGATGGGGTCGCCCAAGGGGGCCACCTTGCGGACGTAGACCTCCACGCCCCGGGTGACGCCCATATCCATGATCCGGCGCTTCAGCGCACCCTCGCCGTGGAGCCGCGCCACGGTGACCGTGGAGCCCACCGCCGCGTCCTTCAATGTTTTCATATGCGTTTTCTCCTTTCTCAGATTTCCACCATGATCCGGCTGGCCATGTCCCGATCCAGCGCCACGCGGGAGTCCTTGACGGCCACGATCATGTTCCCGCCGATCTCGCTGGTCACCGTCACGTCTGTCCCCACCACGAAGCCCAGCTCCGCCAGATGCTGACGGACCTGGTCCCGGCCCGTGATCCTGACGATGGTGTTAGTCCCAGCGTTCCCGGCCATTGTAAGCGGCACCATATGTGTTACCTCCGTATAACTTGAGTTAGGTTATTCTAACTCTCGGCTTTATCAATTGGTTAGCTTTCGCTAACCGTGACAAGGATACCACAGGAGGGCGCGTTTGTCAAGAGCTGTTTTAAATATTTTTTTAATTTAGCGAAAAGGCGCAAAAAGCCCGGTTTTTCAATTGACAAATTTGATTTATTGCTGTAAATTATCTGTGTATGCGCCAAAATGACAGGGCGGACTTATCATACATTATTTTTACATAACGGAGGATCCCCTATGGATATATTCAAGAAGCTTGTACACGGCAACGTCCAGGCGGAGGAGGCCCGGCGTTTGGGCATCTACCCCTATTTCCACGCGCTGGAATCCCGGCAGGACGTGGAGGTCATCATGGAGGGCAAGCGCCGGATCATGCTGGGCTCCAACAACTACCTCGGCCTCACCACCAACCCCCGGGTCATCGAGGCGGGGATACGCGCCATTGAGAAGTACGGCACCGGGTGTTCCGGCTCCCGGTTTTTGAACGGCACTCTGGAGCTCCACCTGGAGCTGGAGGACAAGCTGGCGAAATTCCTGGGCAAGGAGGGTGTGGTCACCTTCTCCACCGGGTTCCAGTCGAATCTGGGCATCATCTCCGCCGTGGTGGGCCACGGGGACTATGTGATCTGCGACCGGGAGAACCACGCCAGCATCTACGACGGCTGCAAGCTCAGCTACGGCACCATGCTCCGCTACCGCCACTCCGACATGGCGGACCTGGAAAAGCAGCTCCGGAAGGTGCCGGAGGAGTCCGGGTGCCTCATCGTCACCGACGGCGTGTTCTCCATGGGCGGGGACATCGCGAAGCTTCCGGAGATCTGCCGTCTCGCGAGGAAGTACGGCGCCAGGGTGATGGTGGATGACGCCCACGCCCTGGGGGTCATCGGAAAGGGCGGGCGCGGCTCCGCCAGCTACTTCGGGCTGGAGAGCGAGGTGGACATCTACATGGGCACCTTCTCCAAGTCCCTGGCCTCCCTGGGCGGGTATATGGCCGCCGACGCCAACGTGTGCGACTACGTGCGCCACGCCTCCCGGCCCTTCATCTTCTCCGCCTCCATTACCCCCGCCTCCTGCGCCACGGCCATGGCGGCCCTGGACGAACTGGAGCACCATCCGGAGCTGGTGGACAATTTACAGCACATCTCCGCCTACTTCCGCAAGCGGCTGACAGACCGGGGCATCAAGATCCGGGAGAGCGAGACGCCCATCGTGCCCATCTACACCTACGAGATGATCGACACGCTGACCATCACAAAGCAGCTCTTCGACGCGGGGGTGTACGTCAACACCTCCATCCCGCCCGCTGTTGCGCCCCACGAGTGCCTGCTGCGCACCTCCCTCATGGCCACCCACACCGAGCCCCTGGTAGAGGAGGCCGCCGAGATCATCCACACGGTGCTGAAGGCCAACGGACTATGCTGAAGGAGAAGAAGGTCGCCCTGGTCACCGGCGGGTCCAGCGGCATCGGTCTGGCGGCGGTGAGGGCCCTTTGCGAGGCCGGGGCCACGGTCTATGAGACGAGCCGCCGGGACATCGACCACCCGGGCGCCGTCCACCTCCCCGGCGACGTGACAGACGAGGCCGCCATGGTCCGGGCCGCCGGGACCGTGCTGGAGAGAGAGGGGCAGATCGACATCCTTATCTGCTGCGCGGGCTTCGGGATCTCCGGGGCGGTGGAGATGACAGAGCTTGCGGACGCGAAGCGGCAGCTGGAGGTCAACTTCTTCGGCGTTGTCAACGCGGTGAAGGCGGTGCTCCCCCATATGCGGAAGCGCCGGGCCGGGCGGATCGTGGTGGTCAGTTCCGTGGCCGGGGCCATCCCCATCCCCTTCCAGACCTACTACTCCGTTTCCAAGGCGGCGCTGAACGCCTATGTCTCCGCCCTGCGCAATGAGGTGCGGCCCTACGGCGTCACCGTCACGGCGGTGATGCCCGGGGATATCGCCACCGGCTTCACCGACGCCCGGGAGAAGTCCCCCGCCGGGGACGCGGAGTACGGCGGGCGCATATCCCGCTCCGTGGGGCGCATGGAAAAGGACGAGCGGGGCGGCATGAGGCCGGAGACGGCGGGGACGTACATCCGCAAGACGGCCCTGCGCCGCTCCGTCCCACCCGCGTCCAGCATCGGCATCTCGTACAAGACGCTGGTGATGCTGACGCGGCTCCTTCCCGCGAAGCTTGTGAATTTAGTGGTGTATTATCTGTACGCCAAATGAATAATCCAAAAAAGCACCGCATGCCCGGAAAAGTCGCGGGTATGCGGTACTTTTATGTAATGGAGGGATCGGGATAGCAATTATTGCCTGTCCATGACGATATCGTATTTCTCCACGCTGATGACAGTCTTGCCCTGGGACTGGAAGGAGATGCCGTCGGCGGACAGAGGGGTGCGGAAGGTGAGAGACAGGGCCTGCTCGCCGTCGTTGACGAAGATCTCGGCGGAGTACCGGTCCAGGACCACCCGGAGCTTCAGCTCCCCTCCCCTGTCGCGGACGAAGCACTCGCGCACGTGGACGTAGTCCCGGTTGGTGCCGGAGTGGTCGCGGCTGACGCGGAGGGTGCTGGTCAGCGGGGTGTAGGTGACGGAGGTGTAGTGCTGGCTCCCGGCGGCCACCTTCATGCGGAAACTCTGGTAGCCGCACTCGCTTCTGGGCCGGACGGTGACGGTCATATCGATGGTCCTGCCGTAGACGCCCCGGAGGGTCAGCTCCTCCTGGACGGGGATATCCATGTAGCTGACGCGGCGGCCGTGGAGGGCCTCCAGCTCACGGATGGGGTTCTGGATCACCCGTCCGTCCCGGTACCCCAGCTCCCGGGGCAATGTCATCTGGCCGAACCACCGGTCCTCGGGCTGGGAAGCGCAGGTGTCCCAGTTCTGCATCCAGCCGACGACCACCCGCCTGCCGTCCTCCGTCAGAATGGTCTGGGGGGCGTAGAAGTCCAGGCCGTAATCCACCGCCTGGACGGCTTGGCGCTCGAAGGTGTGGGTGGCGTCGTCGTAGTCGCCGATGAGCAGGAGGGTGCCGTTGCCGTTGTGGAACTCCAGGCCCACGGCGCTCATGTCCTGGGGGCTGGTCATGATGACCGTCCTGCCGCCCAGTTCAAAGAAGTCGGGGCACTCCCACATACGGCCGAACTCGTTCCAGCACCGGTCCAGGACGGTGACGAAGCGCCAGCGGAAGCCGTCTTCGCTCTCGTAGAGCAGGATGGCACCGCTGCCGTCCTCGGTGCGGCACCCGACGACGCAGGCGAAGGAGCCGTCGGCCTTGCGGAACATCTTGGGGTCCCGGAAGTCATGGACGTTGAAGCCCTTTGGGATGTCCTCCCCCGTCAGGACCGGGTTTCGGTCCAGCTTCTCGTAGTCAATGCCGTCGCCCACGGCCAGGCACTGGGTCTGGAGGTCCCGGCGGACGCCGTCCTCTCCCCGGTGGCTCTGGACGCCGGTGTACATGATGAGGTGCCGCCCGTCCTCCAGCTCCAAGGCGGAGCCGGAGAAGCACCCGGCGTCGTCATACGCCCGGTCGGGAGCCAGGGCGGCGGGGAGATATTCCCAATGCAGCAGGTCCCGGCTCACGGCGTGGCCCCAGTGCATGGGGCCCCATTTGGTGGAGTAGGGATGATACTGGTAGAAGAGATGATACTGCCCCTTGTAGATGCCGAAGCCGTTGGGGTCGTTCATCCAGCCCACCCGGGGGGAGAGGTGGAAGGCGGGACGCTCCTCCCGCGTGATGTAGGCGCCGTAGCGTTCCTCAAATTCCCGGGCCTTTTGTAAAAGTTCGCTCGTCATGGAAATACCTCCGAAGGGTCGGTCCGTGTCCCGGACCGCGCGTTTTTTCGTGACTCGGAGAGCATCCGGTCACATAAAATATAAAACGGTTCTTTTTTGTAGAGCCGCCCCGAATTTGGGGGCGGCTCTGATGATATTATATTTGGACTCGGCTTGTCAAGAGCGAATCACTTGCCCATGTAGCGGTCGTAGGCGGACTGATAGGTGTCCAGCAGCTTGCTCATGCCGCAACTGTCCTCCAACATCTGGAGGTAGGCGTTCCACTCGTCGTCGGTGGGACCGCCGTTCTTGAGCCAGGTGCCCTCATACTCGGCGACCTGGCTGACGAAGTCGGCCTTATAGCGGTCGATGACATCCAGCTCGTCGTTGTTGAAGGTGACGTCGTTGGGGTAGGAGGCGGTGGAGCTGACGTAGGGCATCCAGTCGGACTCGATCTGCTCAAGGCGCTCCATGGCGCGGGCTTCCATCTCAAACACGTTGTTGTAGTACTCGGGGAGGATCAGGATGGGGCCCATGGCCTGGTACTGGCCTCTCAGCTCGCCCAGGGACTTGCCGTACTTGGACTGGGCCTCGTCCTCGGTGATGGCCAGCCACATACCGTTCTCGTCCTGACCGGCGTAGTAGATGTCCTTGGGGGCGTACTGGAGCTGCATGACGTTCTCGGGATCGTACCACTGGTCGAAGTACTTCAGAAGTCCGGCGGGGTTGCCGCAGGCGGAGGTAACGTTCAGGTTGCCGGAGGTGACGGCGGGGGCGGAACGGATGGTCACGTTGTGGGTACCCTCATACTTGGTGCCCACGGGGCCGTCCATGGGGGGCAGGAACACGAAGTCGGATGCCTTGTCACCGGCGATCTCCTGGATCTCCCACCAGGTGGTGAGGCCCACGCGGCCCTGGGAGACCTTGGCGATCAGCTGAGAGGTGCCCTGGGAGAACATCTCCTGATCCATCAGGCCCTCCTTGTACCAGTCGGAGAAGTAGGTGACGGCGTCGCGGTACTTGTCGGTGGCGCAGACGAAGGAGACGGTGCCCGCGTCGTCAACGGACAGGTCGGCGCAGACGTCGGAGGTGAAGTTGGTGAAGCCGAAGCCGGAGTAGAAGATCTCCTGGCCCCAGCACCACTGGTCGAAGCCGGTGGACATGGGGATGGTGCCCTGGGTGTTGCCGTAGACCTTGGCGGCGCAGTCGTTCTCCTTGAAAGCCACGAGGGCGTCATGGAGCTCGGTGAGGTTGGTGGGGACGGGCAGGCCCAGAGCGTCGAGCCACGCCTTGTTGATCATGGAGAACTCGGGGACGGCATAGATGGACAGGTCGTCGGTGGCGCCGATGGCGGCGGTGCCCATGAGCTCGCCGGAGGGAAGGCCGTAGATGCAGCCGTCGGCCATGGTGATGGCGGACTTGATCTCGGGGTGCTCCTCCAGGATCTTGGTGAGGTTGGGCATATTCTCGGCGTTGATGTACTCGGTGAGGTCAATGAAGGTGCCGTCGGAGCCGTACTCGTTGATGTCGTTCTGGCTGAAGTTGACGGCGATGAAGGCGTCGGGCAGCTGCTGGCCGCCGATGAGGACGCCCACCTTCTCACCCAGGGAGTCGCTCATCAGGTCCCACTCGATGTTGATACCGGCGTTCTCCATCATCTCCTCCATGACGGGGTTGGCGTCATAGCCGGAACTCAGGGTGGACATACCGCCCACGATGAGGAAGTCGGTCTGGTTCTCGTCGCCCGTGCTGCTGTCCCCGCCGCACCCGGCCAGGACAACAGTCATCAGGCACACCGCGAGAGCGGCCGCGACGACCTTTTTGAAAATTGACTTTTTCATTTTGATACTCCTTACAGATTGAAATTAAAATGGTGCGCTATTTTGCCTCCCACGCGGCTTTCGCCGCGCGGGAAAGGGAAAACGGAAGGGAAGGTCCGATCAGCCCTTGACGGCGCCGGTCATGAAGCCCTGCTCGAAGTACTTCTGGACGAAGGGGTAGATGATCAGCATGGGGGCCGCCGCCACGATCATGGAGGCGAACTTGATGAGCTCGGTGACGCGGTTGGCCTCGGCGTAGCTCATGCCGGAGGTCATGTTCTGGACCGCCTCGGCGGTGATCAGGATGCCGCGCAGGACCAGGGGGAAGGGGTACTGCTCCTTCTGGAGGTAGATGAGGGCGGTGAACCAGTCGTTCCAGAAGGCCACCATGGAGAAGACCACCATAACGGCCATGATGGGGCGGGACAGGGGCACCACGATGCGGAAGAAGGTGGTGAAGTCGTCGGCGCCGTCGATGGCGGCGGCCTCCATCATCTCGCTGGGGATGTTGTGCTCAAAGAAGTTGCGCACGATGATGACGTTGCCCATGGCCACGCCGCCGGGGAGGAACAGGGCCCACATATTGTTGAGAAGGCCCGTGTCGCGGACCACCAAATAGGTGGGGATCAGTCCACCGCCGAAGTACATGGTGATGATGAAAAAGATGGAAATGGCCGTGCGGCCGGGGAGATTCTTGCGGGACAGGGGGAAGGCCGTGATGTAGATCATGACCACGGAGAAGATCGTACCGACGACGGTGTAGAGGACGGAATTGCCGAAGCCACGGAACAGGTCCTTATTGGCAAAGACAGCCTTGTAGCCCTCGAGGGTAAACTGGCTGGGCAGGAAGAAGGTCTTTCCGGCGTACACGTCGTAGGGGTCGGAGACGGAGGCCACGATCACGTAGTAGAGGGGATAGGCCACGATGAGCAGGATCAGTACGCACAGGGTGACAAGGATGATGTCGCTGGCCTTGTCGGAAAGACCGGCGGAGGTTTTTTGTTTCTTTTCCATGATTTGCGCCTCCTATCAAACGAAGCTGACGTCCGCGGCCCTCTTGGCGATCTTGTTGACGACGATCAGCAGGATGATGTTGATGACCGTGTTGAAGAGGCCAACGGCGGTAGACAGGCTGTAGGCGTGGTTGACGATACCTTGTTCGTATACATAGACCGCGATGACATCGGATGTGGCCTTGTTGAGCTCGGTCTGGAGCAGGAAGACCTTCTCGAATCCGACGCTCATGATGCCTCCGGCGGCCATGATGAGCTGAAGGACGATCTGGGGGATGAGCTCGGGGATGTCGATGTTGAGGATGCGCTGGAACATGGAGGCTCCGTCGATCTTGGCCGCCTCGTAGAGGCCCGGGTCAACGGCGGACAGGGTGGCCAGATAAATGATGGTCCCCCATCCGGCGTCCTGCCAGATGCCGGAGGCTATGTAGATGGTGCGGAATGCCTGGGGCTCCGTCATGAAGTCCACCTGGGTCCCCGCCAGCAGATTGATGAGGCCGCCGTTGGGGGAGAGGAAGATGCGGAGCATACCGCAGACAACCATGATGGAGATGAAGTGGGGCGCGTAGAGAACGGTCTGGGTGACCTGCTTGAAGCGCTTGAACCGGAGCTGATTGATGGCCAGAGCCAGGATGATGGGCACCGGGAAGCTCCACAGAAGGCTGAACAGGCTCAGCTTGATTGTGTTGACGATCATCCGCTTGAAGGTGGGGGCGGTGAAGAACCGCTCGAACCACTCCATGCCCACCCATTCGCTTCCGAAGAAGCCCCGGTTGGGCTTGTAGTCGCGGAAGGCGATCTGGATGCCGTACATGGGGATGTACTTGTAGATGACGGTGATGACCACGGGAACGATCAGCAGCACATAGAGCTGCCAGGATTCCAGGATCCGGATCCCCAGAGATTTGCCCTGGGGCTTGCGAGGTTTTGCCGCCGTGTTAGGATTGCTCACGTTAGGGTCTCCCTCCTTGATTTTTTTGGTTTTTGTTGTGGGATACTGGTCCGCGCCGAATCGGTGAAAGGTTATTTCACCTGTTCGGTCCGTATTTTGCCTGTTTTCCTGGCACCGGCTGCCGACCAATGTCTGGATGAGAGGCGGTTGACGTGAAACGATATTTCTTGGATGGCATTAGAATAGCACACCCCTGGGGTGTTCGTCAATAGTTTTTTCACATAATTTTCACACTTTGTGAACAGTGTACAAAAACAGCGTCACAAACTTGTGCAAGTTCCCCATCATTATTTAAGACGCACGTTTCACTAATATTTCACGAACCCTCTTTACAAATCAAGACGTTTGTGCTATACTTGTTCATGAAATCTAACCCGTATTTCACGGCAAGAGGTGATTTACATGGCAGAAACAAGTTCCGCCCCCACCATGAAGGATGTGGCCCGGGAGGCGGGCGTAGCTCTGGGGACCGTGTCGAAGGTGATGAACGGCATCCCTGTGGGAGAGAGCTACAGGATCCGTGTGGAAGAGGCGGTGGCGAAGCTCAACTACCGGGTCAATTCCTACGCCAAGGGGCTGAAGACCAACAAGACCTACACCGTGGCGGTACTGGTGCCCAATCTGGTCAGCCCCTTCTTCGCGAGGCTCGCAAACAGCATCAACCGCGCCCTGACGGCCAAAAAACACAGGATGCTTCTCTTCGCCACGGACTACGACCCGGCCCAGGAGCAGGAGTACGTGATCCTGGCCGAGCAGCAGAAGGTGGACGGCATCATCTGTCTCAGCTACAACCCGGAGCTGAAGGTTTCCGAGAGCGTGCCGCTGGTGTCCATCGACCGCTATTTCGGCGCCCAGATCCCCTGCGTCAGCTCCGACAACTACGGCGGCGGGCGGCTGGCGGCGGAGAAGCTCTATGAGAACGGCTGCCGGAACCTGGCCTTCATGCGCATCGGCTCCAGGCTCACCAACGAGCCCAACAAGCGCAAGGACGGCTTCATCTCCGCCTGCGAGGCGCTGGAGATCCCCTACACATTAAAAATAGTGGACGACTACACCCCCTACGAGGCGTTCTGGGACTTCCTCCAGGAGCACCTGCACGGCGGAAAGTTGGACTTCGACGGTATCTTCTGCGTCACCGACTCCCTGGCCTACCAGACGGTCCGGTCCCTGCGTTCCATGGGCGTCCGGGTGCCGGAGGACGTGCAGGTCATCGGCTTTGACGGGATGCAGTACTTCGGGGACCAGGACTACTTCTGCTCCACCATCGTCCAGCCCCTCCAGGAGATCGCGGAGACCTGTGTGGACATGATTTTGGAAAAAGGCCTCAGCAAGGCCCCGTCGCTGGTGTGCCTGCCGGTGCGGTACGCCTGGGGCGGCACCACGGTAAAGTGACATGGCAAGCGAATATCTCAAATGGAAATACCGGGACGTGAAGCCCGACGAGCCGCCCCCTCCCCTGACGGGCTGGCCCCGTGTGAAAAACTGGCTCTACTACCACGCCATTTATCTGATCGCCGGGGCGGTGATCCTGGGGATCCTCCTGAGTATGCTCTGGAACGTCCTGGGCATCGGCAAGGTGAAGCCCGACTACATCTTCGCCTACGTGGGCCGCGCCGCCCTTCCGCAGGAGACACGGGAGGCGCTTCGTACCGGCCTCGCCTCCCTGGGGGAGGACGTGAACGGGGACGGGGAAGTGTCGGTGGAGCTGCGCTCCTACGTCTCCGGCGGGGGCGGCGACCCGGACACGGCGGCGCTCTACGCGGCGGCGGCCCAGACCACGCTGATCGCCGACATCACAAGCGGCGAGACGGTGTTCTTCCTTGTGGAGAACCCGGAGGTGTTTGAAGCTCAGTACCAGATCCTGGCCGGACCCGACGGGGCGCTCCCCGACGACGACGACTTCTCCTGGGAGGGCCGGGCCCTGCGCTGGTCCGACTGCCCGGCGCTGGCGGCGTTGGAGCTGGGGCAGTTTCGCGAGGACGACGGGACGGGCGGCGTCTGGTCCGGCAGCTCCGACGAGCTGGTGAGCGGGCTGTACATCGGCCGCCGGGGCTGGGTGGACCCCAAACAGAACAAGCACGCGGAAACGGATCTGCGCCTCTGGGAGGCCATGACGAAGGGGGCCGTGTCATGAAGGTGAAATTCAAATGCGTCCTTATGATATCCCTGGCTCTTTGCCTCCTCCTGACGGGCTGCCGGGCGAAGGACGCGGAGATCGACCGGGCGGCCCTGGGCTGGGAGGAGGACTGGACGGCGGTGGGCGACATCCTGGCGGTGGAGCCGGTGGAGGATTTCACCGCCAACGAGAACCTGGACGCCATGTCCGCCTCGGGCCTGTGGTACGCCACCTGGGTCACCGGCGAGGCGGAGGTCCGGGAGACGGAGCAGGGCCAGCGGGCGGAGATCTACGACGCCCAGTTCTATCTGCTCATCGAGGAGTGCAAGTCCGAAGCCAAGGCCCGGGCGGAGCTGACGGTCTGGGAGGATCTGGAGCGGAAGACCTACGACTGCGGCGACACAGAGCCGGGCCAGTACGCGGGGCAGGCGTTCAGCGTCATCCCCATCCTCAGCGCGGAGGAGGACAACCCCTACTCCCACGGCGCGGCGGCGCTGGCGGTCCGGGGGAATTACGCCATGTCCGTGGAGCTCATGTGCCGGGATGCCTTTGAGGGCGACCCCCGGGAGCTTCTGGCCGGGTTCCTCTCCGGCATACATTATAACGACAAGGAGGAACAGTGATGGGACTTTTCTTTCCCATGGACGACGAGCACCGGCCCGCGGGCCGGTGGACGGGCTTCGCCCGGTACCGCCAGCTTCTGGAGCGGGACTGGAAGTCCTACATCCTCATGGACTTCATCGTTCTGGCCGCCCTCATCCCCTATGGGGTGGGCGTCACATACGCGGTGCTGGTGGAGAGCTCCCTGGTGCTGATCCCGGCGTCCGTCTTGGGGGGCATGATCGCGGGCCAGGGCATCGCCGCCATGTACGACTTCCTCCTGAGGCGGATGCGGGACGACCTGATGGGCGTGGGGAAGGCGTTTTTCAAATCCCTGCGCCAGAACTGGCGGGCCTCCCTGCTGCCGGGGGCCTTTGAGGGGTTGTTCGTGGGCCTTCTCATCTTCTCGGGCCTCGTGATGTTCCGCACCGGGCATATCACCGGTCTCGGCGTCGCGGCCTTCGCCGTGGCGGCGGCTGTGTGCACCATGGTGCTGGACATCTGGTGGCCCCAGGTAGTGCTGTTCGACCAGAAGCAGACGGTCATGCTGAAAAACTGCGCCCTCTTCATCCTCCAGAACTCCAAACGGGTTCTGGGCACGGCCCTGATGCAGATGGCCTGGTGGGCCGTCACCTTCCTCTTCATGCCCTGGACGGCCTTCCTGGTGCCGTTTTTGGGGGTCTGGTACATACTTTTCGCCACTCTATGCGTCAAATACGACGCCATCAACTCGGCCTTCCGGGTCGAGGAGCAGATCAACGCGCGGAACGCGAATACTGATAAAGGAGACGGTAAAAATGACTGACATCCTCGCAGTGGGCGAGATCCTCATCGACCTGACGCAGACGGGCGTCAACGAGCAGAACATCCCCGTGTTCGCGGCCAACCCCGGCGGCGCGCCCGCCAATCTGGCGGTGGCGGCCTCGCGCCTGGGGGCCAGGACGGCCTTCGTCGGCAAGGTGGGCCGGGACAGCTTCGGGGACTTCCTCCGGAAGACCCTGGTGAACAACAACGTGGACGTGTCCGGCATGGTCACGGACCCCATCCAGCACACCACCCTGGCCGTGGTGGGCGTGGACGGGACCGGCGAGCGGAGCTTCAGCTTCTACCGGGACCCCAGCGCGGACGTGGACCTGCGGGAGGAGGAGATCTCCGACGAGCAGCTGAAGGACACCCGGTTCCTCCACTTCGGCAGCGTCAGCCTCACCGCCGAGCCCGCCCGCTCCGCCACCCTCCACGCCGCCCGCAGAGCGAAGGAGCTGGGCGCGGTCATCAGTTACGACCCCAACTACCGCGCCTCCCTGTGGCCCGACGAGAAGACGGCCATAGAGCGGATGCTGGAGCCCCTGCCCATGGTGGACGTGCTGAAGGTTTCCGACGAGGAGCTGCCCCTGCTCACCGGCACCGATGACCTGGAGACCGGTTCCGCAAAGCTTGCCGCTTACGGCATCCGCCTGGTCCTGGTGACATTGGGCCCCGACGGCGCCTTCTACCGCTTCGGCGGCGACACCGGCCATATGCCCGGCGTCAAATGCGTGGTCGGCGATACCAACGGCGCGGGAGACACCTTCTTCGGCGCGTTCCTCTCCCGGCTCGTGAAGCTCCCCTCCCTGGACGGCCTCACCGTGCCGGAGCTGGAGAGCTCCCTGGCCTTCGCCAACCGCGCCGCCTCCGTCACCACCTCCCGCCACGGCGCCATGCCCGCCATGCCGACGCTGGACGAGGTTCTGGAATAATGTGGCTTTGACCCATTTTCCTGACAACGTTTCAGGGCCGATTTTCGTGTAAACTGCACAAAATCGGCCCTGTCTTTTTGTTTAGTCAGCAAAATTATAAAAACGAACTTGACAAATGAAGCGGTCTGGATTATAATTCAATTATTCTTGGACGTGAAACGTTATTTCATGGACATTCCCCTGCCGGGCCGGTCCGCCAAGCCGGTCTGAATCACTACAAAAATTCAAGAGGGATCGACATGAAAAACAACATTAAAAAGCTTATGGCTCTCGCCCTGGCTCTTGTCATGGTGTTCTCCCTGGCCGCCTGCGGCGGTGATGACAGCGGCTCCGGCTCCACCGGGAAGGCCGCCGACGACATCGTGAACGGCGACTTTGAGGATATGTCCACCGGCAAGTGGGTGGGCTGGACCAAAGACGACGCGGCCTTCAACTTCCGTGGCGTTGTCTCTGACGAGAAGATCAACGGCGTACCCATGGAAAAGTCCGGCAGCTACTATTTTGCCGGTTCCGAGGGCGGCAACCCCGTGATGAAGGGTACCCTGACCTCCGACGTGTTCAAGCTTGGCGGCAACGGCTTCATCAGCTTCAAGATCGGCGCGGGCAAGGACCCCGAGAAGTGCTACGTGGAGTTCATCGAGTCCGGCACCGACACCGTTCTCGCCAAGGTGGGCAACACCGACTGTGACGGCGTCTTCATCTCCGACCACCTGCTGACCCATGTGGTGGACCTGTCCTCCAGCATCGGCAAGGAGATCTACATCCGTATCACCGACAACGACGACGGCAGCGACTACGCCTACATCAACGTGGACGCCTTCAAGGTCTGCCAGAGCGACGCCGACGTGGCCGCCGCCGAGGCCGAGTACAAGGCCCAGATCGAGACCTACGGCGAGAAGCCCTTCGTCGAGGACGAGACGGCCACCACCATCGAGAACGGCGGCTTTGAGACCGGCGACCTGACCGGCTGGAAGACCCTGGAGGGCAACGCCATCACCGTGGCGGGCATCGTCCCCACCAGCCAGTACTACTGGACCGACCGCTCCGTCTACGGCGACGGCGAGTACTACTTCGACGGCTCCAACAACGGCGCCACCCCCGAGTCCAACCTGGGCGCCATCCGCTCCCAGAAGTTCACCCTGGCCGGTGACGGCTACATCACCTTCATGATCGGCGCCGGAAACGGCGGCTCCTACGTGGCCCTGTGCGACGGCGCCACCGACGAGGAACTCATCAAGGTCACCAATGACTACTTCAACGATCCCGCTCTGGCCCTGACGCTCCTTCGTATGTACATGGACGCCAGCGAATATATCGGCAAGGTGGTTTATCTCAAGGTCGTGGACGCCAACGACGGCTCCAACGGCGGCTTCGCCTTCATCAACGTGGACGACTTCCGCGTCTCCCTGACCGCCGACGAGGTGGCCGATCTGGAGGTGGAACAGCTGGAGAAGATCCAGGCCGAGACCTACACCGGCGCTTCCTACGACGACCTGACCAGCCTTCGTAACTACTACAGCAGCTACCCCTATCCTGTGCCCCTCAAGTCCCTGACCTTCACCTCCTACGCCGCCAACCAGGTGGTGGACTGCGGCGCCGTGGATCTGACCGCGTACCTGGCCGACGCCTCCGCCGCCTTCGGCAGTGAGACCGTCACCGACATCGCCATCACAAAGGTGACCGGCCCCGACGGCGCCGAGATCGCCTCCGGCTTTGACGCCGCCGACCTGAGCGCCCCCGGCGCCTACACCGTCAGCTACGCCGCGACCTACGAGGACAAGACAGCCGAGTCCTCCTTCACTGTCATCGCCATGGCCGACCACAACTCCGTGGCCAACGGCGGCTTCGAATCCGGCAACCTGGCCGGATGGACCGTCCTCTCCCCCGACACCTGGAGCGTAGTGGAGGGCCAGGCCGCGGGCGTCATCTCCGCCGTCAACTGGTGGGGCGAGGAAGTGCCCTACAACCAGGCGGGCGACTGGCACCTGGACGGCTGGAACAACGGTATCGGCGAGCCTGAGGGCTGGTCCGTGCAGTCCACCAACTTCACCCTGTCCGGCTCCGGCTTCATCAGCGTGCGCATGGGCGGCGCCGCCGCGGCCGTCCACGTCTACACGGCGGACGGCACAGAGGTGGGCTACTACAAGCAGACCCGCTTCAGCGACACCAACTTCCCGCACCTGTCCCAGGGCGGCTCCTGGGCCGACATGGGCACCTATGTGATGGACCTCTCCGCCTACCTGGGCGAGGAGCTGTACATCGTCCTCGCCGATGAGGTCATCGACGGCGGCTGGGCCCACGCCTTCTTCGACGAGGTCGTGACCTACTACGAGACCGCCCCCGACGTGGCCTCCATGTCCGACACCGTTCTCGACGGCCATACCGCCGAGGAAACAGCCGCCGAGGTCCAGATCCCCTGGCAGCTTGCAACAAATCTGATCTGAGAACCTTCCATCTTATTCCTCCCCTTACGGGCCGGGGGTCCAGCGACTCCCGGCCCCGCTTCATTGAAAGACCGGCTTCCGCAGGAAGGAGATTTACAGTGAAAAAAAGCTTCATACTCATTATTCTGGCGCTCTGCCTGACCCTGGGCCTTGCCTCCTGTGGAGGCGGCGACAAGCACGGCAAGGACCTGCTGCTCCACCTGGCCTTTGACGAAGGCTCCGGCACCACGGTGAAGGACTCCGCCGGGAAGGCCCCGGACGCGGAGCTGAGCTACGGCTTCACCCACGCCACCTACATGGACCCCCAGGACCCCCAGTGGCGCGATGAGGGCATCAGCGGCTCCTGCATCCTCCTGGACGGCACCAGCACATACGTCAACTACAAGCGCAACGACCTGACCGTGGAGGGCCCGACCCTCACCGTCCAGGCGTGGATCGCCCCCCGTATGTTCGAGTGGGACGACCCCCACGCCGCCGACAACGGCAATGACAACCTGACCGGCATCGTCAGCCAGTGGGACAAGGCCGCCAATAAGGGCTTCATCCTGGGCTACCAGCGGTTCGGCCGCCTCAGCTTCCAGGTAGGCACCGGCTACGAGATCGTCTCCGTCTGGTCCGACGACGCCAACCTTGAGAAGTACAAGTGGAACCTGGTCACCGCCACCTACGACGAGAACGAGGGCCAGATGTGCCTCTACCTCAACGGCGAGCTGGTGGGCACCGGCTTCACCGGCGGCGACATCGCGGCGGCCTCCACCAAGGGCCTGTCCGTGGGCCGCAACATGGACGCCGAGCGCCTCACCGCCGGATTCCTCAACGTGGCCAGCGGCTATCTGGACGAGGTGAAGATCTGGTCCACCGCCCTCACCGCCGAGGAGATCCGTGAATACTACGACAGCGTCACCGTCCCCGAGATCCCCTTCGAGGACATCTGGCTCCAGAACATCCTCACCGGCGACTACACCCGTCCCCAGTTCCACGGCGGCCCCTACCAGTTCTGGATGAATGAGCCCCACGCGCCGGTGTACTACAACGGCGTGTACCACCTCTTCTACCAGGCCAACATGACCGGCTCCTACTGGCGCAACATCTGCTGGGGCCACATGGTGAGCACCGACATGGTCAACTGGAAGCCCATCCGTGAGGCCATCACCCCCACCGAGAATTCCGTAGTCCCCGACGGCGTCTGGTCCGGCGGCGCGACCCTGGATAAGAATGGCGTGCCCCTCCTCTTCTTCACCGCCGGAAACGACGGCTTCCGCGACTACCCCGGCCTCATCTCCAACCAGAACATCGGCGTGGCCTACCCCGCCGACCTCAACGACCCCGAGCTCACCGAGTGGAACATCTGCGATGAGCTGGCCGTCGTCCAGAAGCAGGGCGAGGGCCGCACCGGCGAGTTCCGCGACCCCTCCATCTGGAAGGAGGGGGACACCTGGTGTATGCTGATCTGCTCCGGCTCCGCCACAACCCAGGGCGGCTCCGCGCTCCTGTACACCACCGACGTTCTGGAGCTGAAGGACGACGGCACCGTGGAGCAGAACTGGGTCTACAAAGGCCCCGTCTATGAGATGCCCAATCAGACCGCCCTCTACGGCACCAGCTGGGAGCTGCCCATCCTCCTGCCCGTCACCAACGAGGCGGGTACCATCACCAAGTACTTCTTCTCCATCTCCCCCGCCCCCGCCTCCACGGCGGACAACAAGGTCTACTACTGGCTGGGCGACTTTGACCTTGAGACCGGCAAATTTACCCCGGACGAGAACTTCCAGGGCGAGCCCCATATGCTGGACTATGGCGCCAACGTGTTCACCGGCCCCTCCTGCATCGTGGACCCGGTGAGCGGCGATATCTATATGTTCTCCATCATGCAGGACCAGCGCGGCGCGGCCGAGCAGGGCGCCTCCGGCTGGGCCCACACCGTCGGCATCGCGAGACGCATCTGGCTGAGCGACGACGGCACCGACATGATGATCAGCCCCATCGACGCCCTCCACGAGCTGGAGGAGGAGGTCCTGATCGACGAAAAGGGCATCACCCTCGACAAGGCCAACGAGCTTCTTGCAGGCGTGGACCAGGATATGCTCTACATCCGCCTGACCGCCGACGTGTCCAAAGCCACCGAGTTTGGCATCGATATGCTCAAGGGCGGCAAGTGGGACTGCACCACCTTCCGCTATGACGTGGCCGCCGAGACGATCTACGGCCGCACCGAGAACAAGGGCGAGGGCTGCAAGTCCCCGGCCGTCTCCGGCGCGCTGCCCAATGAGGACGGCAAGATCGCCGTGGAGATCTACATCGACCGCTCCCTGGTGGAGGGCTTCTTCAACGACTACAAGGCCATCAGCATCCGCTCCTACCCCGACGACAAGGACTCCCACGGCATAGACTTGTTCGCCGAGGG
>CANQKZ010000045.1 GCA_947624585.1 uncultured Oscillospiraceae bacterium | reverse complement strand
CCGCGTCTCCAGTTGCGTGCGCGGCTGGAGCCCTCGCCCCAGTACTCCTTCATGTAGCTGCCGCCAATGGAGACGCGGCGGCTGGGGGACTCGTCGAAGCGGGCGAAGTAGCGGCCCAGCATCAGGAAATCCGCCCCCATGGCCAGGGCCAGGGTGAAGTGGTAGTCGTGAACGATGCCGCCGTCGGAGCACACGGGGACGTAGACGCCGGTCTCGCGGAAATACTTGTCCCGCTCGGCGCACACGTCGATGAGGGCGGTGGCCTGGCCCCGGCCGATGCCCTTCTGCTCGCGGGTGATGCAGATGGAGCCGCCGCCGATGCCCACCTTCACGAAGTCCGCCCCGGCCTCTGCCAGGAAGCGGAAGCCGTCGGCGTCCACCACGTTGCCCGCGCCCACCTTCACGTCGTCGCCGTAGTGGTCGCGGATCCATTTTATGGTCATCCTCTGCCACTCGGAGAAGCCCTCGGAGGAGTCGATGCACAGCACATCCGCTCCCGCCTCCACCAGGGCCGGGACGCGGGAGGCGTAGTCCCGGGTGTTGATACCGGCGCCCACCATGTATTTCTTGCCCTTGTCCAGAAGCTCCAGGGGATTCTCCTTGTGGGAGTCGTAGTCCTTGCGGAAGACGAAGTAGAGAAGGCCGCCGTCTCCGTCCAGGATGGGGAGGGTGTTGACCTTGTGGTCCCAGATGATGTCGTTGGCCTCCTTCAATGTGGTGGAGGCGGGGGCGGTGACCAGCTTGTCCAGGGGGGTCATGAAGCTCTCCACCGTCTCGAGCCCCGTCATGCGGGAAAGCCGGTAGTCCCGGCGGGTGACGATGCCCAGGAGCTTTCCGTTGGGGCCGCCGTCCTCGGTGACGGCCACGGTGGAATGACCGGTGCGGTCCACGATCTCCAGGAGCTCATTCAAGGTGGCGGAGGGCTTGACGTTTGAGTCGGACACCACAAAGCCAGCCTTGTACGCCTTGACCCGGGCCACCATGGCGGCCTGGTCCTCGATGGTCTGGGAGCCGTAGATGAAGCTGATGCCACCCTCCTTTGCCAGCGCCACGGCCATCTTGTCGTCGGAGACGGCCTGCATGATGGAGGAGGTCATGGGGATGTTCATGTAGATGGCGGATTCCTCGCCCTTTTTGAACTTCACCAGGGGCGTGCGGAGACTTACGTTGTCGGGGATGCAGTCGGGCCCGGAGTAGCCGGGGACCAGCAGATACTCGCTGAAGGTGCGAGACGGTTCACTGTAATAAAAAGCCATAATTTCTCCCTCCAAAACACTTTATATTGGACGTATGGTAACACTTTTTCTGTCCCTCTGTCAAGGGATTTTCAGCCGTTTTCTCTCTGAAAATAAAACATGTATTGCTGGGCAAGTCCGGCGTTTTCGCCAAAAACGGCGGGGTCCAATCCGTCCGGGTAGTGCTCCGTCAGGGCGCGGCGCATCCACACATCCACGGGGAAAGCCGACCCCACGCGAAGGCCGAAGAGAAGCACACAGCTTGCCACCTTCTCCCCCACGCCGGGCAGGGCCATGAGGGCGCGCTTCGTCTCCTGGGCGCCCGCCTTCGACAGGGCCTCCAGGTCCAGCCGCCCCTCCGACACCGCCCGGGCCGCTTCGATGACGTAGGGCGCCCGATAGCCGCACCGGACGGGGCGAAGATCCTCGGGGGTGAGGGACGCCAGACGCTGGGCGGTCGGGAAGGTGTGATAGACCGTGCCGTCCAGCTCCACAGGCTCGCCGAAAAGGGCGCCGAGCGCCTCCACGTTCCCCTTGATGCGGGGGATGTTGCTGCACTGGCTGAGGATGAAGGAGCACAGCGTTTCCCACCGGTCCTGGTTGAGGATGCGGATGCCCGCGCCGAAATCCGCCGCGCGGCGCATATACGGGTCCACGCTAACACTCTCCCGGAGCGCCCGGTAGTCCCGGTCAAGGTCGAAATAGCCGCGCCACACGTCCCGCGCATCCTCCGGCGTGCCGGTGATGAGGATCCTCTCCCCCTCCCGCCAAATCCTGGCCGCCCGCCCCAGGGCCACGCCGGTGAAGCTGCCGTCCGGGTTTTCGTTCCACCGGAAGCACTGTCCACAGGTGAAGATCTTTTTCAAATCGAAGTCGTCGGAGGTGACGATCTCCGTCTCCCTCATTCCGATCCCCCCTTTTTTCGACAGTATACCACATTTTTATCTCCCCGTAAATCCGAAGAAACAGGAAAAATCATCCAGAATATGTATTCTCTCCGCCGCGCATTTTCCCGTCTCTGTGAGGAAAATTAAAATGAAATCTGATTTAAGCGGGGATAGGATATGGCAAGTAAACTTTTGGGAAAACAGACCTTTGTCCTGCAAAATCCCCCGTCCTTCGCCGGTCACGCCTGCGTGGTGGGAAAGAAGGAGGGGGAAGGGCCTCTGCGGGACAGCTTCGACTTCATCACAGAGGATTCGTTCCTGGGAGAGAAGACCTGGGAGAAGGCGGAGAGCGCCCTGGTCAAGAAAGCGGCGGCCCTGGCGCTGTCGAAGGCGTCTCTGTCGTCCACCGACATAAACTGTCTCTTCTGCGGGGACCTTCTCAACCAGTGCGTGGGAACCACCTTTGGCGTGCGGGAGCTGGGCATCCCCATGTTCGGCGTGTACGGCGCCTGCTCCACCATGGCCGAGAGCCTGGCCCTGGCGGCGCTGACCGTGGACGGGGGTTTCGCGGACAAAGCCATGGCGGTGACCAGCTCCCACTTCTGCTCCGCCGAGCGCCAGTTCCGCACGCCGCTGGAGTACGGCGGCCAACGCCCGCCCTCCTCCCAGTGGACGGTCACCGGCTCCGGCGCGGCGGTGCTGAGCTCCGAGGGCCCCGGTCCCTACGTCACCCATGTGACGCCGGGGAAGATGGTGGACAACGGCACCACCGACGCCAACAACATGGGCGCCGCCATGGCCACGGCGGCCTATGACACCATCCGGCAGCACTTTGAGGACACCTGCTGCGGCCCGGACGCCTACGATCTCATCGTCACCGGGGACCTGGGGGCCATCGGCAGCGAGATCTTGCGGGATTTCTTCTCCGCCGACGGGGTGGACCTGGCCGCAAAGCACCAAGACTGCGGGCTTCTCATCTTCGACCGGAAAAAGCAGGACGTCCACTCCGGCGGCTCCGGCTGCGGGTGCGCCGCCTCGGTGCTGTGCGGGTATCTCCTGAACGGGATGCGGGAGGGCCGGTGGAACCGGATCCTCTTCACCGCCACGGGCGCTCTGCTGTCGCCCACCACCACCATGCAGGGGGAGAGCATCCCCTCCATCGCCTGCTCGCTGGTCATATCGAAAACGAAATGAGGGAGAACCATGGAATTTGACATCATGCAGTACGTCCGGGCCTTCGCCGTGGGCGGGGCCATCTGCGCCGTGGGCCAGATCTTAGTGGACAAGACGAAGCTGACCCCGGCCCGCATCCTCACCGTCTTCGTGGTGGCGGGGGTGGTGCTGGGGGCGCTGGGGCTCTACCAGCCTCTGGCCGACTGGGCCGGGGCCGGGGCCACGGTGCCGCTGACAGGCTTCGGCAACAACCTGGCAAAGGGCGTAAAAAAGGCGGTGGAGGAGAAGGGACTCCTGGGCGCCTTCACCGGCGGCTTCACCGCCGCGGCGGGGGGCATCGGCGCCGCCGTGTTCTTCGGGTATATCGTGTCCGTCCTCTTTAGGCCCGGGGACAAGAGCTGAGGGTTATTTCGGGGAGGGTCTTCCCTCCCCGTGTCCCGGTCGAAAATCGCATAGATAAACCGTTGCGGGAAATATGGAGCGTGTGATATAATTGCGGTGTGACCATTTTCCTGGAGGGGACGCCATGAACATACTGCACATGAAGTACGCCGTGGAGGTGGCGCGGACCGGGTCGCTGAACAGGGCCTCCGAGACGCTTTTCATCGCCCAGCCCAACCTGAGCCGGGCCATCCGGGAGCTGGAGACGGACCTGGGCATCACCATCTTCGACCGGTCCTCCAAGGGGATGCGCCTGACGCCGGAGGGGGAGGAGTTCATGGGCTACGCCTCCCGGATCCTGGGGGAGATCTCCGACGTGGAGAACCTCTACAAGGGGGAGGTGCGCAAAAAGCAGCGCTTCTCCGTCTCCGTTCCCCGTGCCGGGTACATATCCGACGCCTTCTCCCGGTTCTCCCGGAGCCTGGGGCCGGAGGGGGCGGAGATCCTGTACAAGGAGACAAATTCCGACCGGGCCATCCGGAACATTCTGAACTCCGGCTACCACCTGGGCATCATCCGCTACGCCGAGAGCTTCGACCGGTACTTCCGGGACTCCCTGGAGGAGAAGGACCTGCAAAGCGAGCTGGTGGCCCGGTTCCACTACGTGCTGATGATGAACGAGCAAAGCCCCCTGGCGGGACTCTCGGAGATCCGCTTCTCCGACCTCTCCCCGCTCATCGAGATTGCCCACGGGGACCCCTTCGTACCCAGCCTGCCCGTCTCCCGCGTGCGGAAGGAGGAGCTGCCGGACAACGTGTCCCGGCGCATCTTCGTCTTCGAGCGGGCCAGCCAGTACGAGCTCCTGGCCCGGAACCCGGAGACGTATATGTGGGTCTCCCCCACCCCGGGAGATCTGATGCGCCGCTTCGGCCTCACCGAGCGGGAGTGCCCGGAGAACACAAGGGTCTACCGGGACGTGCTCATCTACCGGAAGGGCTACAGGCTCACAAAGCTGGACCGGCGGTTCATCGCGGAGCTGACGGAATCCAAGAAGAAATACATCGACAGGACCACATGAAAAATCGCCGCGCTCCCGCCCTCCGGGGCGGGAGGTTTTGTGCGCAATGATATATCGTTTCAGACAACACCCTATGCCTTTTTGATACTTCCCAAGAGGGGAAAGGTTTGTTAAACTATTAACAGATTCAAAAATCAAATGGAGGCCGGAACCATGAAAGAGTTCGACACAGTAGACAGCGTTCCAAAGTTAGAGGAGGCCATCGGGCGGGTGCGGGAGGCCCAGCGCATCTTCGCCGGGTACACCCAGGAGCAGGTGGACAGGATCTTCCTGGCCGCCGCCACAGCCGCAAACCGGGCCCGCATCCCCCTCGCGAAGCTTGCGGTGGAGGAGACGGGCATGGGCGTTGTGGAGGACAAGGTCATCAAGAACCACTACGCCGCCGAGTACATCTACAACGCCTACAAGGACACGAGGACCTGCGGCGTCCTGAAGGAGGACAAGGCGGGCGGCGTCAAAAGGATCGCGGAGCCCATCGGGCTTGTGGCGGCGGTGATCCCCACCACCAACCCCACCTCCACCGCTATCTTCAAGACGCTGATTTGTCTGAAGACACGCAACGGCATCGTCATCAGCCCCCACCCCCGGGCGAAGAAGTCCACCATCGCCGCGGCCCGGGTGGTGCTGGAAGCCGCCGTGGCGGCGGGAGCGCCGGAGGGCATCATCGGCTGGATCGACGTGCCGAGCCTGGACATGACGAACCTTCTCATGAAGGAGGCGGACATCATCCTTGCCACCGGCGGCCCCGGCATGGTGAAAGCCGCCTACAGCTCCGGCAAGCCCGCTCTCGGCGTGGGCGCGGGCAACACCCCCGCCATCATCGACGACACGGCGGACATCCAGCTTGCCGTCAGCTCCGTCATCCACTCCAAGACCTTCGACAACGGCATGATCTGCGCCTCCGAGCAGTCGGTCATCGTGCTGGACGGGGTGTATGACGCGGTGAAGGCGGAGTTCGCCGCCCGGGGATGTTATTTCCTGGACCCCGGGGAGACGGAGAAGGTCCGCAAGACCATTATCATAAACGGCGGCCTCAACGCCCGCATCGTGGGACAGAGCGCGGCGAAGATCGCGTCCCTGGCCGGTGTCACGGTACCGGACGGAACCAAGATCCTCATCGGCGAGGTGGAGAGCGTGGACCTCTCCGAGGAGTTCGCCCATGAAAAGCTGTCCCCGGTGCTTGCCATGTACCGGGCGAAGGACATCGAGGACGCCTTTGAGAAGGCCGAGCGCCTCATCGCCGACGGCGGGTACGGGCACACGTCCTCCATCTACCTCAACACCCTCACCGAGCAGGCGAAGCTTGACGAATTCGCCAGCCGCATGAAGACCTGCCGTATCCTGGTAAATACGCCCTCCTCCCAGGGCGGCATCGGGGACCTCTATAACTTCCGGCTGGCCCCCTCCCTGACGCTGGGGTGCGGCTCCTGGGGCGGCAACTCCGTCTCCGAGAACGTGGGCGTCAAGCACCTTCTGAACATCAAGACCGTGGCCGAGAGGAGAGAGAATATGCTTTGGTTCCGCGCGCCTGAGAAGATCTACGAAAAACGGGGCTGCCTGCCCGTGGCCCTTCAGGAGCTCAAATCCGTGATGGGCAAAAAGCGGGCCTTCATCGTCACCGACTCCTTCCTCTACAAAAACGGGTACACCAAGTGCATCACCGACAAGCTGGACGAGATGGGCATCCAGCACGCCACCTTCTTCGACGTGGCGCCGGATCCCACGCTGGCCTGCGCCAGGGCGGGCGCGGAGCAGATGCGGCTCTTCGCGCCGGACGTGATCATCGCTCTGGGCGGCGGCTCCGCCATGGACGCCGGGAAGATCATGTGGGTCCTCTACGAGCACCCGGAGGCGGACTTCATGGACATGGCCATGCGCTTCTCCGACATCCGCAAGCGCGTCTACACCTTCCCGAAGATGGGGGAAAAAGCTTACTTCATCGCCATCCCCACCTCCGCCGGGACCGGCTCCGAGGTGACGCCCTTCGCCGTCATCACCGACGAGACCTCCGGCACCAAGTACCCGCTGGCGGACTACGAGCTGCTGCCCGACATGGCCATTGTGGACGCGGACCTGCACATGACGGCGCCCCGGGGCCTCACCGCCGCCTCCGGCATCGACGCGGTGACCCACGCCCTGGAGGCATACGCCTCCATGATGGCCACGGATTACACCGACGGCCTGGCCCTCCGGGCGCTGAAGATCATCTTCGAGTACCTGCCCCGGGCCTACGACAACGGCGCAAACGACCCCGTGGCCCGGGAGAAGATGGCCAACGCCGCCACCATGGCCGGTATGGCCTTCGCCAACGCCTTCCTGGGCGTCTGCCACTCCATGGCCCACAAGCTGGGCGCCTTCCACCACATCGCCCACGGCGTGGCGAACGCCCTGATGATCGACGAGGTGCTTCGGTTCAACGCCGCCGAGGTCCCCGCCAAGATGGGCACCTTCCCCCAGTACGACCACCCCCACACCCTCCGGCGGTACGCCGAGGTGGCGGAGTACCTGGGACTGGGCGGAGAGACCGATGAGGAGAAGCTTCGGAGCCTCATCGCCGCCGTGGATGAGCTCAAGGCGAAGATCGGCATCAAGCCCACTATCCGGGACTACGTGCCCGACGAGGCCGACTTCCTTGCCCGTCTCGACGACATGACCGAGCAGGCGTTTGACGACCAGTGTACCGGCGCCAACCCCCGCTACCCCCTGATGAGCGAGATCAAACAAATGTATCTGAACGCCTACTACGGCCGGACCTTCACCGAGGTCCCCGCGCCGGGGCGCGCGTGATTGGAGGAACGCGATATGAAGCTGAATGAAGAAAACATCGTGGCCGTCCGGCCCAACAAGACCGTCTACCGGGACGGGGACAAGTGCGTCAAGGTGTTCCACGAGGGCTTTTCCAAGGCGGACATCCTCAACGAGGCGCTGAACCTGGCGCGGATCGAGGAGACGGGCCTGCCCGTGCCCAAGCTCCGGGCCGTCACCATGATCGATGGCGAGTGGGCCATCGTCACCGACTACATCGAGGGTGAGACCCTCTCCCAGATGCTGAAAAAGCACCCGGAAAACAAGGCCCGGTACGTGGAGCGCATGGTGGACCTCCAGCTGGAGATTCTGTCCAAGACCTGCCCCATGCTGAACAGGCTCAAGGAGAAGATGAATCGGAAGATCAGCTCCACGAAGCTGGACGCCACCACCCGGTACGACCTCCATATGCGGCTGGAGTCCATGCCCAACCACAACCACGTGTGCCACGGGGACCTGTGCCCCTCCAACATCATCATCACCCCCGAGGACAAGGCGTACATCATCGACTGGGCCCATGTGACCCAGGGCAACGCCGGGGCCGACGCGGCCCGGTCCTACCTGCTCTTCAACCTCCAGGGCGACCGGGAGGCGGCGGAGATGTACCTGTCCCTCTTCTGCCGCAAGAGCGACACCGCCAGGCAGTACGTCCAGAAGTGGATGCCCATCGTGGCCGCCTCACAGTCGGTGAAGAACATCGAGGGCGAGCAGGGCTTACTCATGAGCTGGGTCGGCGTGGTGGACTACCAGTGAGCGTATAATTCTACAAATTCCATAACAAACCGCCTGATTTCGTGGTAAATCAGGCGGTTTTCCGTATTTATTGTCCGCGCCAGGCGGCGTATGAAACCGGCCCCCGCCGGAAATACTACCCTCGAAAGAAACCACGGGGGTGTTCAAATGGTGCAGGGCAAGGTAGAGATATGCGGGATCAACACGTCGAAGCTTCCGGTGCTGAAAAACGACGAGACCATGGAGCTTCTGCGGAAGGCGCGGGCCGGGGACACGGACGCCCGGGAGAAGCTCATCCAGGGAAATCTCCGGCTGGTGCTGTCGGTGGTCCAGAAATTCATGGGCCGGGGCGAGAACGCGGACGACATCTTCCAGGTGGGCTGTATCGGCCTCATCAAAGCCATCGATCATTTTAATCTGGAAATGCACGTGATGTTCTCCACATACGGCGTGCCAACGAACGTACGCTGTTGAGAAAAATATTAAATAAAATAATCAACAGCTATCTTGTCACGGGTCACCGTGATACTGTTGATATAGGAACGGATCGTGTTTCTGCGCTCTTCGGGGGTGTAGAATTCCCAGGCGTCGGAAACGGTGTTTAATTCAGATAATTTCTTATCTATCTCTAAAGTGATCTCTCCCTTTTGAGTTTCGAGGCTGATTTTCTCTTCCAGTACGGAACGTTCCTCTTTCAACCCGTTGATGGTATCCAAAAGAAGCGTGTCGCCGCTGTCTGAATAGATCAGATAGAGCCGCTTGATTTTGGCCTCGATATTGCTCAACTGATTTCGCAGCACCTTGAGGGTATCCATGACCTCCGGCGCGGACTCCTTCGTGAAACCGTCGCGGGAAAGATGAAAGAGGTCGTGCAGGATCACGGATTCCAGCGCTTCGGCCTCTATCCTGTCATTGTCGCAATTCGGGTCCTTCACCAGATAGTCTCTGCCGGATATTTGCGAGTAGCAGACGAGCTTATACCTTTTGCCCCATTTCATGTAGCGCATTTTCGCGCCGCACACCCCGCACCGGACAAGGCCGGTAAGCAGATGTGCGGACGACGGGTACGTGTGGGCTTCCGATCTGCGTTTGAACTCCTTTACCGCTTTTTCGTAAGTCTCCAACGATACGATAGGCTCATGCCTGCCGATGTATTCTTCCCCGTTGTATACGATGTATCCGGCGTTCGATTTCCTCAAAAGGATCTGCTGGGCAAGCCTGTCGTATTTCAGGCCAAGCTTGTTCGCTATCCTTTGCAGCGATTCTCCGCCGAGGTACAGGTCGTATACCGCTTTGACCGTATCCGCGTCCTGATTCTTCACCAGGATCCCCCGCGCCGCGTCGTAGTCATATCCGAACGGGATCCCGCCGCCGCCGGGCCAGTATCCGGCCTCCACCCTCTTTTTCATGCCGCTCCTGGTCCGCTCGTAGATGTTCTCGCGCTCAAACTGCGCGAAGACCGAGAGGATCCCCACGACGGCGCGGCCGAAGGGCGTTGACGTATTGAAGCTTTCCTGCATGGAAATGAATTCTACGTTGTGCGTCAGGAACACGTCTTCGATGAGGTACAGAGTGTCCTTCTGCGACCGGCTCAGGCGGTCGAGCTTGTAGACGATCACATGAGTGCCCTCGCCGGATCCGATCAAATCGATCATTCTTTGCATTTGCGGGCGGTCGAGGCTCGCGCCGCTGTAGCCGTCGTCAATGAACAGCTCCGACTTCACATTCGGGCCGTTTCCAAACATGGATGTTACATAAGCTTTCAACCTTTCCGTTTGAATGTCGATGGAGTAGCCCTCTTCCGCCTGCTTGTCTGTCGATACTCTCGCGTACAGGAACGCGCAGACAGAGTCGCTTTCGCGCGGAACGATCTTCATCATTTTCGATTTCGCCATATCACTTCTCCCTTACGAAATAATAGCAGACCGCCGTGCGGCGGTACTGCTATCATAACACTTTTTTCTTTTCTTTTCAACCGTTGGCGCGGACGTTCCGCTGTGGCAAAATAAGGCTGTTTTCTCTTTCTCTTAAGCGGCGCAGGACCGTGTTAAAGATGTATTCGGAAGTCTCGCTGTAAACCTTCAACTCTTCAAAAGTCTCAACGTCGATCTTCTTTCCGTTTACGCTTCGCTCGATGACCATTGGATCGCCCCTGGGTATTATTTCCCGATCCGGGAACGATTATACATCTCCCCTGTCCGCCCGCGCCGCCGGATCCTCCGCGCGCAAAAACCGGAGGCCCGGCGGATGCCGGGCCTCCGAAGGTGTGCTGCGTGCAAGGGATCAATCCATGTAGCCCTTCTCAACGAAGCGCATGATCATGGCGGCGGCCTCGACGCGGGTGGCGGTGCCCAGGGGGTTCAGGGCGTTGTTATTGCCGGTGACGATGCCCTCGGAGACGGCCCAGGCCATGGCCTCGGGGAAGCCGGTCCAGTCGTGGATCTGATCGGCGTCGGTGAAGCCGCTCAGGTCGGCCTTGACGGCGGGGGAACCGGCCAGGCGGTAGAGGATGACGGCCAGCTGCTCGCGGGTGATGTAGTCGTTGGGGTTGGTGCCGTCGGAGGCGCCCACCTTCACGGACCAGTCGAGGCCCTTCTGATACCACTGCTCACCGGCGGCGGGAGTGGCGTCCTCACCGGCGGCGCGGGCCAGGATGGTGAACACGGTGCCGCGCGTGGTGACTTTGTTGGGGTTGAAGCCGTCGCCGGTCCCGCCCATGATGTTGTGGGAGGTGGCGTAGTCCACAACGGAGGCGAACCAGTCGGTGGACTTCACGTCGGAGTATTCAACGGGCTTCTCGGGGGCTTCTATGCTGTCGATGGTGCCGACAACCTCAAACTCCTTGGTTTCCAGATTCTTGACGTTGATTCCCTTGTAGACCTCAACGGTATCGCCCTTCAAACAGTCGATTTCGCCAAGATTTATTTCGTTCATGTCTTTATCGTATACATAAACTTCATGTTTTCCCTCGGGAAGATCGGCAATGATCGTCTTGACGTGGCCGAGTACCTCGATAAAAACAGGATAAGGCTTGCCGTTTTCGTCGAGATCAGACTCTTCGTCCAAAGGAACATAGTTGTTTTCCCCAATGAGGTCGACCGTAACATACTGGCCGGGGGTTATGGCGTACCTGACCGTGTTGCCGGAAATCTCTCCGACGGTGATATACTCGGCGGATTTATCCGGTTTCGAGTCTTCCGAAGCGGGGTACGTATAAAGGTTCATATGCTCTACGTAATTTCCAATGATTTTTCCGACCGTCTCCTTATGCTCATAATCGGTTCGGATCCCAATGACAATCGTTTTATTGTCACGTATGGATTTGGCGCTGCTGCTTTCAAGCGTTATGCTCCAGGTGACGGTGTTGCCGCAAATCACGCCCGCGTCGGTATTGTAGAGCCAGATATCGCCGCCTTCTTCTGAGGACTCCACTCCGGCGGAGCAGCCTCGGATGTCGCCCGCGTTGGCGCATCTAAGTATAATGCTGTCAGAAACGTTGACATTTGTAAGATTCCCGACGGTGTTGTAAACGGTCATGTCAATATTGCCCTGACCGTCATAGCCCTCGCCGCCGAAGTCGATCCCGCCGTTCTTTACGGTCATATTGGTGATATTGCCGATCACATTCTTGGGGAAGCAGGGCTTGCCGTTCTCGTCGGTATAGCCCCAGGCGGTGCTGAGGCCGCCATTTGTGAGGGTGATATTCGTGAGGTTTCCGACGGTGGAGTCGTTGATGAAAATCGCGGGGTTATACCCCTCGTTGCCGCTTTCCTCGTCATGCCACATCTGAGTGGATGTAAAGGTGCTGTCGGAGATGCTTTCGATCTCACTGTTGCTGATTTCGCCGAAATCCGTGAAGGAGCTGTTGGTAATGGGTCCCAGCTTGCCGCCGCAGATGATGCCGCCGCGAGCGGTGAGCTTGTCCACGGAGCCGATCTCCTCGGTCTTCAAGGGCATATTCGCCTCGTCCCGCGGGCTGTCCACGATGAATTCATCGACATCGACATTGGAGAGAGATTCGACGGCGGTCCCCTCCACGATGTAGAGAGTGCCGCACTTGACATCGCTGATATTGCCCATCTTGCAATTGATGATCTGGAGGAAATTGGTGTTCTTCACGTCGGTGATGTCGCCGCAGGCGGCGTTCTGGAGGACGATATGATCCGGTGCCTGGATGCCGCTCATATTGCCGATGGTGATCTTCTGGCTGTCATCCTCGAATGTATTTATGTCACCCTTGAGGTTCTGGATGCTGTCTACGGAGGAATTGCCCTCAAAGCTGACGCTGTTCACGTCCACATTCTTCATATCACCCACGTTGGAGGTGGCAATGCGCAGGTCGCCGCCCTTGCAGGTGAGGCCGTCAATGGAGCCGATAGTAACGGGGGTTTCGCCTGTGGGCTGGCCGTTCTCGTCATAGGAAATGCCGTCCACATTGAACATACCGCTCTCAAGGGTCACCTTGCTGACGGAATCGATCTTTGTGCCGTTGCCGATCCCCACGCCGTCGCCGCCGAAGGTGGAGTCAGAAACGGTTCCGACGGTGCATTCTCCCAGGTTCAGCGAGGCGTTGGCCTTGATGCCGGTGATAGTGTCGACAGTGGCCTGGTAGAGGCTGATGGCGTTGGCGTGAGAACCGTCGTCAGAGTTTGCCATTCCGGCGACGTTAATGGTCAGGTCCTCAAGAACGCCGATCTCGCAGTTTCCGGCGTTGATGCCGAAATTCCACTTATCCGGCTGAGGAGTCTTCTGTACTTTGATGGCGGTTTTGGACACCTTGTCCAGCTTTCCGCCGCAGAAGATGCCCTCGCCCCACTCCTTGACGGTGAGGGTGCCGCCGGTGATCTCGCCGATATGGCTCTCGGGGTCGTTGATCCTGATGGCGGAGCAGCCGTAATTTTCGTCGAACTTCCCGTTCAGGTTCACGTCGGCGTCGGCGATGGAGCCGATGGACCCGCTGCCGCGCACCTCGATGCCGTTTCCGCAGGCGCCCATGTTGAAGGTAAGCTTCTCCAGCTTGCCGATGCTGCCGCCGTCGTTGACAACAAGGCCGTTGACGCCGTACCACTTGTTGGAGCTGGTGAAGGTGCAGTTCTTGATCTCATCGACGGTGGCGCCGACACGAACATCAACAATGTCCACATTGTCAACGGGATAGCTGAACTCGCAGTTCTCAATGAGGGCGACATGGGGGGGAATGTTCTTGCCTTGCTCGGCAATAGTGTTCTCTTGCTCCTCGCTCCATTCCGTTTCTGCGCTGTACCCGGAGAAGGTGGTAATGCCTATGAGCTTGGAATCGCGGATCACGTCGATCTCGGTGCCCACCGAAGTGTAAAGGGAATTGCAGAATACCGTGCCGTTACCGTCTTTGAACTCATAGGCCTGGAGGGTGCAGTCTTCAATGGCGGAGACCTTGTCGTTGGTAATAACAGCGACAAGGTCTCCCGTGACTGTCAGATCCTTCAGGGTCAGGTCGCCGTTCAAAAGATCGATGCCCTCCATACGGGCCTTGGCGTCGCCGCTGCCGAAGACCGCCTTGACGGCGCCGTTTTTGATGGTGACTTTACAGTCGGGGGCGTCGATGTAGATGGCGTCCATAAGATTCTCTACCCCCAGGGGTTCCTTGGGGTCAAGGGTCAGGGTTTTGCCGCCCAGATCGAGGGTCACGGCGCCCGTGATGTTGACCGTGTCGGTCAGGGTGATGTTTCTGGTGACTGTGATCTCCGCGACGCCCTCTTCGAGAGCCGCGCGGAGCTCGTCCTCGGTGCCGACCGACGCCGTCTCCGCGGCCAGGGCCGGGAGAGTGAGACAGGCGGTGACAAGAACGAGCGCGAGAATAATGGTCAGCGCTTTTTTCATGTCTTCTTTTGCTCCTTTTCTATAAATATTTGACGCTTTTCGGCGTCGAAAGCGAAAAACTGTGGCGAGCGAAACGGTTCACTCGCCGCGTGGACACGGGGATACGCGGTTTCTTAATAAAGTGTACTTTTACAAAGTCAATAAAATGTCTTGATTTGTTTATTTTTTCCTTGCTTTTTTCCGTGTTGTAACTTATAATAACATTGTATTTGAAAAATTTTTCAAGCTTCAAATATGTACACTTTTTCAAACTCTCCCCCCTTGACCTGCGGCGCGGCGTCTGTTATAATGGGATCTGGATATAAAATATCCCCGGAATAAGAAAGGATCCTATAGCCAAATGCTGACATACGATCTAAAGGAGGGCTCGGGGCCGCTGTATCTGCGGCTCTACGAGCGGATACGGGAGGACATACGCTCCGGCGCCATCGAGCCGGGGAGCCGTCTGCCCTCCAAGAGGACGCTGGCGGAGCACCTGGACGTGAGCGTCATCACCGTGGACGGGGCGTACAGGTGCCTCATTGACGAGGGGTACGTCACGAGCCGGGAGCGGAGCGGGTATTTCGCGGCGGCCCAGGACGTCCCGGCGGTGAAGAGACCGGCGCCGGAGGTGCCGGAGCTGCGGGACGAGGAGCCCGCCGGGGGGAGGGACTACGGGTTCCGGTACTCGGCGCTGTCGAAGATCATGCGGGAGGTGATCACCGACTGCGGGGAGAGCCTTCTGGTCAAGCCCCCCGCCTTCGGGTGCGCGGAGCTGCGGCGGTCCATCGCCGCCTTTCTGGGGCGCTACCGGGGGATGCGGGTGGAGCCCTCCCGGGTCATCGTGGGCTCGGGGGCGGAGTATCTCTATGGGATGCTGGCCCAGCTTCTGGGCCGGGACCGGCTCTTCGCCGTGGAGGACCCGGGGTATGAGAAGATCCGGCTTGTGTACGAGTCCATGGGCGTCCGGGTGGAGCTGCTGCCTCTGGACGGGGACGGCGTCAGTTCCCGGGCCCTGGCGGCCACGCGGGCGGATATCCTCCATGTGACGCCCTACCACAGCTTCCCCACGGGCATCACCGCCTCCGGCGGGAAGCGGAGGGAATATCTGAGCTGGGCCTCCCGGGGGAACAGGTACGTCGTCGAGGACGACTTCGACTCGGAGTTCTCCCTGTCCAGAAGACCGGCGGAGCCGCTTTTCTCCATGGACAGCGCCGGACGGGTCATCTATCTGAACACCTTCTCCCACTCCCTGGCGCCCTCCATGCGCGTGGGGTACATGGTCCTGCCGGAGGCGCTTTTCGGGGAGTACGAGCGCAGGCTGGGCTTCTACTCCTGCCCGGTGCCGGTGTTTGACCAGTATGTACTGGCCCGGTTCATCGACCGGGGCCACTTCGAGCGCCACCTGAACCGTGTCCGGAGAAGGCTGAGGATGGATGAGAAATGAAGCGCCGACCCCGCGAGGGGCCGACGCTTTTTACTGGATGCCCAGGCCGCTTTTCCCGAACTCGGCCACGAAATTCCGCATCTCCTCCGGGGAGGTTATGCCGTGGGTCCGGGCGATCAGCTCCTCCCGTTCGCGCTGGGAAAGGCTGGAAAACCTGTTCATGGCGGCGATGTTGGAGGCCAGCACCACCCCGAATCCCAGGGGGAGGCCGTCGTTGTAAAGCTCGTTGTACAGCATTTCATTCACCTCCCGCTTATCTTTCCCCCGCCGGGGCAGTGTATACGCCGGAAAGGGTGGGGAAAAATGCGTGTACGGGGTTGACTTGCGGGGAAAAATGGTGTACATTTAAGGTTACGGCGGAAGCCGAAACCAATGAAAATGTGAGGTGAGATCATGGACGCGGGCAGTACAGGCACGGTGGGTCGAGAACGAAGGTGCGGGCCCGCGACAGAGCCTCGCCTTTTGACGATTTGAGATCCATAGTGCCTTGTGTCCCTTTTGGACCCGGCGCGCCCAGACGCGGCGGGCGGAAAACGAAAGGAGGAACAAGGTAAAATGGCAGAAACCAACACAACGATCCTGACAGACACCATCGAGACGCTGATCGAAAACAAAAAATTCCTGACGCTCCGGGACATTTTCGTCACCATGCAGCCCATGGACATCGCCATCATCCTGGGCGAGCTGGGGGAGAACCGGCTGCCGCTGATGTTCCGGCTCCTTCCAAAGGAGCTGGCGGCGGAGACCTTCATCGAGATGGACTCCGACGAGCAGGAGCTTCTGATCCGGGGCTTCTCGGACGCGGAGCTGAAGGAGGTCGTGGACGAACTCTACGTGGACGACGCGGTGGACCTCATCGAAGAGATGCCGGCCAACGTGGTCAAGCGCATCCTCAAATCCGCCGACCCCGATATGCGCCGGACCATCAATGAGCTTCTCAACTACCCCGAGGACTCCGCCGGGTCCATCATGACCACGGAGTATGTGGCCCTCCGGCCCGGCATGACCGCCGAGGACGCCATCAAGCGCATCCGGCGCGGCGCCGTGGACAAGGAGACCATCTACACCTGCTACGTCATCGACGACAGCCGAAAGCTCGTCGGGTACGTGACCCTCAAGTCCCTGCTCCTGGCGGAGGACGACACCCAGATCACCGATATCATGGGCACGGACATCATCTCCGTCACCACCACCGACGACCAGGAGGAGGTGGCCAACGCCCTGTCCAAATACGACCTGTCCGCCCTCCCCGTGGTGGACAAGGAGGCGCGGCTGGTGGGCATCGTCACCGTGGACGACGCCATCGATGTCATGGAGGAAGAGACCACCGAGGACATCGAGAAGATGGCCGCTATCACCCCCATGGACAAGCCGTATCTGAAGATGTCGCCCTTCGAGATCTGGAAATCCCGCATCCCCTGGCTCATGCTGCTGATGGTGTCCGCCACCTTCACCGGGCTCATCATCAGCTCCTTTGAAAACGCCCTGGCAAAATGGGTGGCCCTGACCGCCTTCATCCCCATGCTGATGGACACCGGCGGCAACACCGGCTCCCAGGCGTCCGTCACCGTCATCCGCGCCCTGTCCGTGGGGGACCTGGAGTTTTCCGACTTCTTCCGGGTCATCTGGAAGGAGCTGCGGGTCGCCGTGCTGTGCGCCATATCCCTTGCGGTGGTGAATTTTGCCAAGATCCAGCTGGTGGACGTGTGGCTGATGCACAACCCTTCCATCACCGTGACGGTGAACCTGGTCATCTGCATCACCCTTGCCTTCACCATCATCTGCGCGAAGCTGGTGGGGTGTTCCCTGCCGCTGCTGGCCAAGAAGCTGGGCTTCGACCCCGCCGTCATGGCAAGCCCCTTCATCACCACCATCGTGGACGCTCTGAGCCTCCTCATCTACTTCCAGGTCGCCCGGGTCCTTCTGGGGCTTTGAAGGGAAGAAGAAAAAAGGACAAAAATTTTTCAAAAACCCCTTGACACCGCCCCGCCGCTGTGCTATTATACTCAAGCAAACGCGCGAGTGGTGGAATTGGCAGACTCGCTAGATTCAGGTTCTAGTGTGCATTACGCACGTGCGGGTTCAAGTCCCGCCTCGCGCACCAACAATTTTTTGAGAAAGTCCCGGAATTTTACGAGTTTTCGTAGGATTTCGGGACTTTTTCGTGCGTCAAAGCAGACGAAGCACGGAGCGGATTCTGGGGGGCGTCAGAGGGCGTTTCTAACACTTTTCTAACAGACGTCCGCAAAATTTCCCGGCGTTTTCTAACAGGCAATTTAGCACTTCAATTCCCCGCCGGCTTTATCCTGCATTTTTGTGTCTCCGGATACCGATTTCACCTGGTATCGGTAAGTTTTACGGGGTTTTTGTACATGCGAAAATTGCATCAGTGGCTAAAATTCTCTAACACTTTTCCCGGCGCTGTTCAACTATTTTTCTGGATTTTTCCCGGAAAGATCTTGACTTCCCTTTTATGGGTCGGGCCATTCAGGATATGACTTCCACAAGAGACTTCGTTAAGAATTGCTTTCTCCAGGAATCCAAATGCCCGTAGGTGTTCGCGGTCATCTTGATATCCGAGTGGCCTAAGTAATCCTGAACATCTTTTATATTGCCGCCGTGGCTCAGAAGCAGGCTGGCACAAGAGTGCCCTTGCGGTATAATTACGACAAACCGGAAAACGCCTGAAAACACTGGCGATTTGAGGGTTTGGGCTAAACTTTTTCATTCCTTTTCCACATCTGAAAAAGCAGCAGAAAATGTAAAAACCGCAAGGATGTTTCATTAACGACAAACGCTGCGGCGTCCGGGAAAACATCCTTACCCGGATGCCGCGCTCTGCGTTAAGGAGGTGAATGAAGCATGACAACCGCAAAAAGGAAAATATCCGCCGAAAAAATCACCCTCGTCCCACTGACCGATCTGCATGAGCGCGCGGACAACCCCATCAAGATGCGCGACGATGTTACTATGACAGGTTCGCCGGGAGCGCGGCGGCGGTTCCCGGGATGAAGTATCATGATGGGAACGCGCCGCTCCAGTGTATGCTCAAGACGAATCCCTGCTACAAGAAGACGTATAAGATGCAGGTCAGGGGCGTGCTTTGGCATGACACCGGGTGCAACAATCCGAACGTCAAACGGTATGTTCAGCCTTGCGACGACGACCCCAACAGAGAGCAACTTTTGAATGTGCTGGGGGTCAACAGAAACGGGAACGACTGGGGACACACAACGAAGTCTGTGGGCGTGAACGCGTTTATCGGGAAGCTGGCGGACGGGACGGTGGCCGCCGTGCAGACCATGCCGTGGGATTACGCGCCGTGGGGGTGCGGGTCCGGGAAGAAGGGGTCTTGCAATGACGGTTGGATCCAGTTTGAGA
>CANQKZ010000044.1 GCA_947624585.1 uncultured Oscillospiraceae bacterium | reverse complement strand
ATCTCCTTTCGCTCAGTGTACCATGTTTTCCTGTCGAGTTAAAGGGGGTTGTTCATATAATGTTTACTCGTTGATGAGCCCTGCGGCGGGCGGCGAAGAAGTCCGCGAGGACCTGGCGGCACTCGTCGGCCAGGATGCCGCCGTAGACCCGGACGGGGCGGTCCAGGGGCTCCATGAATAGGTTGAAGAGGCCGCCGCAGGCTCCGGCACGGGGGTCCGGGGCGCCGTAGTAGACGGCCTTCAAACGGGCGTTGTAGACGGCCCCGGCGCACATGGGGCAGGGCTCCATGGTGACGAAGAGGGAACAGCCGTCCAGCCGCCAGAACCCCAGATGACGGGCGGCGTCCCGGATGGCCTCCGTCTCCGCATGACAGGTGGCGTCTAATTCCTCGGTGCGGTTGCGGCCCCGGCCGAGGAGAGCTCCCTTCCCGTCCACCACCACGGCGCCAACCGGCGTCTCCCCGGCCTCCGCCGCCTCACGGGCCAGGGCAAGAGCTTCCCTCATGTAAAATTCCGCGTCCACGCCACACGCCTCCCCGGGTTTTTGACCATTATACAGGATTCCGGCGGCGGATTCAACCGGGTTTTCCGGCGATTTTCCGCTGGCGCAATATAACACTGGACAAGGCGCGGAAAAAAGGGTATTATGTAGATTGCGCGCGAATAAAAGCCGATTTTTCGCGCATAGATCTGATCCCGGAGGGACCGATATGAGAAAAGCCAGGATAAAGATATGGACGATGACTCTGGCGCTGGCCGCGCTGCTGTCGGCGGGCTTCCCGGCGCTGGCGGACGATATGGCGGGGCCGGAGCAGACGGACACGGAGCGGACGGAGATCCGCGTAACGGAGCTGAATGCCTCCCGGATGTCCAGAACGGAGATCCGGCTGGACTGGCGGGCGGTGCCGGAGGCCAGAGGCTACACGGTGATGCGCATGGCGCCGGGGAACGGAAAATGGGAGCTCCTGGACACGGTCCCGGCGAGCTTATTCCCGGTTTACGCGGACAAGCTGGACACCTCCGAGCCGCGGCAGTACATATACCGGGTGGAGGCGCTTCCCGCCGACGAGAGCCGGTATGTGGGGGCGGCCGGGGACACGGCGCTGATCTCCAACATCCTTCTGTGTCTGGACCCGGGACACTATAAGGGCTCCTCAGGGGTCTGCGAGGACGACGGGCTGGTCTATGAGGAGTGTACCTTCGTGCTGGGGGTGGGGCTCCAGGTCCGGGACATTCTGCGGGACAGGTACGGGATCACCTGCCGCATGACCAGGGAGACAAAGGACATCGAGCTATTCGGCCACAGGAACGGCGAAAGCAATGTGGAGGAGCGGGGGCTGTACGCCGACGGGTGCGACCTCTTCGTGTCGCTCCACACCAACGCCAACGGGACCGGGACCAACAAGTACCCCGAGTGGTATCAGCCCATGTATGTGAACAAGCCCATGGTGATCCTGAACACCCTGGCTTGCGACGATTCCCTGGCGGTGGCGCTGGCCAACGACGTGGGCACAAGACTGGCCCATGAGAACTACGTACTGGGCATCGCCGAGAACGAGACCTTCGCCGCCATGGAGGCGGGGAAGGTGGTGGAGTGGTTCGACTGGAAGGACGACGACCCCAGCACGGCGGGCCTCGTCTGCCGCCGCACAGGCAATCGGGGGGACTACTACGGGGTCCTGCGGGGCTCCAACGCCGTGGGGGTGCCCGGGCTCATCATCGAGCACGCCTACCACACGGTGGTGGAGATGAGAAGACTTGCCAACACGGGCGTCCTGGGGCCCATTTACGCCCGGATCGACGCGGAGTCCATCGCCGCGGCCTACGGCTTCGTGGACGCCGGTGAATAAGGATCCGGCGCGGGAATATACGGATACGGATCTTCAATCAAAACAAGAAATTCGCGGCGGCCTTTTTCGTGTCAGGCTTCGTCAAGCGGCTTGGAAATACATACGGTTTTCCGGCTCCCCTTCCTCGCCTGATATGAAAAATCCTCGCCGCCCGGCGTCTTCTTCCAATTGAATATTCGTATGATTCCACATGATTCATATCTTCCTGACGGAAAGGGCACAGGTATAAGAGCGAAAAAACGGCTTGCTGCTCTTTTTATGGCGCCGGCGCTGAGTCTGGCGGCGGCGCCGGTGCGCCCGGCATGGGCGAAATCTAACGGGTGAAAGCTCCCCGACGCGCCCGGTGGCGGGAAGCGAAGCTCGTGGCAAGGGAGTCCGCCGTGAGGCGGAGTCTGAAGAAAGCCGGAGGCAAACCCCTGGCCCGACGAACAGCAATACCAAAACGAGACATTCTCGACAGCTTTTTTGCGTCATAAGTCGTCAGCCTTAACGCTTACGCGTTTTTGACGGGACAGTTGGACAAGGCAAGAGAGCTGTGGCTCGGTTCAACGTCGGAGGGCCGAGGTGTAACGGTATCCTCTTTGATGCGGGGCGATTATGTCCGGGACTCCGTATGCCGGTTGGCTTCGGAAGGAGCAATTGAGAACAGCTTCTTATATTCCGCTGTTGAACATCGGAAAAAGAGTGCTGTTATATTGCGATTTGACCGGCGTTGGGTGGGAGAACATAGAACCGTACCTGGCCGCGAGTGTATCTCTGCCGATTTTTAATACCGGAGTGAACATCGATGGGACGATCTACTTTGACGGGGCGATGGTCGACAATATCCCGGTCTATCCGCTGATCGACAGGGAACTGGACTACATCATCCTGCTTTACTTCGACAACCGGGATATCGTGCTGGAAAACGCTCAATTTGACAGCAAAATCATCAAATTGAATTTTCCCGATTCTTCGTTGAGATCCAGCCTTACGCTGACGCGGGAGGAAATCCTTAAAACGATGACCTCGGGTTATTGGCACGCGAAAAATGTTCTTGAATACATTTTTAAGAACGAAATTGAAAACACAAAGGACGTCAGGGACAGAATAAGTACATATAATTTGGAATTTCCGGCCAGGAAGGTGATCTTGTCAGGCGACGTTTTTGTACGTCAAATGAACAAGGCGGTCAAAAGGTTTATCCGCGCAAAGATAACAAATGAGGAACGATCGGACGAGACCGCGGATTGCGGGAGGGTCATATCGGCCGCCAGAAGTAATACTAATATTCAATCAAAATAAGAAATTCACGACGGTCTTTTTCGCGTCAAGCTTCGTCATACGGCTTGGAAATACATACAGTATTCCCGGCGCCGCCTTCCTCGCTTGACACGAAAAATCCTCGCCGCTCGGTGTCTTCTTTTAATTGAACATTAGTATAAGCTGTGACGGCGATTTGTTCAGATGTTCCCCATACAAAAACCGGGTACGGCGAAAAATCGCCACCCGGTTTTGTTTTCCTTTACAAAGACGGCTTTTGGATATATAATTTTCATACGGACACTCAACAAAAGGAAGACGCCGGGCGGCGGCAAGGACGCTCGGGGCGGAGCCGGGGAGGGGATTTGCATGGAGAAAGAAAGGATTTCCGTAAACCGGGGGTGGCTCTTCGCGCTGACGGAGGACCCCCGCGCCGTGGAGCGGGAGTTTGACGACTCCGGCTGGCGGCGGCTGGATCTGCCCCACGACTGGCAGATGGAGAATTCCCGGGATGAGAACGCCCCCGCCGCCCAGGGATTCTGGCCCCGGGAGGGGGTGGGGGTGTACCGGTACCGGTTCACCCCGCCGGAGGATTGGCGGGGCAGGTCCGTCCGGGTGCTCCTGGACGGGGTCCAGCGGTTTTCCGAAATCTGGCTCAACGGCGTCCGCGTCGGCGGCAGGCCCTACGGGTACGTGCCGGTGCTGTGCGACCTGACGGGCGGACTGGACTTCGGGCGGGAGAACGTGCTGGCGGCGCGGCTGGACAACCGGGACCGGGACTGGATCGCCCGTGGCGGCGACAGGTGGTATTCGGGGGCGGGGCTCTACAGGAATATGTGGTTCCTGGTCCAGAATAAGACCCACATCGCCCACGACGGAATTCGGGTGACGGCGGAGCCTGTGATGCGCGGGCCCCGGGGGGACGTGCCGGACGTGGACGGCGTCCGCTGCGGCTATGCCTCCGTGCGCGTCACGGCGGAGACGGAAGGGGACTTGTCCGGGTGCGCGCTGAGACTTGAAATTTTCGCCCCCGGCGGGGAGACGGTTTATACTGAGGAAAAACCGGCGGAGGCTGTGACCGCCTTCGATCTGCGGCTCGAATCCCCCCTGCTCTGGTCCCCGGAGAGGCCCAATCTCTACCGGGCGGCGGCGGTGCTTACGCGGGACGGGGAGACGCTGGACGAGCATTTCACCGCTTTCGGCGTCCGCTCGGCCCTCTTCGACGAGGAGGACGGCTTCGTCCTCAACGGGAAGAAGACGAAGCTCTGGGGCGTCAACCTCCACCACGACGGCGGCGTGTTCGGCGCGGCGGCGCCCATCGAGGTGTGGGAGCGGCGGCTCGGGACCTTCAAATCCCTGGGCGTCAACACCGTGCGGACCGCCCACAACCCCCAGGCAGCCGAATTTTACGACCTGTGCGACCGGTTGGGGCTGATGGTCATCGACGAGCTCTATGACAAGTGGGACGGGAGCGGGATGTACTTCGACGCGGTGTTCCCGGAGTGGCGTTTCCGGGACCTGGAGACAATGATCCGCCGGGACGCCAACCACCCCTCCGTCATCCTATGGAGCGTGGGCAACGAGGTGCGCGGCCAGTACACCGAGCGGTTCTATGAGCATCTCCGGGAGCTGACCGACGCCTGCCGGAGGCTGGACCCCACCCGGGCCGTCACCAGTGTGCTCATCGGCTTCTGCCTGCCCAACGCCAACGACACCATGCCCCTGGCGCGGCTTCTTGCCATGGCGCGGCGGTATGCGGAGTGCGTGGATGTGTTCGCCGGGAACTACATGGAGCAGTATTACGAGCGGCTGCGGGAGTCGGGGATGCGCAAGCCCGTTCTGGGGGCGGAGGTGCGGACCTATTACCGGTGCGACTCCCGGTACCACAACCAGGTGGACGTGCGGCCCGAGTCGCCCTACCGCACGGTGAAGGAACACGACTGGGTCTGCGGCGCCTGCGTCTGGGCGGGGGCGGACTACCTGGGCGAGAGCCCCTTCTGGCCTCTGCGGGGCTGGACCGGGGACCTGCTGGACTCCACGGGAGAGCCGAAGCTGCGGGCCTGGTACTGCGCCGCCCAGTGGAAGGAGGAGCCCTTTTTGAAGTTGGCCGTCTTTGACGAATCCGAGCCATGGGACGGGGCCAGGGGGATGTGGGGGTTCCCCCAGATGCGGCGACATTGGAATTATAAGGAATTCGAGAAGGTCCTGCACGTGGCGGCGTTCACTAACTGCGACACGGTGCGGCTCATCCAGAACTCCCAGCAGGTGCGCACAGGACGCCTTGAGGACTTTGAGGACGGCATGGTCCACTTCTGGCTGCCCTTCATCCCCGGTAAGCTCCGGGCGGAGGGGTACCGGGGCGGGATAAAGGTGTGCGAGGACGTGCTGTATTCCGACCATGTGGCCGCGTCCCTCCGGGTGGAGCGGGACAGGGACCGGATCCCCACGGGCGGCATCTCCTTCGTGGACGTGTACCTGGAGGACGCCCACGGCGAGCGGTATATGCTGGAGGACCGCCGCGTCTCCTGGCGCGCCGCCGGGGGCGTTGAAATCCTCGCCGACAACGGCGACCCCTGGCACGGTTTCCCCGCCGGAGACGGGGCATCCACATACCAGGGCCATCTGACCCTGGCCGTCCGGGCGGGGTATACGCCGGGAAACGCGGAGATCACGGTGGAGACGGAGGGGTTCGAGGCGCGGACGCTGCGGTTTGAGATTTTCTGATACTATAGCAATCCGACGAAATAATAACACAAGTTTGGCGCGCCAATGAGCGAGGCTAGCTTCGTCGTCCTTGATGGGCGTCAGCCCACCTGCGTCCTCCTCCTCGCCCCGCACTCATTGTCATCGCCTCCTTTTGCGCCATTATTTCATCGGATTGCTATAGTGATGAAAATACCTGTATTCTTTGTATTAGTATAAGCTGACAGATGGCGTATTGCTTTCACATGGGACAAGATATGATATAGACTTTACCGATTGAACGGGCGAAATGCCTTGAAACTAAAGGATTTATCGCGGTTTACTCACCTTGTTCCCTTATATGGTTTTACACGAATTTACCTTTGCCCTGCATCTGATAAAGGCGAATACAAGGGAAAATTGCAGAAAGTGCGGGAAAGAATAGGTTTATGCGAGGGGGGTATTTCGCTCTCAAATGTCGAGAGCTGATTACTTTCCGAAAAAAGCAGCTTGGCATTTGAATCAATGAATCCCTTGTTTCGTCTAATAAGGGCAAAAGCAAGGGAAAACACATGGGACTTGAGAGGGGAAAAATGATCGAGAATTTTGGCCTGATTATGTTCTGCGCTATGATTCCAATCGTTGTGGGAGTCGTCGCGGCGGTATCAAATTACAGGAAAAAGAAATGAAAATTCCCGTGTGCTGGCGGGAAAAGCCGCTCCGCGTCGGCGGTATGCGCGGAGCGGGCGGCTTGCGTTTGCGGAGGGGGGAGCGCAATATGGAAAATTTTGATACGAAGAGCATCGACCTCTCCGGGCCGTGGCGGTGTGAGATTCCCGGCAAGGCGGGATTTGTGCGTCTGCCGGGGACGCTGGACGAGGCCGGGATGGGGTTCCCGGACACCGTGGCCGCGCCCTGGCACCCGGACGAGCCGGTGAACGAGGCGCTGCGGGGCGGGGACGCCATCGCCACCAGGCTCACCAGGAAGGTCACCTACGAGGGACCGGCAAAGTTCACTCGGCGGGTGCGGACGGAGATCCCGGCGGGACGGCGGGTCCTTTTGGAGTGCGAGCGGGCGCGGGCGCTGGAGCTCTATGTCAACGGCGTCCGGGCGCGGGAGCTGACGGAGCCCACTCTGTCGACGCCCCGGCGGTTCGAGGTGACGGGGCTGCTCACGGGGGACGACGAGTTTACATTTATTTCAGACAACTCCTACCCCGGCCTGCCCCGGCGGGCCATCGTCACCTCCTCCACCGCCACGGACGAGACGCAGACCAACTGGACCGGTATCCTGGGGGCCGTGCGCCTGACGGTCCACGGCCCCGCGATCTTCACCTCCCTCCGGGTCTACCCCCGGGGCGGCGGACTGCTCGTCCGGTGGGAGATCGACGGGGAGACGGCGGAGCCGGTGATTTTGGCAAGCCCCGCCCTCCGGGCGCTGGCCGTGGCGGAGGCGGGGGCGGGGGAGTGTGAGCCGCCCCTTCGGCCCGACGCGCGGCGGTGGGATGTGGACGAGGGGAACCTCTATGAGCTCACCGCCTCCCTGGGGGAGGAGACGGAGACCGTCCGGTTCGGCATCCGGGATTTTGGGGCGCTGAACGGGCAGTTTGCGCTGAACGGCAGAAAAATATTCCTGCGGAGCGAGGCCAACTGTGCCGTGTTCCCGGAGACGGGCCACGAGCCCACGGATGTGAAGAGCTGGCGGCGGATCATCGGGACCTACAGGAGTTACGGCGTCAACCATCTTCGTTTCCACTCCCACTGCCCGCCGGAGGCGGCCTTCGCGGCGGCGGACGAGTTGGGCGTCCTGATGCAGCCGGAGCTTTCCCACTGGGACCCACGGGACGCCTTCGGGGATGAGGCGAGCCGGACATACTACCGGGCGGAGCTGCGGGCCATTTTGCGGGAGTACGCCAATCACCCCTCCTTCGTGATGCTGACCCTGGGCAATGAGCTCCAAGCCGGGGAGGAGGGCCACCGGTTCATGGAGGAGCTTCTGGACCTGGCCCACGCCACGGACCCCACGCGGCTCTTCGCCCCCGGGTCCAACAACCACTACGGGGAGCGGCGGACCGAACGGGGCGCGGACTTCTATACCTCCTTTTCCTACCTGGGCCGCCCCCTCCGGGCCACCATGGACGGGATGCGGGGCTGGCTCAATGAGGGCGGGTCCCCGGACACCGACTACAGCGAGGCCATGGCCGCCGTCCGGGCGGATTTCTCCGGCCCCGTGATGTCCTTCGAGGTGGGGCAGTATGAGATCTTGCCGGATTTCGGCGAGATCGACGATTTTCACGGCGTCACGGACCCGGCCAATCTGCGGCTCATCCGGGACAAAGTGGAGGGTCGCGGCCTCATGCCCCGCTGGCGGGCGTACACGGAGGCCACGGGGGAGCTGGCCCTTCTCTGTTACCGGGCGGAGGTGGAGGCCGCGCTGGCCACGCCGGGATTCGGCGGCATAAGCCTTCTGGGACTCCAGGACTTCCCCGGCCAGGGTACCGCCCTGGTGGGGATGCTGAACTCCCATTTGAAGCCCAAGCCCGGTGCTTTTGCCGCCCCCGAGCGGTTCCGGGCGTTTTTCTCCGACTGCCTGCCTCTGCTCCGGTTCGACAGGCGCACCTTCAACGTGTCCGACGGCCTCTTCGTCCCGGCGGTAATGGCAAATTACGGAAAGACCGCCGCCGTCGGGGCGCCGCTCTGGTCCCTGACGGGGCCGGGGGTGGACGTTGGCGGGTCGCTGATGCCCGTCAGAGTGGAGCCGGGAAGTCTTGCGCGGTTGGGGACGGTGGCGATGCCGCTGAAGGGCCTCCCGGCCCCGGCCCGGTACACCCTGGCGCTGGAGCTGGACGGGCACAGGAACGAGTACGGCATCTGGGTCTATACCGACGGCGCCCCCGTCTGCCCGCCCTCGGTATATGAGTGCCGGGAGCTGGACGAGCGGGCGGAGGAGGTCCTGCGGGGCGGCGGGTGCGTCCTCCTGGCGCCGGACTCCACGGAGGAGGCGCTGCCAAATTCCGTCAATGGCCAGTTCTCCACCGACTTCTGGTCCGTGGGCACCTTCCCCTGGCAGTCCGGGGCCATGGGGATGTTTATCGACAAAAACCACCCCATCTTCCGCGATTTCCCCACCGGCTCCCACACCGACTGGCAGTGGTGGAGCATGGCGGGGGCCAGGGCCGTCCGCGTCCCGGCGGGGACGGAAAGCGTTGTGACGCTTCTGGACTCCTACGCCTATCTGCGGAACCTGAGTTACATCTTCGAGTGCCGGTGCCTGGGCGGGCGGCTGATGGTCTGCACCCTGGGGCTCCGCGATATCGACGCGCCGGAGGCCCGGGCACTTCGCCGCGCCGTCTATACCTACATGACCTCCCCGGATTTCGCGCCCAGTCAGGAGATGGGTGCGGAGACGGTCCGGGCCATTCTGAAAGGAGAGATCTGATGCCCTTGCTCTTTACATATTTTACCGGCGAACAGCCCGACGGCGAGCAGGTGTACTTCTCGGTGAGCCGCGACGGCCTCCGGTGGGAGGACCTGAACGGAGGGCGGCCCGTCCTGCGCTGGGAGGGCGGTACCGGCGGGGCGAGGGATCCCTTCCCGGTCCGGGACCCGGCCACCGGGCGGGTGTTCGTCATCGCCACAGACCTGTGCATCGGGGCCGGAACCTCCTGGCGGGAGGCGGTGACCGTGGGCAGCCGGGACCTGGTGGTGTGGCAGTCCGACGACCTCCTCCACTGGTCCGCGCCGCGAGCCAGAACGGTGGGAATCCCCGGTGCGGGGAACGTGTGGGCGCCGGAGGCGGTCTTCGACGGAAAACGCGGCGTATTTTTCGTGTTCTTCGCCTCCAATGTGAAATTCCCCGGCGAAAACGAGCCGAAACAGCGTGTTTTCGGCACATTTACCGGGGATTTTGACACCTTCTCCAAGCCCTTCCTCTACCTGGAGGACGAGATGTCCGTCATCGACACCACCCTCGTCCGCGCCGGGGACCGCTGGGTGCGGGTCACCAAGAGCGAGGTCACGAAGCGGCTGACCCTGGAGGCGTCGGAGGACCTGTACTCAGGCTTCACGCCCGTGCCCTGCCCCGTGCTGGACGCCCTTTACGGCGTGGAGGGGCCGGAGGCGTACCCCCTGCCGGGCGGCGGCTGGTGCCTCATCGCCGACCGGTTCGCCGCCGGGCTGGGATACCTGCCCATGGTGTCCGAGGACCTGGCGGGCGGACAGCTCCGGATCCTGGGGGAAGGCGAGTACGATATGGGGAGGACGAAAAAGCGCCACGGCGGCGTCCTCACGATCACTGAAGACGAATACCGGGCGCTTTTGGAGCACAGGTGGTGAAAATATGGAGTATAAGTTTAAAGAATATAAGCCCACGGAGATCCTGCGGGGACATCTCAACCTGGGCGGCTCCGACCCGGCGGGGGAGCGCATCGACGTGACCAGCCGGTATTTTGAGCGGGGCGGGCGGCCCTTCATCCCGGTGATGGGGGAGTACCACTTCGTCCGGGACAGCCGGGAAAATTGGCCCCGGGAGCTTGCCAAGATGCGCTCCGGGGGGATCACAGTGGTGTCCACCTACCTCTTCTGGATCTACCACGAGGAGGAAGAGGAAAAATTTGACTTCACCGGCGACCGGGATGTGCGCGCCTTCCTCCTGGAGGCACAGCGCCAGGGGCTGGAGGTGGTTCTGCGCCTGGGGCCCTGGTGCCACGGGGAGGTGCGCAACGGCGGCCTGCCCGACTGGCTCCTTCAAAAGCCCTTCCGGCTCCGCTCCAACGACCCCGGCTACATGGCGCGGGCCGGAAAATGGTATCAACACATCTTCAACGAGGTCCGGGGCCTCTTCTATAAGGACGGAGGTCCGGTCATTGGCATCCAGATCGAAAACGAGCTGGTGGACGCGCCGGAGCACCTGCTGGCCCTGAAGAGGCTGGCACAGGAGATCGGCTTCGACGCGCCCCTCTGGACGGTGACCGGGTGGAACAGTATGTTCGGGGCGAAGATCCCCCTTGATGAGTTCGTCCCCGTCTTCGGCGGCTACGCGGACGCGCCCTGGGCGCAGACCGCGGAGGAGCTGCCGCCCTGTGTCCACCACGCCTTCAACCCGGAGCGCAACGACGCCGCCGTGGGCATGGACCTTCTGGGGAAGACCGCCCCGGACGGCTGGCGTCTGCCCTACGAGCGGTACCCCTACGCCACCTGCGAGCTGGGCGGCGGCATCCAGCCCACCCACCGCCGGCGGCCCGTCATCAGCCCCATGGACGTGTACGCCATGAGCCTGGTGAAGCTGGGGTGTGGGAACAACCTGATCGGATACTATATGTTCCACGGCGGAACAAACAAGATCGGGAAAACCACCCTCCAGGAGTCCCGGGCCACCGGGTACCCCAACGACGTGCCGGTGCTGAACTACGACTTCCAGGCCCCCATCTCCCAGTACGGCGAGATCCGGGAGCAGTACAGGCTTTTGAACCTCCTGCACCTGTTCGCCCGGGACTTCGGGGACGTTCTCGCCCCCATGGAGCACGTTCCGGCGGAGGAGTTCGTACCGGAGACGGACCGAAAGCGTCTGCGGTACGCCATGCGCACGGACGGGGAGAGCGGCTTCGTCTTCGTAAATCACCACCAGCGGCATATGGAGTTGGAGGATGTGCGCGGCGTGCGCCTCCGCCCCCTGGGGGTGGAGTTCCCACCCATTGACGTTGCGGGGGATATCGCCTTCATCCTGCCCTTCAACCTGAAAATGGGCTCCGAGACGCTGGAGTGGGCCACCGCCCAGCTCGTCTGCCGGACGGACAGCACGTACACCTTCGCCGCCGTCCCCGGCATCCCGCCCCGCTTCAAGCTGAGGGGCCGGGAGGTGATGGAGTGCCGGGGCGAGTTCGATTCGTCGACCCTGTTCGCGGGCGATGTCCGGCTGAGCTGCCTCTCCTGGGACGCCGCCAGGACGCTGCGGCGGTTGAACGGCGTCCTCTACTTCGGCGGGGAGGGGGACGTCTACGAGCTGGACGGACGCCTCCACACCGCCGGACAGGAGGACCGGGAGGAGTGGGACGAGGAGGAGCTGGGGGACATCGACGTGTGGAACCCCCGGGCCCGCCTGGAGTCCGTCCCCTGCGAGGCCCCCTTCGAGATACCGTACCCGGAGGAGCTGCGCCTGGGCGGGGATCGCCCCATCCGCTGGCGGCGTCTGCGCGTCACCTCGGGCCGGGGCTTCGTCACCGTGGAGACACCCTTCGACACGGCCCAGATCTACGTGGACGGCGTCCTCGCGGCCGACAAGTTCTTCGACACCCTCCCCTGGCGCATCCCCGCCGCCATGCTCTACGGGCGCGAGTGCTGTCTGGCGTACACCGACCCCCTTGAGGGAACGTTTATCTCATAGAAGGGGACATCCGGTCAGGGGCGGGCGTCCCGGAGCTCCGGCCCGGTCCCCTCTCCGGCGGGGCTCCGCACGATGGTCTGCATCCACGCCCGTTTTTTGATGAAGACGGAGCCGATGACGCACTTGACCGCCTCTGTGGCCTGGACCAGAAAATACATGGGTACCACGGGGACGGCGGTGAACCGGCTCAGGCAGTACGCCAGCGGTACGTTGACGCACCAGACGAACACCGAGTCGAAGAGGAAGGTGATCACCGTCTTCCCGCCGGAGCGCATGGCGAAGTAACAGCAGTTGGTGAAGGCGTATAGCGGCAAGATCACCGCCTGGACCCGGATGAACCGGGAGGCCAGGGCCCGCACCGCCTCCGTGGTGGCGTAGAGGCGCGGGAAGAAGGGCGAGACGCCCACCATCAGCAATGCCGTCAGGACGTTGAGGAACACCGAAAAGGCGGTGAGCTTGCGAAACTCGTCCATCACCAGCTCGTGATCCACCCCCTGCCCCAGCTTCTGGCCGATGAGGATCCCCACCGCGTTCCCCGTGGCCATAAAGGCCACGCTCATGGCGTTCCAGATGGTGGATTCGATGTTGATGGCGGACACCACGTCCAGGGACCGGACAGAGTAGCACTGGTTGAGCACCGCCATCCCCGCCGCCCACAGGGCCTCGTTCAGGAGAAGGGGCGTCCCCTTGCGCAGGATCTGCCCCGCCAGCGCCCCCGGCACCCGCAGCGTCCTGTAGAGCCCCCGGACGAAGGGCATTTTCCCCGGGTGCGTATGGGTCCACCCGGCGGCCAGGGCCAGCTCCACATACCGGGAGATCACCGTCGCCCACGCCGCGCCCCGGACGCCCATGGCCGGTGCGCCGAAGTGCCCGAAGATCAGCGCGTAGTTGAAAAAGAGATTCACCGCCACCGCGATGACCCCGGCGGCCATGGGGACCACCGTCTCCCCGTTCTCCCGGAGGGTGGAGCAGTAGACGTTGGACACCGCGAAGGGCGGGATCCCCCAGAGCATCACCGCAAGATACTGCCTGCCGTACTCCAAAAACCGCTCCGCCTCCCGGGGACTCCCCTCCCCCCGGAGCCACAGGCGGATGAGCCCGTCCCCGAAGCCCAGGAGCACGCCGATCCCGGCGGCGGCGATGACCAGGATGGTGATGAGCTTGAACCGGAACGTGGCCCGGACCCCCTCCCGGTCCCCGCTCCCGGCGTACTGGGCGGTGAAGATCCCCGCCCCGGACACCGCGCCGAAGACGCACAGGTTGACCACGAACAGCACCTGGTTGACGATGGCCACCCCGCTCATCTGCGCCGTCCCGACGCGCCCCACCATCAGGTTGTCCAGAAGCGAGACGAAATTTGTGATGAAATTCTGGATCATAATGGGCACCGCCACCGCCATGGCGTTCCTGTAAAACCGGCGGTCCCCGATGTATTTGGTTAGCATGGTCATTTCTCCGTGATCTCCGTAGGATGCGACAAAATCCGGGGCCGCCCGCGCGGCCCCTTCATCTGTCGTAGTGTTTATACTATAGCGATCCGACGAAATAATGGCGCAAAAGGAGACGATGACAATGAGTGCGGGGCGAGGCGGAGGACGCAGGCGGGCTGACGCCCATCAAGGACGACAACGCTAGCCTCGCTCATTGCCGCGTCGAACTTGCGTCATTATTTTGCCGGATTGCTATAATGTTCAATCAAAACAAGACATTCGCGACGGCCTTTTCTGCGCCATACTTCGTCAGCCCACTTGGAAATACATACGGTATTCCCCGAGCGGTCTTCCTCGTCTGACGCAAAAAATCCTCGCCGCTTGGTGTCTCGTTTTAATTGGATATTAGCGTTACATATAAAACCCGTCGTCCGGTATGAACCCGCCGATGAGAGAGGGATCCAGCTCGTAGAGCAGCGTCAGATACTCCTCCAGCGTCTCCCGAAGCTCCTCCGCCCCGGAAACCCAGCGGAACTCCAGGCCCGTACAGCCCGACTCCGCCCCCTCGACGGCGCTCCGCGCGGCGCTTGCCAGCGCGTCCGCGTCCTCCGCGTCGGCCCGGACCGCCAGACACATCCCCGGCCACATCCGGCTGCCGGTGACGTTCTCCCACTCCTCCAGAAGGTCGATGGCCGCCCGCTGACCGCCGTTTTCCGGAAGGTCCGAGGGCAGCAACGCGATATCCTCGCTCCCGGCGTCGGCGGACTTCTCGATGAGGACGGTGTCTCCCGGCTCAAAGCCGTACTCCCTCATGATGTACTCAAACACCGCTGCGGCCTCCGGCGCGTTTTCGGGGACGGCCACCGTGCGGCCCGCCAGGGAGAAGACGGAGCCGATCCCGTCTCCCCGCTCCGCGACCACCCAGCCGCCCAGGGACAGAAGGGCGAGGACACGCACCCGCCCGTCCGTGGCGTTGTAGAGCCGCGCCGCCTCCCCCAGGGGGATCGCCGCCGCCCGAGCCTCGCCGCTTTCGAGCCTCGATACAGCGTCCTCCGCCGTCTCCAGGGTCCAGCCGCTCGGCACCGCCACCGTAAGCGCCTCCGCCACAGGCCCCGGCGGGGCGCACAGCACGGATAACGCCTCCTGCCCGCCGTCCTCCGGCCCGTCCCCTTCCCCGCCGTCGGGATCGCCGCCGTCTGGGTCCGCGCTGTCAGGGCCTTCTCCGTCAGGCTCGCCGCCGGTCCCGCCGTCCGCGCCGGTGTCCGGCCGACCGCCCTGCTCCGCGTCCTGCCCGTCGTCCTGCCCGGACTGGGAGCCCGTGTCCTCCGGCGGCGTCACCGTCTGGGTCCCGTCCCCCGGCGTCATTTCCTCCTCCCCGCGCCGGGAACACCCGGCGGCGGAACTCAGCAAGGCAAACGCGGCCAGAAGCGCGATCAGTCTTTTTCCTGTCATGCCTGTCCCTCCTCAGGAATATATTATGGTAACAGTTTAGGCCAACCGGGCCGATTTGTCAATGGTCAAACGGCTTCGCGCCGCCGGCCGGCAAAATTTCTTCCGATTCTCACCGGGAAATTTGAAAAAACACTTGCAAAGCCCAAAATTTTGTGATATACTTCTAGTGTTGGTATGAGGATTTGCTTGAGTGGGTATGTTCCCACTCTTTTTTGCGCAAATTTTGAGTGAGAAAAATACCGTACAGGGAGTGATGGGATGAGCAAGGTCACGGAAACCGTCGCCGAAATGGCCCGCCCCGTGGTGGAGGCCCGGGGCTGTGAGCTGTGGGACGTGGAGTTCGTCCGCGAGGCGGGCGAGTGGTACCTCCGGGTGTATATCGATAAGGAGGGCGGCGTCGGCATCGACGACTGCGAGGCCGTCTCCCGGGCCCTGGACCCCATGCTGGACGAGGCCGACCCCATCGAGCAGAGCTACAACTTTGAGGTGTCCTCCGCCGGGCTCGAGCGCGCCCTGAAGCGGCCCTCGGACTTTGAGCGCTTCATGGGCTCCTACTGCGCCGTGAAGCTCTACAGGGCCGTGGGCGACCGGAAGGAGTACCTGGGGTATCTGCGCGGCTATGATTCCGGCGCCGTCACCCTGGAGACGAAGGACGGCGGGACCGTCGCCTTCACCCCGGCCCAGATCGCCTCCGTCCACCTGAGACTTGAATAAAAGGCACTTTGAGTGCAAGGAGATACTGTCATGAACGCAACGAACGGTATAAACGCAGATTTTTTTGACGCCCTGGCCGACATTGAGAAGGAAAAGGGCATCCCCAAGGCGGATATGCTGGAGAAGATCCGCCAGGCCCTCCTGGCCGCCCTCCGCAAGGACAGCCCCGCCGCCGAGGACCGGATGGTGGTGGACGTGGACGAGGAGAAGAAGCGCATCGCCATGTACGTGCGCAAGGACGTGGTGGAGACGGTGGAGGACCCGGACATCGAGCTGACCCCCGAGGAGGCCCAGCGCTTCGTGCGCCGCGCCGAGGTGGGCGACACGGTGAACGTCCCCATGGACACCAGGAAGTTCGGCCGCATCGCCGCCCAGGCCGCGAAACAGGTGATTATCCAGGGCATCCGGGAGGCCGAGCGCAGCCAGGTCTACCAGGAGTTCTCCACCAAGGGCCATGAGATCCTCACCGGCACCGTGGCCCGCGTCGACCCCGTCCGTGGTTCCGTCACCCTGCACCTGGGCGCGGGCAGCGAGTACACCGAGGCCGTCATGCCCGGCGACGAGCGCGTCCCCGGCGAGGTCCTCCGGGAGGGCGACATGGTCCGCGTCTACGTCATCGACGTGCGCAAGATGGGCAGCGGCCCCCAAGTCCGCGTCTCCCGCACCCACCCCGGCCTTGTCAAGCGCCTTTTCGAGCTGGAGGTCCCCGAGATCATGGACGGCACCGTGGAGATCAAGTCCATCGCCCGTGAGCCGGGCAGCCGCACCAAGATCGCCGTCTGGTCCTCCGACCCCGAGGTGGAGCCCATCGGCGCCTGCGTGGGGCCTCGCGGAGGCCGCGTGGGAGCCGTGGTCAAGGAGCTCCACGACGAGAAGATCGACATCGTAAAATATTCCGAGGACCCCTGCGAGTATGTGGCCGCCGCCCTGTCCCCCTCCTCCGTCACGAAGGTGGAGTTCCTGGACGACTCCAAGGTCTGCCGGGTCATCGTCCCGGACAACCAGCTGTCCCTGGCCATCGGCAAGGAGGGCCAGAACGTGCGCCTGGCCGCCCGTCTCACCGGGTTCAAGATCGACATCAAGCCCGAAAGCTTCGAGGGCTGACATTTTTCCCTTTTCTGAAAGCCTCACGCGGAAAGGATATGATCGCCATGGTCCAAAAAAAGATCCCCGTGCGCCAGTGCGTGGGCTGCCGGGAGCAGAGGCCCAAACGGGAGCTTGTCCGCGTGGTCCGCTCGCCGGAGGGCGAGGTTTCCATCGACACCAGGGGCAAGAAGCCGGGCCGGGGCGCCTACATCTGCCCCAGCCCCGAGTGCCTGAAAAAGGCAATCAAATCCAAAGCCCTGGGCCGCGCCTTGAGCGCGGAGATCCCCGAGAGCGTCTTTGAGACGCTGAAAGCGCAGATGGAGGCGAAGGAATGAGCGCCCTCAGTTTTCTCGGCCTTGCCATGAAGGCCGGAAAGGTGGCCGTGGGCGAGGAGTACATCGCCATGGCCGCCCGTGACCGGAAGGCCCGGGTCATCCTCACCGCCTCGGACGCCGGGCGCAACGCCCTGGTCCGCGCCGGGAACGCCTCGGACGCCGGGCGCTGCCCCATAGCCCCCCTCCCCTTCTCTTCGGAGGAGCTGGGCGCCGCTCTGGGCCGGGGCCCCGTCAGCGCCGCCGCCGTCACCGACATATCCTTCGCCAGCGCCTTCATCGACAAGCTCTCCGCCGAGTCCGGCGGCTGTGAGGATATAAAGGCCGCCCTCGACGAGAAGAACAAAAAGGCGCGGGAGCGCCAGAAGGAAGCCCGCCGCCACGAGCGGAATCTCCGCCGGGGCGGAAAGAAATAACGCACATATCTCCAAGCGCGTTTCCTCCTCCATAAGACATATTCGAGTATCTGAAAGGATGATTTTTCAAGTATGGCAATAATTGTAAAGTACAGGGTGCATGAGGTGGCTAAAGACTTCAAGGTCGCCACGAAGGTCGTTACGGAGATACTGACGAAGTATGCCACTACGCCCAAAAATCATATGCAGGTGCTCGAAAACCAGGAGCTGGACTACATTTTTGAGTATCTGACACAGCACCACCAGATGGCGTCCATCGCGGATGTGTATCAGGAGACGAAGCCCGCCTCCAAGCCGGAGCCCAAAAAGCAGTCTCAGGGCGAGGGGAGGGGCCAGCAGTCCCAGGGCAAGGGCCAGCAGAATCAGGGCAAGGGTCAGAACAAGGGCCAGCAGAACCAGCAGGGCCAGGGCAAGCAGCCCCAGCTCCAGGAGCCCGCTCAGCCCCAGGCACAGCCCGCCGCCCAGGCAAAGCCGGAGAAGGAGTTCAAGCCCCGCCCGGAGAAGCAGAAGCGCGTCATCGACACCTCCGGCGTCACCATCAACATCGAAAAGTACGACGAGCGCTTCGACCAGATGGCCGGAGAGCGTGCCCAGAATATGAAGCGCGGCAAGGAGCAGATCAAGAAGAAGGGCGGCCAGCAGCGCACAAATCCCGCCCAGGACAGATCCGCCAAGCGCCGCCAGGAGGAGCGGGACCGCCTCCGCCGCCTCCAGTTCGAGGTGGCCAAGAAGGCCCCCGTCCGGGTCCAGATCCCCGACGAGATCGCGGTGGGCGAGCTTGCCTCCCGCATGAAGAAGACCGGCGCCGAGGTGGTCAAGGCCCTTATCAAGATGGGCGTCATGGCCTCCGTCTCCGACACCGTCGACTACGACACCGCCGCCCTTGTGGCCATGGAGCTTGGCTGCAAGGTGGAACACGAGGTGGTGGTCACCATCGAGGAGAAGCTCATCGACGACCGCAAGGACTCCGAGGAGGAGCTGCGGCCCCGCGCCCCCGTGGTGGTGGTCATGGGCCACGTGGACCACGGCAAGACCTCCCTTCTCGACAAGATCCGCTCCACCAACGTGGCTTCCGGCGAGGCCGGCGGCATCACCCAGCACATCGGCGCCTACCGCGTGATGGTCAACGGCAGTCCCGTCACCTTCCTGGACACCCCGGGCCACGAGGCGTTCACCTCCATGCGCGCCAGAGGCGCCATGGCCACGGACATCGCCATCCTGGTGGTGGCCGCCGACGACGGCATCATGCCCCAGACCGTCGAATCCATCAACCACGCGAAAGCGGCTAAAATCCCCATCGTGGTGGCCATCAACAAGATGGACGTCCACGGGGCCAACCCCGAGCGCATCAAGCAGCAGCTGACGGAGTACGACATCGTCCCCGAGGAGTGGGGCGGCGACACCATCGTGTGTCCCATCTCCGCCAAGACCGGCGAGGGCATCCAGGACCTTCTGGAAAATCTGGTGGTCCTGGCCGAGGTCCAGGAGCTCCGCGCCAATCCCAACCGGGAGGCCCGGGGCGTGGTCATCGAGGCGAGGCTGGACAAGGGCCGGGGCCCCATCATGACCGTCCTGGTGCAGAACGGCACCCTGAAGCAGGGCGACATCATCATCGCCGGCACCGCCGTGGG
>CANQKZ010000043.1 GCA_947624585.1 uncultured Oscillospiraceae bacterium | reverse complement strand
CCCACTGCTTGCCATGCTTTATCGGGTTGGGTGGTTCGCCCAACTATACTGTGCGCACCGAACCGGCGCACTCAAAATGATTTTGCCAAAGGCAAAGATATTTTGAAAAACCTTATTGATAAGAGCGACGTGAACCCCCAAACAAACAAACCCCAAAACGGGCCCCACACCCCCCACCCACAAAGCGCGGCCCCAAACAGAGCCACCCACCTACCGACCATCGCCAACGTAAGCGGCCAAGCGAAGTTGATGCTGGAACCAATTAAGTCTTCGGACCGCGCGGATATGGTTCCTCCCAGACCCACCGACACGGGACGCGGAAGCCGACCCGCGTTACGAAGCGCCAGGCCCGGACTATCGCCGGGCCCTCACCGGCCTTTTCTCTCTTTTGCTTCTTTTCTCTCTTTTGTGCAGTGGGCAAGCGCCCACGGAACAAAAGAGAGAAAAGAAGACCCCCCGTCCCATCGGACGGCTCCCGATCAAGGTCCTTCGGCCTGAGAATCAACACGAAAAGAAAGAAGGAGAGGCCGCCGCCCCTCCTTGAAAGGTTAAATCGGTTTCAATTCAAAAGCCGGTTGCTGGCGTCCACATCCCCCGCGATGGAGTCCACCCAGTCGGACGGAGCGGTGCGGATGGAGATGTTGCCCCTGTAGACGCCGGAGGGGACGGTCAGGGGATTGTCCCTGAAAATGAAGTTCTGCTGCTGGTTGTCCACGGAGACGCAACCCGTGACCTGGAGCCTACCGGGGTTGAAGTTGTCGGAGAACCCGGCCATCAGGTTTTGGAAGGCCACGCAGTTTTCCAGGATATGACCCACGGAGAGGCCCTCGCCGCCCACCTTGAAGCCGTTTCCGCCGCCGCCTCCCAGGACGGTGCGGGGGTGCTCGGAGGCGTCCGCCGGGTCGGTCCAGATGCCGTTGCGGTAAGCAACGCAGGCCCGCAGGGTGACGGGAGAGCTCTTGCCGCTCTCCACCTTGTTGTAGAGGTCGTACCCGTCGTCCACGTTGTCGTGGGCAACGCAGCTCTCAAACACGTTCCCGGGGCCCACGCCCACCTTGGCGGCGAAGCCGTCGGCGTTCATGTGCTTGGGGTCTATGTTGCCGTAGCTCTCGCAGCTTCGGACCAGGTTGTGGCTGGGCCAGGCGAAGTTGAAGCCCGCCGGTTGGCCCCGGCCGATCATCAGGCCCGTCTCGGTGCAGTTGCGGAAGACGCACTTGTCGATGAGGTTGAAGCTGCCCAGCACCAGGTTCCGGGTCTCGGTAAACTCGATGCCGGAGATATGCCAGAAGTTGGACGCCAGCTCCAGCCCGCCGTAGATCACCGCCCAGGTGCCGGGGGCGGGCGCGACCACCTTGAGCCTGTCCAGGGACCCGGCGATGTCGGCGGTCACGGAGAGGGGCTCATGGTATTCGCCCTCCTTCAGGTACACGGTGCCGCCCTGGGCCACCCGGTGGAGAGCGGCGGGGAGGGTGAGCGGGGAGTCCTCGGTCCCGGCGCCGTCGGGGGAACCGTCGGGGGCGGCGAAGACGGCGTAGTGTGGGCCGGGCTCCCGGTCGAAGTTGACAACAAAGGTCCGCTCCAGTGTCTCCTCCCCGAAACGGTAGAGGCATTTGAACACGTTCTCGCCGGGCCGCAGGGGCACGGGCATGGCGGCGGGCTGTTCGTCCGTCAGGTGAAGGCGGCCCAGGGGGATGTCGTTGAAGGTGACGAAGACCATACCGTCCTCGTTGCCCTGGAGGGTGAAGACATACTCCGGGACGGTGCTGACGGTGCCGGAGCGCAGGAACAGGGTTGGTTTTACGTTGTTGTTGACGGGCACCCACAGCTCCGGCGCCGGGTCCGGGGCGGTGTAGTCCGTGATTTGAAGGTCCACGTTCTCAAACCGCACCCGGGCGTTGCGGGAGGCGAAGAGGCCGACGTACATATGCTCCGGGTCCTGCTGCTCCAGGAGGTTGGGCGGACAGTCGGGGACATACCAGGGGTCGGAGAAGGCGCCGTCGGTTTTCCGGGCGGCGACAAAGAAACCCTTCTCGTCCCGGCCCAGCCGCATCCGCACGCCGGGACCGCCGGTGACGATCTTCGTCTCAAAGGGCAGGTCCAGGTGGTCCAGAGTCACGCCCACCAGCTCGCCGGGGTCGTAGACGCCCCGCCTGCGGGTGACGCGGAGAACGTTCTCGTCCCGGTTTCCGGCGAACATACCTATGTAGACCATGTTGGAAGGCGCCGGGATCTCCTGGAAGGTGGGGTCGTAGGGCTCCCGCCGGGCTGGGCCCACGGTGTCCCGGGCCATCAGCCCGAAGCCGCACTGCTGAGGCGTGTCGTCGGTGCCCTCCCGGCCATAGTTCTCCACGAACACGTCGGCGGTGAGGACGAAGCCCTGGGTCTGGGGGTCCAGCTCCGTGAAGTAGTAGAGCAGACCGTCGTGCCCTCCCGTGATCTTGCCGCCCCGGCTCTCCAGCGTGACGCTGCCGTCCGGGTTCAGACTGGCCTCGTGGAGGCCGATTTTGTGGGCGAAGTCGGGTAGAAGCAGAGTGGAGGTGAAGTTTAAGTCGGTGGATTGTCCGAATACGCGGGACTGCCAGTTGATATTCATGCGAACCACGCTCCCTTTATGTATTTAAATTGATGCTTAATTGATATATGATAAGGCGGAGGATAAAAATTTGATATTGATAAAGTTGCTTAAGAAATTGCTCAAGTCGCATGGGCTTTTTGGGGTGTCCGTCCGAAGGGACGGGGGAGGGCCTTCTTTTCTCTCTTTTGTTCCGCACGCGCCAAAGCGTGCTGCACAAAAGAGAGAAAAGAAGCAAAAGAGAGAAAATGCCGTTTTAGGGTGCGGCGGGAAACGCAGTCTCCTGCCGTATATCTCGGGTCGGCTCACGCGGTGGCGTGTCGGTACGCCTGGGTGGAACCATATCCGCGCGGTCCGTAGACTTAATTGGTTTCAGCATCACACTCGCTTGGCCGCTTACGCCGGCGGTTGTCAGAGGCAGGGTGGCTCTGTTTTGGGCCGCGCTTTGTGGGCGGTTGTTGTGGGGCCCGTTTGGAGGTGGAGGTTGTCTTGGGTGGTACGTCGCACCTTAAAAAGGTATTTCAAAATATCTTTGCCTTTGGCAAATTCATTTTGAAATATTTCCTTGATAAACGGGGATTTATTGCTTTGTTATAGTCATATTACATCTGCTCCACATCTCGTCTCTATATACAAACGCGTCTTTGGCAATACTTCTCTCAACGAAACCAACGCTTTCATAACAGCGTTTTGCATCTTGGTTTTCATTAAAAACATTTAGCTGTACCAATTCCGCACCTGTTATTTCAAACGCATACCGCAAGGCCAACTGTATCATTTCTCTGCCGTACCCTTTTCCGCGCAGCTTATTATCAACGATTACAGATGCCAAAAAGCCCTCGTTGCTTTCGGTATTAACCGAATAACGGAAAAAGCCCACAATATTTCCGCTATCGTCTGTTGCCACAAAAGGGCTGACTGTCCACTCCTCCATAGTTTTTTCCAGAAAACTGTGAAATGCCTCCATTGTAATTGGATATGGGAAATGATTTGCACACCACAACGCATGACTTCTCTCGTTATCGATCCATCCCGCTATATATTTAAAATCTTTACTCTGTATGTACGGTCTAAGTCTCATATAAACTTTTCTCCAAATCCCGATTTATCACCCCTTTTCAAAATGAATTTGCCGAAGGCAAAGATATTTTGAAAAACCTTTTTTTAACCAGTGCGACGCACCACCCCAGACAACACACCCCCCAACACGGGCCCCACAACCACCGCCCACCCAGCGCGGCCCCAAACAGAGCCGCCCAGCCCCGACAACCGCCAGCGTAAGCGGCCAAGCGAAGTTGATGCAGAAACCAATTAAGTCTCAGGACCGCGCGGATATGGTTCCTCCCAGACGTACAGACACGCCACCGCGGAAGCCGACCCGAGTTACGAAGCGCCGGACCCGGACTATAGCGGGACCCCACCGGCATTTTCTCTCTTTTGCTTCTTTTCTCTCTTTTGTGCAGTGGGCCTCCGCCCACGGAACAAAAGAGAGAAAAGAAGGCCCTCCCCCCGCTCCGCGCGGGGGGACCGCGGACAAAAAGCTCAGAACCCCATGGTATCGGAAATGTTTTCGATGATGTGCCCAGCGGCCTTGAGGAGCTTTCCGGTGGTGGTGATCTTCTTCTTTGGCATGGCGGCGATGGCGCCCACGGCGCCGCCCGCGATCATGCCGATGGCGATTCCTTTGGCAAATTCAGTCATGACTGTGCCCTCCTTTTGTGAATTCAACCGTAGCTTTCCACAAAAGGCGGGAAAAGTTGCGTGTTAAATTATGGGTGTCTTAAGGCACAGACCGTACCACTCGCAGGATCCGCAGATGTGCGTAAATTCATCTGTGGAGAAAATCTTCGCGCGGGCGGCGGATGCCATGGTCTGCCAGGGGACGGTGTCGCCGGGGCGGAGGGACAGGGCGCGAAGGGTGGCGGCGTCCATGGTTTCCACCTTTTGGAGGGTGGAGCAGGAGCCTTCCCGGTTGTTGGGGCAGGCGGAGCAGAGATCGTCGCAGCCGGATGCTACGGTAACCTCGGTTTCCGGGAAATCGCGGAGGGTCCGGCAGACTTGGGTCATGTGTTCTGTAAACCTGTCGTCATAGCCGTGACCTGTGAATTTCTGGATGCACAGGGCGTGATGGGGGCGCAGGTTCATGACTTGTCCTCCGCCGGGCGGACGGTGATCTCGCCGCCGCTGAGGGCCTCGCGCTCTCCGTCCGGGTACCGCACCAGGAGGCGGCACCGGGTATCCGTGCCCAGGACCAGGGCGCGGCGGGTGCTGTCGCCCCGGAGGACGTTGATATATTGGCCCACGTACAGAAGACGCGGGGCGTAGGCGCTGTAGAGGTCCGTCTCCGGGAGGGCGCTGTAGAGGTTGTAAAACTCGGAGAGAATTGCCGCCGCGAGAGACGGGAGTGTTTCCGGGGCCGGGGCGGGCAGGACGGCTCCGGCCACAGGGGCGATGTCCTCCGGGAAGCCGCCGGGGGGCGGGGAGACGTTGACGCCGATGCCCAAAACGGCGTGGGACAGGGCGCCGGTGGGGGCGAACACGGCCTCGGTGAGGATGCCGCAGATCTTTTTGCCCCGGGCGTACACGTCGTTGACCCACTTGATCTTCGTCTCCACCCCGTAGACCGACTCCACCGCCCGGCACACGGCCACGGCGGCGGCGGGGGTGACGAGGGGCAGGTCCTCCGCCGGGAAATCGGGGCGCAGAAGGAGGCTCATGTAGAGCCCTGTGCCCTCCGGGGAGAAGAAGCTGCGGCCCAGGCGGCCGCGCCCCCCGGTCTGGCGGCGGGCGATGAGGACGGAGTCGGCGGGGAGGCGGTCTGCCTCCCGCTTGAGCCGGGAGTTGGTGGAGTCGCACTCGTCCATCACCCGGACCGTCAGGCCCGCCGGGGTTCCCAGCAGGAGGGGGAGGATCTGGAGCTCATTCAATGGCGAAGTCCTCCTCCCTGTATTTGGAACCGTCGATGGGCGCGGGACAGGGCGGTTCGCGGCGCAGAGGGTCGTATTTGAAGGACTTGCACTGGCCGGCCGAGGACACCACGCCGCGCTTATAGCAGATGATCTCCGTGTCGCTCAGGCGCGTACCGCTCCGGCAGTAGGCGCAGCATGGCTCGATATCCTTCCGAAAGAGCATGACAATGCCCTCCTTCCCTTTTTGATGGGACCCATTATACTACACCTCAACGTTTTTTTCCACATATTTTTACGGAAACAGCGGAGACGGCGAAAAAAAACATCAGTATGCCCGCTGACAGCACCGCCGAGCCCCGGAGGGCGGAGGCGAAATCCATGCCCGCCAGCGTTCCCACCTCGGCGGCCAGGAAGGCCCCGAGGGGCGTTTCCAGGGAGATGAAAGAGGCGGCCAGCCCCGCGAGGCACGCGGACAGGAGCCCGTGGAGGAGCTTGCCCAGAAGGTAGGTCCTGGCAGAGAGGCCCGTCTCGCTCAAAAAGGACAGCACCTGGCAGTGGACCGAAAGGCCCGCCCAGCCCAGCATGAAGGCGGCCATGGCGATGGACGCGCCGAGGGATCCCGACACCTCCCGGAGGCTCCACACGCCGCTTGTCAGCTCCAAAAGTCCCGTCAGCAGCATGGATGCCCAGCTTTCATCCAGTCCCACCAGCCCGAAAAGGCATCCCAATCCCCCGGCCAGCACGTCCATGGCGCCGGAGAGGAACAGGAGCTTTATGAGCACGGTGAAGAAGATCACAAACCCGCAGATGCCCAGGCACGACTGGAAGGAGGCGCCGACGGCTCTTACGAAGGCGGCGGGAAAGGGCGTCCGGGCCTGCTCCGTCCGGGCGGGCTTTGTGATGCCGCCAAGTCCGCCGTGGCGGCGGAAGATGAGGCCCACCAGCACCGAGGCGGCGATGTGGGTGAGGTAGAGGATCAGGCCCACCTGGGAACTGGAGAAGATGCCCGCGCCCACCACGCCGAAGATGAAGGCGGGGCCGGAGTTGTTGCAAAAGGCCAGCATCCGCTCCGCCTCCCGTTTGGTACACTTTTTGGCCTCGAAAAGGTTGATGACCGTCCGCGCCCCCACGGGATACCCGCCGATGAAGCCCAAAATCAGCGCCGGGGCGCACCCGCCGCCCACGTTGAAAAGCGGCTCCATCAGCGGGGAGGCCAGCCTCCCGAGCCTGTCGGCAAGGCCCAGCTCCACCGTCAGGGAGGAGACCACGAAAAACGGGAACAGCGACGGGATCAGCACGTTGAAGCAAAGCTCCACCCCGGACCTCGCGGCCTCCACCATCTGGGATGGCAGCAGAATGAGCCCCACAGTGACGGAGAGAAGGCCCAGGACCGTGAGGGCGTCGAAGGTCTTTTGTCTTACGGAAGTCATGTTCATCATATCCTTACCCCTTTCGGATAAAGAGTATGTGTCCCCTGGCCTAAAATTGCACTCCGGCTCATAGGATTAGGGTAGTCAAGCTATGGAGGCGGTAAAATGCGCAAGGACCGGGCCGGGAAGGCCCTTTTGAAGGCGTCGGAGATCTTTGACCTGCCGGGGGAGGCGGGCCTGGGCGTACCCCGGGTGACGGTGACGGGCAGCCACCGCGTCCACATCGAGAACCACCGGGGACTTCTGGAGTACGGGCCGGAGACCATCGTTGCCGGGTGCGCCGGGATGCTGGTGAAGGTCCGGGGCTCGGGACTGGAGATCTCCGCCATGAGCGACCTGGAGCTGGTGGTCACGGGCCGCATCTCCGGCGTGGAGCTCATCTGCTGAGGGGTTGGCTATGGGAAGGATCATGAATTTCCTCCGGGGCTGGGCCAGGGTGGAGCTGCGGTGCAAATACTCCGAACGGGCGGTGAACATCTGCGCCCGGAACCATGTGGAGTTCTGGGACCTGCGCAGGACCGAGGACGGGGCGGCGCAGATGAGCGTCAGCATACCGTCCTACGTGAAACTCCGGCGGGTGGCCCGGGATTCCGGCGCCTTCACCGTGAAGATCGTGGGCCGGTCCGGCGCGCCCTTCTTCCTCTGGCGCATCCGGCGGCGGTACGCCCTTCTGGCGGGGCTCCTTCTGTGCGTGGGGCTCATCGGCCTGTCCTCCGTGTTCGTCTGGCAGATCGACGTAGTGGGAAACAAGACGGTGCCCACGTCCAGGATCCTGGCGGCCCTCCGGCAGGAGGGGGTGGACATCGGCACCTGCGTGCTGGATATCGTGGAGACAAAGGCGGCCAACAACATGATGCTCCGGGTGCCGGAGCTGAGCTTCATCGCCCTGAACAACCACGGCAGCCGCATCGAGGTGGTGGTCCGGGAGAAGGTCCCGGTACCGGAGCTCTTCGATCCCCGGAAGCCCACCGGCGTTTTCGCCAGAAAACCGGGCATCATAACGGAGGCGTTGGCCCTGGAGGGCTGGCCTCTTGTGGAGCCGGGTGACGCGGTGATCGCCGGGGACGAGCTGATCTCCGCCCATGTCCCCCTGGGGCGCGGCTTCGCCACCCACGCCAGGGGCCGGGTGATGGCCAGGACATGGTACGAGTTCACCCTGAAAATGCCCCTCCAAACGGAGCGAAAGGTATACACCGGGGAGAGCCGGTCAAGATATTCCGTGATTTTGGGCGGAAAAAGAATAAATCTTTATTTTATGGGTGGAAATCCGTATGCCAGTTGTGATAAAATAACGGAGTATGACACACTCATCCTGCCCGGCGGCGCGGTGCTTCCCGTGACGCTGGTGCGGGACAGCTTTGACGAGTACGCCACCGTCCCCGCCGTCCTCGACGAGGAGGACGCGGAGCGGATCCTGTCCGCCCGGCTCATGGAGCTTCTGGAGAACGAGATCGGCGACGGCTGGATCGTGTCCAGCGAGACGGAGTGCCAAAGCGGGGAGGGCCTGGTCACGGTGACGCTCCGCGCCGAGTGTGTGGAGGAGATCGGCGTGGAGCGGGAGGTCACGGAGGACGCGCCCGCCCAGTGAACCGGGCGGATACTACCAAAGAGAGAGGGTTTTGAGCGAATGACAGAGCAGATCATGAACATAGACAGAATGGAAAACGTGATAAACGTCTTCGGCTCCTTTGACGAGAATCTGCGCCTCATTGAGGCGGAGCTGAACGTGCGCGTCACGGACCGGGAGTCGGAGCTGAAGATCTCGGGCGAGGCGGAGAACGTGATGTACGCCCAGAGGGCCATCGAGGGGCTGATGCGCCTGGCGGCCAAGGGTGAGAACATAGAGGAGCAGAACGTCCGCTACGTGCTGGGCCTGGTGCGGGCGGGGCAGGACGACAAGATCGGGGAGCTGAGCCGGGATGTCATCTGCGTCACCGCCAAGGGTAAGCCCATCAAGGCCAAGACGCTGGGCCAGAAGAAGTACGTGGACGCCATTTTGAAGAACACCGTCACCATCGGCATCGGCCCCGCCGGTACGGGCAAGACGTATCTGGCCGTGGCCGCCGCCGTGGCGGCCTTCCGGGCCAAGTCCGTCAACCGCATCATCCTGACCCGCCCCGCCGTGGAGGCCGGGGAGCGGCTGGGGTTCCTGCCGGGGGATCTGCAGTCCAAGGTGGACCCGTATCTGCGGCCCCTGTACGACGCCCTCTTCGATATGCTGGGGGCGGAGACGTACCAGAAATACCTGGAGCGGGGGGACATCGAGGTGGCGCCCCTGGCGTATATGCGCGGCCGGACGCTGGACGACAGCTTCATTATCCTGGACGAGGCCCAGAACACCTCCAGGGAGCAGATGAAGATGTTCCTCACCCGCCTGGGCTTCGGGTCCAAGATCGTCATCACCGGCGACGAGACCCAGATTGACCTGCCGGTGGACAAGGTCTCCGGTCTCAAGGAGGCGGTGCGGGTCCTGGACGGCGTGGAGGACATCGCCATCTGCCGCCTCACCGGCGCCGACGTGGTCCGCCACGTTCTGGTCCAGAGGATTGTGGAGGCGTATGACAGGTACGAGAAGGCGCGGCAGAGCGCCAATAACGCCCCCGGGAAGCAGGGGCGGAGAAAGTAACGGATAATAAGACGAGGGAGAGAGTAAAATGAACACAAAAGAAGCAGTCAACAAGCTCAACGAGCTGGAGCTGAAGGAGTTTGCGCTGGGGCACGCCATGGGGATCATGAGCTATGACGACGAGACGGTGGCGCCGAAGACCTCGTATATCCCCAGGGGGAAGACCATGGGGGTGCTGTCGGAGATGAGCTACAACCTCTCCACCGGCGAGGAGGCCATGGGGCTGCTGGACTATCTAAAGGAGCACATGGACGAGCTGTCGGCGGAGGACCGGCGGCGGGTGGAGATCCGGGACAAGCAGGCGAGAGAGCTGCGGGCCATCCCGGTCGATGAGTACGTGGCGTACTCGGAGCTGACCAACGAGGCGTCCGGCGTGTGGCGGGAGGCCAAGAACAAGTCCGACTACAAGCTCTTCGAGCCGTATTTGGGAAAAATCGTGGACTTCCAGCGGCGGTTCGCCGGATACGCGGCGCCGGACCGGGACCCCTACGACTATATGCTGGACCTCTACGAGGAGGGGCTGACCCAGGAGAAGTGCGAGGTGTTCTTCCGATCCCTCCGGGAGCGGATCGTACCGCTTCTGGAGCGGGTCAAAGCTGCGGAGCCTGTGGACACCGGACTTCTGTCCACCCCCTTCCCTATCCCGGCCCAGAGGGAGCTTGCCCACCGGCTCATGACCATCGAGGGCCTGCCCGAGGAGAGCGTCATCATCGGTGAGGTGGAACACCCATTCTCCACGGGCTTTTCCAAATACGACAACCGCATCACCACCCACTACTATGAGGACAACTTCGCCTCCTCCATGTACTCCCTCCTCCACGAGGGGGGCCACGCGCTCTATGATATGCACTCCGACGACCGGTACTCCTTCACCAGCCTCAACGGCGGGGTGTCCATGGGGGTCCACGAGAGCCAGTCCCGGTTTTACGAGAACATCATCGGCCGGAGCCGGGAGTTCGTGGAGCTGGCGCGGCCGGTGCTGACGGAGCTTTGCCCGGCCTTGAACGCCTACAGCGGGGAGCAAATGTGGCGGGCCTTCAACGCCGCCGCGCCCAGCCTCATCCGCACGGAGGCGGACGAGCTCACCTACCCCCTGCACATCATGGTCCGGTACGAGATGGAGAAGGCCATGGTGAAGGGGGATGTGAAGACAGCGGAGCTTCCGGAGATGTGGAACGCCCTTTATAAGGAATATCTTGGCATCGACGTACCCGACGATAAAAACGGCATTTTGCAGGACTCCCACTGGTCCGGCGGAGCCATCGGCTACTTCCCCTCCTACGCCTTGGGCAGCGCCTACGGGGCGCAGCTGCTCTGTAAGATGAGCGAGACGCTGGACGTGGCCGGGGCGGTCCGGGAAGGGAATCTTTCAAAGATCAGCCGGTGGCTGGAGGAAAAAATCTGGAAATACGGCTGTCTTCTGAAGCCTGCGGAGCTGATGGAGCGGGCCTTTGAGGGGCCCTTTGACCCGAATCATTACACCGACTATCTGGAAAAGAAATTCGCGGAGGCGTACAACCTGTGAGCACGGTGACGGTGACGAGGGAGAAGAAAAATCTTGGTCACCCGGAGACGGCGGGGCTGGTGAAGCGGGCCGTTTTGGCGGTGCTGGAGGCCGAGGGCATCCGGGAGGCGTGCCATGTGGACGTGATGCTCACGGACGACGAGGGGATCCACGCCATCAACCTGGAGCACCGGGGGGTGGACGCGGCCACGGATGTGCTGAGCTTTCCGCTCAATGAGCTGACGCCGGGGGAGTTCGACCCGGAGGGGTGCGAGGTGGACTTTGACACCGATGAGATCCTTTTGGGGGATATGGTGCTGGATATTCCCCGGTGTGAGGCACAGGGGGTGGAGTACGGGCACGGATACCGGCGGGAGGTCAGCTACCTGGCGGTGCATTCGACGCTGCATCTGCTGGGGTATGACCATCTGGATGAAGGGGCGGAGAAAGCTCTCATGCGGAGCAGGGAAGAGGCGGTTATGACCCGGCTGCGGACCGGCAGGGGGGGCTGAAGCCGCCGGGGCTTTTGTCGGGTGCCGTCCGGGCGGACGGGGGGTCTTCTTTTCTCTCTTTTGTTCCGTGGGCGGCTGGCCCACTGCACAAAAGAGAGAAAGGAAGCAAAAGAGAGAAAATGCCGGTTTGGGCCCGGCGGTGGTCCGGGCCTGGCGCTTCGTAACTCGGGTCGGCTTCCGCGGTGGTTGTCGGTACGTCTGGGTGGAACCATATCCGCGCGGTCCGAAGACTTAATTGGGTTCTGCATCAACTTCGCTTGGCCGCTTACGATGGCGGTTGTCGGGGCTGGGTGGCTCTGTTTGGGGCCGCGCTTTGTGGGCGGTCGTTGTGTGGCCCGCCTTGAGGGTGGAGGTCAACGGAGGTTGTACGCCGCTCGTATCAAAAAGGTTTTTCAAAATATCTTTGCCGTTGGCAAATTCATTTTGAAAAGGGATAAATCGGTCGTTGAAGGAGAAAAACACACAATGCTTTTGATCAGGAGCTTAGAAACGCCAAGATTGACGATTCGTTCCTGGCGGAAGTCCGACAAGGACTTTACGCTGTCTATGTGGGGGGACGAAGAAAACGGAAAGTATATGAGCGACCCTGTCCGTGAGAACATGGATGAAGCGTATCTCAAATGCGTCGATGAGATGGAGGACAACCCCGAGGGATATTATCTGATTGCTGAATGGAAAGCGGATTGTACGCCCGTCGGTACCTGCTGCATATTCCCCGAAAACGGGAATTACGATATCGGGTATTGCGTCTCGAAGGACCATTGGAAAGAGGGACTCGGAACCGAAATGGTGGATGCGATCATTCGCTGGGTCAAGGCGGAAGGCGGCAAGTCCGTCACGGGAGAAGTGGCGGATCTCAATCTTGCGTCGGTCGCGCTTCTTCGCAAATTCGGGTTTTCAGAGGACAGAAAAACGCGTTATAAGAAATGGGGAGAGGAAACTTATTTTGACGCCCATTATTATAAGCTGAACTTGGAGTGAGGTCCTGTTCTACACAACCAAATCCCCGCCTATCAAGGAAAAAGATTTCAAAATGAATTTGCCAACGGCAAAGATATTTTGAAATACCTTTTTAAGGTGCGACGTACCACCCAAGACAACCTCCGCCTCCAAACGTGTCCCACAACAACCACCCACAAAGCGCGGCCCAAAACAGAGCCACCCCGCCTCCGACAACCGCCGGCGTAAGCGGCCAAGCGAAAGTGATGCAGAAACCAATTAATACTAATATTCAATCAAAACAAGATATTCGCGACGGTCTTTTTCGCGTCAAGCTTCGTCATACGGCTTGGAAATACATACAGTATTCCCTGCGCCGTTTTCCTCGCCTGACGCGAAAAATCCTCGCCGCTCGGTGCCTCGTTTTAATTGAATATTAGTATAAGTCTACGGTCCGCGCGGCTATGGTTCCTCCCAGACCCACCGACATGGGACGCGGGAGCCGACCTGAGATATACGGCAGGAAGCTTTGTCTCCCACCGCCCCCCAAACACCGTTTTTCTCTTCTTTGTTACTTTCTTCTCTTTTGTCGCTACAAAAGAGAAGAAAGTAAAGCCACCCCCGGCAGTTCCGCCGGAACCACACTCAGAACAGGGCCTTCCGGCCCGGGAGGATAACATATGATCAAACGCACAGCGTTAGTAACCGTCGTAGGCCGCCCCAACGTGGGCAAATCCACCCTCGTCAACGCCATGGTCGGCGAAAAGGTCTCCATCGTGACCCCGAAGCCACAGACCACCAGGAACAGGATCTTCGGCGTCGCCGAGCGGGGCGAGACACAGCTTGTCTTCGCCGACACCCCCGGCTTCCACAAGGCCCGGACGAAGCTGGGGGATTACATGGTCCATGTGGTGGAGGAATCCGTTGAAGACGACGTGGACGCCATCTGCCTTGTGGTGGAGCCCAAGGCCAACATAGGGCGGCAGGAGGAGGGCCTCATCGCCCGCATCAAGGCCCAGAGTGCCCCCGCTGTCCTCGTCATAAACAAGATCGATACCGTGGAAAAGACGGAGCTTCTGCCCGTCATCGCCCTCTACGCCAAGGCCCACGACTGGGCCGCCGTGGTGCCCATCTCCGCGCGCCGCCGCCAGGGCATCGGGGAGCTCTTTGACGAGCTGGAAAAATACGCCAAGGAGGACCAGCAGCTCTTCCCGGAGGACATGATCACGGACCAGACCACCCGGCAGATGTGCGCGGAGATCATCCGGGAGAAGCTTCTGCTGAAGCTCCAGTCTGAGGTGCCCCACGGCACGGCGGTGGAGATCACCACCTTCACGGAGCGGGATGACGGGGTCACGGAGATCACCGCCACAATTTACTGCGAGCGGGAGAGCCACAAGGGAATCATCATCGGGAAAAACGGCGAGATGCTGAAAGCCGTAGGCGAGCTTGCCCGGCGCGACATGGAGAAGCTTCTGGAGACGAAGGTCTATCTGAACACCTGGGTCAAGGTGAAGGAGAACTGGCGGGACTCCGGGGCGAATCTGAAGACCTTCGGGTACACGGAGTAAAAATTTTTCCTCTTATATTCCCTTTCCGCCTGCGCAAGATAATTTCGCGGGCGGGGAGAGTTGAGAGGAAAAGAGAATGAGTGTCAGCGGATTGTGGAGGCTCTTCTGGGCTACGGGGGACATTCGGTTTTTCCTGGCGGCCAGGGAGCTTGAGGATGAGAGAGAGGAGAAAGCGGCGCTTTGAGCGCCGCCGGGGTTCGGAATGTACATAACGACACCGGGGCTGGTGCTCCGGGACACGGAATATAAGGAGTCCAGCCGCATCCTGACGGTGCTGACCGGGACCCACGGGAAGCTGACGGTCACGGCAAAAGGGGCGAAACGGAAGGGCAGCAGGACGGCGGCGGCCACGCAGCTTCTGACGCTGTCGGAGATGACGCTCTTCGAGAACCGGGACCGGTGGACGCTGACGGAGGCCCGGAGCGTGGAGCAGTTTCTGGGGCTCCGGGAGGATCTTGCGAAGCTTTCCCTGGGGACGTATTTTGCCGAGGCGCTGGACAGCCTCTCGGACGAGGACGCGCCCAACCCGGAGCTTTTGTCCCTGGGACTCAACGCGCTCTTCGCGCTGTCGCGGTCCGTGAACTCCGACGCCCTCATCAAGGCGGCCTTCGAGTTGAGGCTCGCCTGCCTCGCGGGATTCGAGCCGCTTCTCACCGATTGCGCCGTGTGCGGGAAGGAGGCGCCCACCGCGCCGGTGCTGTCCCTCACCGGCGGGACGCTCTATTGCGCCGCCTGCCGCCCGGAGGGGGCCGGGGATTGTCTGACGCTGCTGCCGGGAACGCTGGAGGCCATGAGGCATATTGTGTATGCGGAACCCAGGCGGTTCTGTCTGTTCCGCGTGGGCGCGGAGACGGAGAGGCAGCTTGCCAGAGTGTGTGAGGCGTATTTTCTCGCCCAGGTGGGGCGGGGGTTTGGGTCGTTGGATTATTATAAATCGGTGGCGGTTTGATGGGGCGGCGCTGGCCGCTGGGGCTTGATCGGGGGCCGTCCGGGCGGACGGGGGGGCTTCTTTTCTCTCTTTTGTTCCGCACGCGCCAAAGCGTGCTGCACAAAAGAGAGAAAAGAAGCAAAAGAGAGAAAAGGCGGTTTTTGGGGTCGGTGGGTGTCCGGGGTTGGCGCTTCGTAACGCGGGTCGGCTTCCGCGTCCCGTGCCGATACGCCTGGGAGGAACCATATCCGCGCGGGCCTATGACTGAATTGGCTTCAGCATCCACTTCGCTTAGCCGCTTACGCTGGCGGTGGTCGGGGGCTGGGTATCTCTGTTTGGGGCCGCGCTTTGTGGGTTGGGGTTGTGGTGCCCGTTCTGGGGCGTGTCTGTTGTCTGGGTTTTCACGTCGCACGGGTTTAAAAGGTTTTTCAAAATATCTTTGCCTGTGGCAAATTCATTTTGAAAATTTGTACATTTGTCGGATGCGTCCATAAGTCTAAAAGAAAAATCCGGTTTGAAGGAGATTGACGGTTGTGGAAGTAATTGACTATTTTGAAAGCGACAAAAAGGAACACTGGCTTGGGGAGCTGGCGAAAAGCGATTGGGGCGCGGGGGCTTACCTGTGCGATCTGCTGACCGAGGGAACTTTTTTTGACGCCGTGGGGGAAGGCTCCAGGGTGCTGCTGCTTGTGGACGGGGATGAGCTTGTCTCGTTCTGTACATACGCGAAAAAAGACGACATCCAGCCCACGGAGCTTGGGCCGTGGATGGGTTTCGTCTATACGTTCCCAAACCATCGCGGAAAGCGGTGCGTGGGGCTTCTGTTTGAGGAGATCGAAAGGATCGCGAAACGGGAGGGCGTTGATAAAGTGTACATCTCCACAAATCACACGGGACTGTATGAGAAATACGGGTGCGAATATTACGCGCAAATGACGGATATGGACGGAGAGCCGTCGAGGGTGTATGTGAAAAGGATTGGATGATTTGAATCCGCTTACTTTCATTGGAGCGAAAACTATGGACGACTGGTTTACCGTTGAAGAAATTGACGATGGGACGTTTGCCATCAGCGAATACAGGCACTGGGAGGAAACGCACTGCTACCTTCTCCTCGGGCGGGAAAGGGCGCTTCTGATCGACACGGGCCTGGGCGTCTCCGATATTGGAAAAATCGTGAAGGGCCTGACAAAGCTGCCTGTTATGGCGGCTGTCACCCACGTCCATTGGGACCACATCGGCGGGCTTGAGTATTTCAACAACATAGCTGTGCATGAGTTGGAAAAAGACTGGCTCTCCGTGAAGTTTCCGATACCCCTGCAAATTGTCAAAAACAACCTGACAAAATACCCCTGCGATTTTCCGGCGGAGTTCGATCCGGACGCCTACCGCGTTTTTCAGGGCACGCCGCAAAGGCTTCTGACCAACGGCGACTGGCTGGATCTGGGCGGCCGGAAGATCCGGGTCGTCCACACGCCGGGCCACTCCCCCGGTCACTGCTGTTTCTATGAACCGGGGAGAGATTACCTTTTTTCGGGGGACCTGATCTACAAAGGCTGCCTCTACGCATTTTACCCGACCACCGACCCGAGGCTCTTCTACGATTCCGTAAAGCGCGTGGGGAAGTACAAGGTGGAGCGGATCTTCCCCGGCCACCACCAGCTGAACATCCCGGTTTCCATAACAGACGAAATCGAGGCCGGTTTTGCGCAAATTGAGAGCGAAGGCAAGCTCAAACAGGGAAACGGATTATTCGAGTTCAGGAATTTTCAAATCCAGATCTGACCCCCTCCCCTCAAAAAAAGCTTTCAAAATGAATTTGCCAACGGCAAAGATATTTTAAAAACACCTTTTTGATACGTGCGGCGTACAGCCTCCGATGACCTCCGCGCTCCAGGGCGGGCACCACAACAACCACCCACAAAGCGCGGCCCAAAACAGAGCCACCCCGCCTCCGACTCCCACCAGCGTAAGCGGCCAAGCGAAAGTGATGCAGAAACCAATTAAGTCTACGGCCCGCGCGGCTATGGTTCCTCCCAGGCGTACCGACACGAGACGTGGGAGCCGACCCGAGATACACGGTAGGAGACTACGAAACCCACCGCACCCCAAACCGCATTTTCTCTCTTTTGCTTCTTTTCTCTCTTTCGTGCAGTGGGCCAATGCCCACGGAACAAAAGAGAGAAAAGAAGGCTTCCCGTCCCGTTTGGACGGAACCCAAACAAAGAAAGGACCGTCAATAATGTACATAGAATTAGGCTTCGGCACAACAAATCAGCCCCTCACCGTCCCCGACAGAAACCTCATGGCCGTTTTGACCCCGAATCATGTGAAGACAACCCTCACCGGCGAAGCGGAAGCGCTCCGAGCACTTAAAAACCCCATCGGGTCAGAGAGACTTTTCCATATCGTAAAGCCCGGAGAGAAGATCGCGATAGTCACCAGCGACGTGACCCGCCCCATGCCCACCTACAAGGTGATGCCCGCCCTGCTGGACGAGCTCTACGCCGCCGGGGTGAGGCCCCAGGATGTGACGCTGGTCTTCGCCCTGGGCAGCCACCGCCGCCAGACGGAGGACGAGATGCGGCACCTGGCCGGGGAGCAGGCCTTTTCGGAGATCCGTTGCGTGGACTCGGACCCGGAGGACTTTGTCCACATCGGCGTCACCTCCCGGGGAACGCCGGTGGACATCTTCACCCCCGTAGCGGAGGCGGACAGACGCATTTGCCTCGGGAATATCGAGTTCCACTACTTTGCCGGGTACTCCGGGGGGGCCAAGGCCATCATGCCCGGGGTGTCCACCAGGGCGGCCATTCAGTCAAACCACTCCCGGATGGTGGAGAACACCTCCCGGGCGGGGCTTTTGGAGGGGAACAACCTCCGGGCCGACATCGAGGAGGCCGGGGCCATGGTGGGCATCGACTTTATCCTGAACGTGGTCCTCGACGAGCGCAAGGAGATCATTCGCGCCGTGGCCGGGGACGCGGTGAAGGCCCACCGGGCCGGGTGCGCGTTCCTGGACACGATGTATCTCAAAAAAATCGAAAAGCGCGCGGACATCGTGGTGGTCTCCCAGGGGGGAGCGCCCAAGGATCTGAACCTCTACCAGACCCAGAAGGCGCTGGACAACGCGAAACACGCCGTCCGGCGGGGCGGCACCGTGATCCTGGTGGGCTCCTGCCGGGAGGGGTACGGAGAGCGGGTCTTCTCCCGGTGGCTCTCCGAGGCGCCCGACGCCCACAGCCTCATCGAGCGGGTGCGGACCGACTTCCAGCTGGGCGGACACAAGGCCGCCGCCATCGCCATGGTCCTGGAGGAGGCAAAGGTGGTTCTGGTCAGCGATCTGCCCGACGATCAGGTGCGTGCCGCCTTCCTGACACCCGCCGGATCCGCCCAGGAAGCGCTGGACAAGGCGCTGGCGGAGTACGGGTCCGACGCCTCCGTGCTGGTGATGCCCTACGGCGGGTCCACCCTCCCGGTGGCGGAGGGGTGACAGCTCCGCGCGGGGCCAAAACAAGAAAAAATCTGTGCTCGCGGAGGTGCTGTGATCATGCTTTCCTATTCCGTCATTATGTTTTTGGCAGCGGCGCTTCTCCTCGGCTTCGGCGTCGCGATCTACAGGGGCCGGACCGATCTCATCCATCAATACCACCAAACGAAGGTCCGGGATAGGGCCGCTTACGGGAGGGCCTTTGGCAAAGCCATGCTTGTCTGCGCCCTGGCCCCCCTGCTCAGCGGCATCATCGGTCTATTCGCCGATTCAAAACCGATCGGAATGTCCTCCGTCGCGGTCCTTCTTTTCGGCTTGATCATCGGTATCGCCCGCATAGTGTCTGTACAGCGTAAATACAACAACGGCGTTTTCTGATCTCCTTTTGTCCGCTCATAGTTCTGAAAAACTTTTACCGCTAAACGATTTGTCAAAAGGGGCTGTGAAAAAACACGCCACCCCAGGCGTGGATATTCACAGCCCCGTATTTTTGTGGAAAAAACCACATTTTTCAGCGAAAAAGGGCATAGCTCCCCCTTACCCCCATGGAACTTGACCGGCGTTATCTCACGCGGCTTCCTGGAGGCGCTTGCGTTTGTTATGAAATTTATAGAGATTGTAGCCGATAGAGACCAGCATAACCTCAAGCTCGACCCTTTTCAGCCCTCTGCGCCGGATCCTCCGGTACCTTCGGTCCTACTTCGTGACCCCGAAGGCTCCCTCCGCCTGTATGGAGCGGTTCATCCGCAACAGCGCTCCATGGATGGAGTTGAGATTGTGGAGAACCTCCTC
>CANQKZ010000042.1 GCA_947624585.1 uncultured Oscillospiraceae bacterium | reverse complement strand
AGAGTCATATACCGTGACATTTTCACTGTTCCAAAAAGCATCTTTGGAAAGCAGCCTTGAATTATGTATTTCGATATTTTTTGCGCCGTCAAAAGAATAGTTGCCGTAAAGCGTGAAATTGTTTACTTTCATGTCCGTGCAGTTCATCGCGAAATAATCGCCCTTTGCGACAACCTGCTCCATATTTACGTTTTGGCAGTTCCATAAAGTTTCGGCAGCGTTTGGAAATGACACATTTTTGAAAGTTATCCCGTTGCAGCGGCGAAAATTTTTGGGTGCCTCAATCTGGCAGTCCTCTATGTATATATTATCAGTGTACCACACGCCCGCGCGCGCCATCTCGAACCACGTGCAGGCGCGCGCTCCCGGACAATAGACCGCCTTCAAACAGCCTCCACAACAACCTCCACCGCAGCGCGGCCCAAAACAGAGATACCCAGCCTCCGACAACCGCCAGCGTAAGCGGCCAAGCGAAAGTGATCCTCCAGTCCATTCGAATAAGCGCCGCGCGGCTATGGTTCCACCCAGGCGTACAGACATGGGACGCGGAAGCCGACCCGCGTTACGAAGCGCCCAGCCCCGGACCACCGCCAAGCCCAAAACGGCATTTTCTCTCTTTTGCTTCTTTTCTCTCTTTTGTGCAGTGGCATTTCTCTGCCACGGAACAAAAGAGAGAAAAGAAGAATCCCCCGTCCCTTCGGACGGACCCCCGAAAAAGCCCCCGGCGGGCCGAGCCGAGTTCCAAAAATAGAGTAAGAAAGAGGTTTTCTTATGAAGATCGTAGTTGATGCCATGGGCGGCGACAACGCCCCCCTCGAGATCGTCAAGGGCGCCCTGATGGCGGCCTGTGAACTCACCGTTGACATCATCCTCACCGGCCGCGGGGAGGACATCCTGCGCACGCTCCAGGAGCTGGGGGAGAGCGACCTGCCCCCCAACGTCCAGATTCTGGGCGCCAGCCAGGTGGTGGAGATGGAGGACGACCCGGCCACGGCGGTGACCAGGCTCAAGCCCGACTCCTCCATGAGCGTGGGACTGCGCTTACTCAAGGACGGGGCGGCCGACGCCATGGTCTCCGCCGGGTCCACCGGGGCGCTGCTGTCCGGCGCCACGCTGGTGGTCAAGCGCGTCCGGGGCGTCCGCCGGGCATGCCTTGCGCCCCTGCTGCCCACACCCTCCAACGGCGGCACCGTGATGGTGGACGTGGGCGCCAACGCCGAGTGTACCCCGGAGCTGCTTCTTCAGTTCGCCTTCATGGGCAGCTTCTACGCCAGGTCCGTCAAGAACATCGAAAACCCCAAGGTGGGCCTTCTCAACATCGGCGCCGAGGAGACCAAGGGTTCGCCCCTCTACAGGGAGGCCCATCAGCTCCTCAAAAAGGCGGGGGAGGAGGGCCGCGTCAACTTCATCGGCAACGTGGAGGCCCGGGACGTGATGGACGGCGTCTGCGACGTGCTAGTGTCCGACGGGTTCACCGGGAACATCCTCCTGAAGTCCGTGGAAGGCATGGGCATCTTCTTCATGCGGGAGCTGAAGGGGATGTTCAAGCGGAGTTTCCTCACAAAGATCGCCGCGCTGATTTTGAAGAGCGACCTCATGCGCCTGAAGAAGATGGTGTCCTCCGAGGAGGTGGGCGGCACGGCGCTCTTGGGCATCCAGCGGCCCGTCATCAAGGCCCACGGTTCCTCCAACGCCTACGCCATCCGCTCCGCCATCCGCCAGGCGGTGAAGGCAACCGAGAGCAACACCGCCGCGCTCATCGCGGAGAACATCGAGTACATGAAGGTCAGAGAGACAGACAAAGGAGCCGCCAATGGAGACGCTTGAGAAGAACATCGGATACAGCTTCAAGGACAGGAAGCTTCTGGAAAATGCCCTGACCCACAGCTCCTGGTCCAACGAGAACAGGCAGGAGTACCGCCCCTGCAACGAGCGCCTGGAGTTCCTGGGCGACGCGGTGCTGGGCTTCATCACGGCGGAGTACCTCTACGGGCGGTTCCCGGATCTGCCGGAGGGCCGCATGACCCGTCTGCGGTCAGATCTGGTCTGCGAGCGGAGCCTGAGCCAGGTTGCGCGGAAACTGGGCCTGGGGGAGTATCTGCTCTTGGGCAGGGGAGAGGTCGCCACCGGCGGCCGGACCCGCCCCTCCATCAACGCCGACGCGGTGGAGGCGGTCATCGCCGCCATATACCTGGACGGGGGCCTGGAGCCCGCCGCCGGATTCATCCACCGCTTCATCCTGGACGACTTCGAGTCCGGCAACGCCCACCCGGACAGGGACGCCAAGAGCGAGCTCCAGGAGCTTGTCCAGCGCAAGAACGGCCAGATTTTGGAATACCGCCATGTGGGCGAGTCCGGCCCGGACCACAGTAAGGTCTTCTCCGTGGAGGTGTGGCTCAACGGGACCCTCGTGGCCTCCGGCGAGGGCCGGAGCAAAAAGGACGCCGAACAGCACGCCGCTCTCCGCGCCCTCGAGGCCCTGTCATGACACCCCGGCGCAGCATCATCCCCGTCTTCGTGCCCCATCTGGGCTGTCCCCATATGTGTGTCTTCTGCAACCAGCGCCGCGTCACCGGCGCCCCGCGCCCCGCGAGACCCGAGGACGTGACCCGTGCCCTGGAGGACGGCCTTGCCCGTTTGATGCCGGACGCTAAACCCACCCTGGCCTTCTACGGCGGCAGCTTTACCGCCATCCCGGTCCCGGAGCAGGAGGCCCTGCTTGCCGCCGCAAAGCCCTACCTGGACGCGGGGAGGATCGCGGACATACGCCTCTCCACCCGCCCGGACGCGGTGGATGAGAATATTCTTTCCATGCTTCAAAAATACGGCGTCCGCACCGTGGAGCTTGGGGTCCAGTCCATGGATGAGGAGGTCCTGCGTCTCTCCGAGCGGGGCCACACGGCGCATGAGGCCGAGCGCGCCGCGAAAACGGTGAAAAGCGCCGGATTCGAGGTCATTTTGCAGATGATGACCGGCCTTCCCGGCGACACCCGTGAGAAAAGCCTCGCGACGGCGCGAAGCTTCATTGGCCTGAGCCCCGACGGCGTGCGGATCTATCCCACCGTCATCCTCCGGGACACGCCTCTCTACGAGCTGTGGCGGGCCGGGAGCTACCGGGAACACACCGTGGAGGACGCGGTGGACCTGTGCGCGGAGCTTTGCGACCTCTTCGACGGGGCCGGGATCCCCGTCATCCGAGTCGGCCTGAATCCCACGGACGACCTCTCCGGCGGGGACGCGGCGGGGGGCGCATATCACCCGGCCTTGGGCGAGCTGGTCCTGGGCAGGAGATACCTCACCCGCGAGCGGGCCCTTCTCACCGAGGCCGACCGTGGCCGCGCCGTCGCCTTCGCCGTCCCCTTCGGCCGTGTCTCCGCCGCCGTGGGCCAGAAGCGCGCCAATATCCGGGCCCTCACGGCGGAGTTTGGCGTAAAATGCGTAAAATTCCGGGAGCGCGATCTTCCAAATCTGACGGTCATGCGTATTATAGCATAAATCCAGTCAAAAGTAAAGTATAAGCAATTAACAATGCGTTATTCTCGGCGAGGTCCCCTCGCCGTTTTCTTTTCCACAGGCATTGCCGGCGCGACCGTGCAAAAAATTTTTTTGTAACATTCAGCGGAAAATCACGTCTACATTCATGAAAGGACCTTTCAAAAGCGGAGGTGAGGCGGTTGGAGGACCGGCTGATCGTGGAGATGTATAAGCGCCGGGAGAGCGCGGCCATCGGGGAGACTCAGGCAAAGTACGGGGGATTTCTGCGCGCCATGGCGGAGCGTTTCGTCTCCCGTGAGGACGCGGAGGAGTGCGAACAGGACACCTACCTGCGGGCCTGGAACGCCATCCCGCCGGATGAGCCGGGGAATCTGCGGGCGTACCTTGCCAAAATCGCCCGCAACCTGTGCCTGGACCGTCTGCGGCGGGACTCCGCTCAACGGCGGGGCGGGGGAGAGGCCGCCGAGGTGCTGGACGAGCTGCAGATCGCCGTGCCGGACGCCTTTGAGGACGTGTCGGTGAAGGATCTGGGCCGCGCGGTCAACGATTTCGTGCGCTCCCTCCCACGCCGGGACGGGGACATCCTGATCCGCCGGTGCTTCTTCGCCGAGCCCGTCCGGGACATCGCCGCCCGGTACGGGATGCGCCCCAACGCCGTCTCGGTGAGCCTCGGCCGGAGCCGCGAAAAGCTTCGGAAATACCTGGAAAAGGAGGGACTTTTGTGACGGACAAGCTTTTTGAGAGCTTTTCCGCGCTGGATGACGATCTCATCGAGCGCAGCTTTGAAAAACGGTCCGGGAGAAGGAAAATCTTCCCCCTGGCCGCCCTGGCCGCGTGTCTGGCGGCGGCGTTCCTGGCCGCTGTCCCGGGGATGCGGACCAAGAACGGTCACGCCTCCGGGGCGGGTGGAAACTTCTTCGCCATGGACGCGGATCAGGAGACGGATGCCAACGCCTCCGTCTGGACGGACGGAGGCGACCTCGGCATACAGGCGGCAACCGGCGCCGCTCCCGACGCCGGAGCGGCCACGGACGCGCCAGGCGCGGTGTTCCCCGGCGCCTCCTCCGACAGCGCCGAGACCACCACGAATGACGTCGCTGTGGATGAATCCGCCGCCGGGAAACCGCCGGAAGGGGATATTGGCGGGTCCGTCCCCGCCTTCCCCTCCGGGGACGGACTCGATACCCCTCCCGATACAGGGGGCCCGACCGACCCCATGAGTCCCCCGGAGCTCACCTTCAACCTGGCTCGGGCGCTCCCGGAGCTTCCCTCGCCCACGGGATCGGACCGGTCCACGGCGCCTCTGACAGCGAAGCGGTTGGCGGAGGTCTGGAGCGCCGACTGCCCCGCGGCCCTTATGGAGCCGGGGGAGAGCGATACCTGGGACCACGGCGTCAACCTCTCCGGCGAGGCGGTATACAACGGCGGAGAGTTCGAGAAGCTGACGCTGACCTTCCGGGAAAAGGACAACCCGGTGACGGCCGTGGCGGATGTGACCGTATCCGACTCCCTGGATCCCGTCTGCGCCTCCATCCCCGAAAACGCGGACCCGGTCCTCTCCTGGCGGGGTTCTTTAAAGTGCCTTGCTTACCGGTGCGACGGACTGGAGGACACCCTCTTCGGCGCCGTCTTCCTCATCGGTCCCGTCCGCTGGGAGGTCCGCGCCCACGCCACCCCCGGCCAGGAGCAGGACGCCCAAAGCATCGTCACCAGATTCTGCGTGAGCTACGAATACAACGCCATGAACGGAATCTTCCCGGACCTGGGCGAATTTGCGGACCCGGAAAGCTGATACCGGAGCGGATTGAAAAACAATCCCGCCGTCTGCGGAGATCGGCGGGGAGGGGCTTGACGTTTTGGCATCGTGGTCATATAAAAAAGGGTGGAGACCGTCAGCGGCGCCACAAGTTACACGTACCATCAATTTTGCCCGGGGTCGCCCCCAAACCAAACAGTGGCTGTGAAAAAAGTGCATTTTCCCGCACCTTTTTTCACAGCCCTTAATTTTTTGCGGAAAAAGACCTGTATATTCACAAAAACAGGCACAGCTCCCCCTATCCCCACGGTGTACCCCCTTTTCTGAGGTCAGGCGGCTTGACAATACATACAGTATTCTCTGCGCCGCCTTCCTCGCTTGACACGAAAAATCCTCGCTGCTCAGTATCTTCTTTTAATTGAACATTAGTATGAGGTCTCCGTCTTTAGTTTTAGGGTGGCGTATGCGCCTGACGCTGAAGTTGTGCATAATTGTTTTACAAGTACACCAAAAACCACCTGCTGGACTGGTTCCCCAAGCTGCCCAGCTGCCAGGCATTCTCAAACCGACTGAACAGACTCGCGCCCGCTCTCCAGGCGTTGGCCGAAACCTGGTTGAACGCCGTTGGAGCAGATCAAAATAATCTGAGAGAGTACATCGTGGACTCCTGCCCCATCATTTTGGACGTATCGCCTCCGCTCTCGGTTCGCTTGGCCGCTGCTCTTGATTCGCATTATACCATGTAAATCAATCGTCAGACAGTCTGACACACGGTGGAGTGGGAGGTCGGCCCCGGAGGGGGGCTCCTACCCGATTCAATCTGTTGTCCGTGTATGTGACCGCAACCGGGGCGGGTGGGAAATTCACAAACTTTTCATTGAAAATTCCCTCCGTATGCGTTATACTGTATTTTTAGACTGGATTACTGTTGCCACGGCAAAACTTGGGAGTGTCGTTTTTGTATTTTAAAGCATTGGAACTGCGGGGGTTCAAGTCCTTTCCGGACAGAACGGTCCTCGGCTTTGACAAGCCTCTGACGGCCATTGTGGGGCCAAATGGGAGCGGAAAATCGAATATCGCCGACGCTATTCAGTGGGTCATGGGCGAGCAGTCCACCAGAGCCCTGCGGGGTGGGAAGATGGAGGACGTGATCTTCGGCGGCACCGCCCGCAGGTCCCAGGTGGGCTACGCCGAGGTGTCCCTGACCCTGGACAACACCGACCGGCGGCTGGGCGGGGAGCTTGACGAGGTGCAGGTCACCCGCCGGTACTACCGCTCCGGCGAGAGCGAATACTACATCAACAGAAAGCCCGTGCGTCTCAAGGACTTAAACGAGCTTTTTATGGACACAGGGCTTGGTCGGGACGGGTATTCCATTATCGGCCAGGGGAAGATCGACTCCATCCTCTCCGCCAAGAGCACCGACCGGCGGGAGATCTTCGAGGAGGCGGCGGGCATCTCCCGGTACCGCCACCGGAAGGAGGAGTCGGAGCGGAAGCTCCAGCACGCGGAGGACGACCTCACCCGCGTCAACGACAAGATCGGAGAACTGGAGCTCCAGGTGGAGCCTCTGCGGCGGCAGTCGGAGACAGCCAAGCGGTACCTGGTATTGCGCGACGAGCTGAGGGGGTTGGAGATCTCCCTGTGGATGTACGACCTGGAGGCCATCGCCCAGCGGATGGAGGCGCTGAAGACAGACGCCCTCCGCGCCGCCGGGGACATCGAGAAGGCCAAAAACGAGCTAGAAAAGCTTTACAGTGCCGGGGAGGTCTTCGCCCAGCGGATGCGGGAGAAGGACATGGAGGCCGAGGGCGTCCGGGCGAAGATCTCCGAAAGGGAGCAGAGGATCTCCGACGAGGACTCCCAGACCGCCGTGTTGAAAGCGGAGCTGCGGCACGCCGGGGAGAATCTGGACCGCATCCGGCAGGAAATGGAGACCCGGGAGGGCCGGAGCCGGAGTTTGACGGAGCAGATCCGGGAGCGGCAGGGCCGCATCGCGGAGATCGGTGCGCGGCTGGATGAGATCGCCGGGGAGCTGGAGAAGCTGCGGGCCCGGGCCGAGACGCTTCTCACCGGGGAGGGGGACTTCGACCGGGAGGTGTCGGAGTTGACGCGGGACGCCGCCAGGACGGCGGACGAGCTCTCCCGGAAGCGGGTGGAGCTGTCCTCCTTTGAGTCCTCCCAAAAGGAACTGACGGACCGGTCCGGGGGACTGGACTGGGAGCTGACGGACCAGCGGGACAGGCTCCGGGCCACTGAGCGGGAGGCCGGGGAGAACCGAAAGGCCCTGGCGGAGGCCCAGGACAAGGTGCTGTCCCTCCGGAATGTGCGCAAGGGCTACGAGATCCGGGCGGAGGGCCTGAAAAAGCGGTACGAGGCCGCCGGGGAGAAGCGGACATCCTTACAGATGGAATACAACGCGGTGCTGGCGCGGATACAGATGCTCTCCGACATGGAGAAGGAGTACGAGGGGTATTCCCGGGCCGTGAAGGTGGTCATGCGGGAGGCTGAGCGGGGCACCCTGCGGGGCGTCCATGGACCGGCGGGGGAGCTGGTCCGGGCGCCGGAGAAGTACGCCGTGGCGGTGGAGACCGCTTTGGGCGCGGCGGTGCAGAACATCATCGTCGGCACCGAGAACGACGGTAAAAATGCCATAAACTTACTGAAACGGACCGACGCTGGCCGGGTGACCCTGCTGCCCATGAATGTGATCCGGGGAAGCAGGCTCAATGAGCGCGGCCTGGAGGACGAGGAGGGGTTCGAGGGCGTGGCCTTCGACCTGGTGGAGTTCGAGCCCCAGTACCGGGACATCTACATGAACCTGCTGGGCAGGACCGCCGTGGCGGACAGTATGGACGACGCCATCCGCATCGGGAGAAAATTCAACCACCGGTTCCGCATCGTCACCCTGGACGGGCAGGTGATCAATGCCGGGGGAAGCATGACCGGCGGCAGCGCGGCCCGGAACACGGGCATCCTGTCCCGGGCAAACGAGCTGGAACTGCTGAGATCCCGCCAGCAGAGCGCCGGGGAGGCGCTGGAGAAGTCCAGAGACCAGGCGGAGGAGATCAAGCGGAACCTGGCGGCGGCGGAGTATGAGCTGTCCGTTTCCGGCGAGGAGCTGCGGGCGGCGGAGAACGAGGCGCTGAAGCTCACCTCCCAGGGGGAACACTTCGACATCCTGCTCCGCTCCCTCCAGGACAGGCTCAGTCAGATCGAGGCGGAGAGCGCCGGGATCCGGCGACGGGGCCTGGAGGCGGGCGCCAGGGCACAGGCGCTTGGCGCGGAGATCGAAGAGCTGGAGAAGCGGTCCGGGGAGATCCGGGAGAAGCTGGAAGCTTTCGCCGGGGACCGGGAGAAGCTGGCGGGCGAGCGGGACGCGCTTGCCAAGTCCGAGGCGGAGCTTCGGGAGGAGCGGGCCAGTCTGGAGGCCGAGGCCGCCGGGGCGGAACGCACCGTGGAGGAGCTGACCCGCCTGCGTGCCGATCTTGCCGGGGACAGAGCCGGGCAGGAGCGCCAGCTTGCGGAGCTGGAAGCCAGGGCTCGGGAGACGGAGGCGAAGATCGGCGCACACGAGGGCGTCGCCGCCAAGCTCCGGGAGGAGGCGGAAAACCTTCGGGGGAAGATCGCGAAGATCACCGAGGCCAAGCTTGCCATCGAGGCGGAGCGGTCCCGGTCCGACCGGCAGCTCCAGGACAAGAACGCCGCCCTTTTGGAGCTGGAGCGCAACGCCTCCCGGATCGAGAACCGCCAGGAGGCCGCCCAGATGGAGGAGCGGCAGATCATAGACAAGCTGTGGAACGGCTACGAGCTGACCCGCTCCGACGCCATGGCCCAGCGGATGGAGCTTCCCAGCATTCCCCAGGCCAAGCGGCGGACGGGGGAATTAAAGCGGGAGATGGGGACCCTGGGAACCCCGAATCTGGGGGCCATCGAGGAATTTGAGCGGGTCAACACACGCTACACCTACCTCACCGACCAGCGGGACGACATCGAGAAGGCCAGGCGGGAGCTTCTGGGCATCATCGCCGACATCACCGGCTCCATGGAGAAGATCTTCCGGGAGGAGCTGGAGCGCATCGACCTGGGCTTCCGGCAGACGTTCCTGGAGCTCTTCGGCGGCGGGCAGGCCAGCGTCTCTCTGGAGGACCCGGAGGACGTGCTGAACTCGGGTATCGAGATAAAGGTCCAGCCGCCGGGGAAGACGCTGAAGACCATTACCCTTCTCTCCGGCGGGGAGAAAGCCTTCGTGGCTATCGCGCTGTATTTCGCCATTTTGAAGGTCCGGCCCACGCCCTTCGTGGTCATGGACGAGATCGAGGCCGCCCTGGACGACGCCAACGTGGTGAAGGTGGCAAAATATATGCGGACCCTCACGGAGAAGACCCAGTTCCTCACCATCACCCACCGGCGGGGCACCATGGAGGAGGCCGACGTCTTGTACGGCGTCACCATGCAGGAGCAGGGGGTCTCCAAGGTGCTCACCATCGACCTGGACGAGGCGGAGAGGACCATTGGCAAAAATAATTAAGAAAGCTTTGAATAAATACTTGACTTTTACTTAAAAGCATGATATGATAGACAAATCAAAAATGGGACGACTCTCCCTGCGGGGGAGGGAACGGAGGACTGAAAATGGGCTTTTTTGACAAAATCAAGCAGGGACTGACCAGGACCAAGCAGAACATGAGCACCAAGCTCAACGCCACCATCGCCAGCTTCACCGGGGAGAACGACGAGTTTTTCGACGAGCTGGAGGAGACGCTGATCCTCTCCGACGTGGGGGGCGAGGCGTCCATGAAGGCGGTGGACAGGCTCCGGGAGGTGGTCTCTGAGCGGGGCCTGCGGGGCCCGGACGAGGTGAAGGCGGCCCTCCGGGAAATTTTAGTGGATATGCTGGGGGAGAAGGGCCGAATGAAGCTGGACTCCCGGCCCTCCATCATCCTGGTGGTGGGCGTCAACGGCGTGGGCAAGACCACCACCATCGGGAAGCTGGCGAAGCTCTTTGAGGATCAGGGAAAACACGTCCTGCTGGCGGCGGGAGACACCTTCCGGGCCGCCGCGGCGGAGCAGCTGGGCGTCTGGGCGGAGCGGTCCGGCGCGGACTTCGTGCGCCACGAGGAGGGGTCCGACCCCGCCGCCGTGGTGTTCGACTCCATCGCCGCCGCCATCGCCAGAAAGACGGACATCATCATCGTGGACACCGCGGGGCGGCTCCACAACAAGTCCAACCTCATGAACGAGCTCAACAAAATAAGCCGGGTCATCGACCGGGAGATGCCCTGGGGCGACCGGGAGACGCTGCTGGTGCTGGACGCTACCACCGGCCAGAACGGACTTCTCCAGGCGGAGGAGTTCGCCAAGTCCGCGCCTCTCACGGGAATCGTGCTGACGAAGCTGGACGGCACCGCCAAGGGCGGCATCGTCTTTGCCATCACCCAGAAGCTGGGTGTGCCGGTGCGGTTCGTGGGCGTGGGGGAGCAGGCGGACGACCTGATCCCGTTTGACCCCGAGGAGTTCACCGAGGCGCTTTTGGGCTGAGAGGGGAGGGAGTTTTATGCAGATCATTCTTGCCTCCAACAACGCCGACAAGCTCCGGGAGGTGGGGGAGATCCTGGCGCCGCTGGGCATCGAGGTGATCTCCCAGGCCCAGGCCGGGTGCCGTTTTGAGGCAGTGGAGGACGGGGCCACCTTCGCGGAGAACGCCCGGATCAAGGCCCGGGCCGCCGTGGAGGCCACCGGGAGGCCCTGTGTGGCCGACGACTCGGGGCTGGAGGTCAACGCCATGGACGGCGGCCCCGGCATCTACTCCTCCCGTTTCTGCGGGGACCGTGGGTACCGGGAAACCTGCCGGGAGATCATGAGGATCGTGGACGCGGACCCCGGAGGGGACCGGGGGGCGCGGTTTCGGTGCGCGGTCGCGTGCTGTTTCCCGGGCGGCGACAAGATCGACTGCGAGGGCGTCGTCGAGGGGAGCATAGGGCACGTTTACGAGGGGGAGCACGGCTTCGGCTACGACCCCATCTTCGTGCCGGAGGGCTTCGAGCGGTCCATGGCGTGTCTGACGGACGAGGAGAAGAATAAGATTTCCCACCGGGGGCGGGCCTTTCGGAGCTTCGCGGAGAAGCTTTCGGCGTATATGGAGAACAAGGGAGGAGAGACGATATGCTGACAAGCAGGCAGAGGGCCCGGCTCCGGGCGCTGGCGAATTCGCTGGAGCCGGTGTTGATCGTGGGCAAGGGCGGCGTCACGGAGAACGTGGTCCGGGAGGCGGAAAACGCGCTGCATACCCGTGAGCTCATCAAGGGGCGGGTACTGGAGACGGCGCTTCTGGGCACCCGGGAGGTGTGCGACCAGCTGTGCGCCCAGATCGGGGCGGACGGGGTCCAGGCCATCGGGACGAAATTCGTGCTCTACAGGGCCAACAGGGACCTTCCTGAGGAGAAGAGAATAAAGCTTGGGAGATGATCCGGTATGAAACTGGGAATATTCGGGGGAACGTTCAATCCGCCTCACAAGGGGCACGTTACGGCGGTGAAGGAGTGTATCGTCAGACTGAAGCTGGACCATGTGCTGGTGATCCCCGACGCGCTGCCGCCCCACAAGGAGATCGCGGAGGGGTCGCCGGACGGACGGGAGCGGCTGAAGCTCACGAAAATCGCCTTTGAGCGGGTGAAGGGATGCTCCGTCTCCGACATGGAGATCGCCAGGGGCGGCGTCAGCTACACGGTGGACACTCTTCGGAGGCTCCGGGAGAAGTATAAAAACGACCGACTCTTTCTGCTGATGGGCGCGGATATGTTCCTGTGCTTTGAGCAGTGGCGGGAGTTCGAGGCCATCCTCTCCATGGCGACGCTGGCGGTGTTCGCACGGCGGGACGGGGAGAGGGAGGAGCTCTACCGCATGGCGGAGCGGCTGCGGCTCGCCTACGGGGCCAACGTGAAGCTGGTGGAGTTCGACGCGGTGGAGGTGTCCTCCACCCGGATCCGGGAGCTTCTGCCCCGGAGAAAAGGGGTGGAATACTTCCCGGCGGGGGTCTACAGTGAGATCGTCAAAAAGCGGCTCTACGGGGCGAAGCCGGACTACGGCTGGCTGCGGCAGAAGGCGTACGCTATGCTGGAGCCCAAGCGGGTGGCCCATGTGAAGGGGTGCGAGGAGGAGGCCGTGCGGCTGGCGGAGCGCTGGGGCGCCGACGTGGAGAAGGCCCGGGAGGCCGCTATCCTCCATGACATCACAAAAAAGGAAAAATTGGATGAACAGCTCCGTCTTTGCGCAAAATACGGCATAGAGCTGGACGAGGTGGAGCGGACGGAGGGCAAGCTGCTCCACTCCAAGACGGGAGCCGGCATCGCGAAATACGAGTTCGGGTGCGACGACGAGGTTTACGGCGCCATCTTCTGGCACACCACCGGCAAGGAGAATATGGCGCTTTTGGAGAAGGTCATCTATATGGCCGATTACATAGAGCCCAACCGGGATTTTGACGGAGTGGAGCGGCTTCGCAGGCTGGCCTACACGGACCTCGACCGGGCTCTGGAGATGGGATTCGAGATGAGCATCGACGATATGGTTTCCAGGGGCATCCAGCCCCACGACAGGACCCTGGGGGCGCTTGACTGGATCTCACATCACTGATATGCGCTTACACGCGGGCTGAAAGGACCGGAGGACAGAATGAAACTTTTTGGAGGAACGAAAAAACCGAAGCACGCGGGAGGCGCGCCCCAGCCCCCCCACGCATCCTCCGCGCCGGAGTCCATTCAGGAGGGGTATCTCGGGCCGGAGCTCCGGCCTGACCTCCGGGTCCCGCCCGGGAAGAACGCGGAGCCGGACACGAAGATTTGGCCCGCGCCGGATGCGCCGTCCTCGCCGGAGTCCGTGCCGGACGGGCGGTCCGTGCCGGACGGGCAGTCCGTGCCGGACGGGCGGTCCTTACAGGACGGGCAGTCCTTGTCGGACGGGCAGGAGGAGCTTTCGAAGCTTGAGGACCTGCCGAGGCGCGACGGGAGGCTGGGGGTGCCCAGAGACGAAACGCGGGTGATCCCCGTCCTGGGGGAGGCCCCGGTCCCGACCCCCCGGACGGCGCCCAGGGAGTCGAAACGGTCCGCCGACGGGGAGAGAAGGGCCCCGGAGACGCCACGGAGGAAGGGAAACGCCCGGAGGAGGGCGTGGACCATCCCCACCTGGGGGAAAATCGCCATTGTGGTGGCCTCGGTGCTGGCGATCCTGTCGGTGCTCCTGTATCTGTGGCTGATCTCCTCCCAGAAGCCGCCTTTGACCACGCAATCCCTGAACACGCTGATCCCCTCGGGCGGCGGGCTCAACGATCCGTCCTCCGGCTCCGGCGCTCAGAGCGGCGGGGACGGCGGCGCTGCCCCGGGCGCGGATGAACCGGACTCCGGGGATGACGCCGGGGGCGGGGACAGCGCGGTCCTGCGTGACGAGACCATGTACACCTTCCTCCTGGCGGGGAAGGACAAGGTGGGCCGGAACACCGACGCCATCATGGTGGCCTGCTTTGACGCGGAGGACTACACCCTCAACGTGATTAGCATCCCACGGGACACCTATGTGAACGTGAGCCTGGACAACCACAGGATCAACGCCCTGTACGCCTACGGCGGGGTGGAGGGGCTCATGAGCGGCATCACCAACCTCATCGGCTATCGGCCCGACGGGTACGCCATCGTGGATCTGGACGCATTCGTGACCCTGGTGGACGCGGTGGGGGGCGTGGATTACTACGTGCCCCGGCAAATCGACTATGACGACGACGCCCAGGACCTGCACATCCACTTCACCAAGGGACAGACCCATATGACGGGCCAGAAGGCCATGGAATATATCCGCTTCCGCAAGGGCTACGCCGACGCGGACATCGGGCGCATCGACGCACAGCATGACTTCCTGCTGACGGCGGCCGAGCAGATCCTGGAAAACCGGGAGGATGTGCCCGTCTCCACCGTCCTGGAGATCTTCGCAAACGACGTGGCCACGAACCTGGACCTGGGGCAGTGTACATGGCTTGCCGGGGAGCTTATGAAGATGGACCCGAAGAACATCCGGTTTTTCACCATGCCCGGCAATTACGCCGACGCGGTGGGGGACGCCGGGTTCGTCACCGTGTACCTGGAGCCGTGGCTGAAGATGCTCAACGAGTATCTGAATCCCTTCTCTCAGCAGATCACCGAGGCCAACGTTGACATCGCCACAAGGGATGAGAAAGGCAGGCTTTACGCCACCGGCGGGAAGCTCAAATGAGCGCAATACGCTTTAAAATACCAAATATTTTATTACAGGAGGTTCATTATGCTTACTCCGAAAGAAATGACCGATATCGCGGTGCGGACCCTGGACGCTAAGAAGGCCGAGAACATCAAGGTGCTGGAGACCCGTGACGTGACGGTGCTGGCGGACTACTTCGTCATTTGCACTGCCGGGTCCACTACCCACATCAAGACCCTGGCCGACGAGGTGGAGGCCGCCCTGGAGGCTCAGGGCGAGCTGAGCCTGCGCACCGAGGGTTACCACGGCGGCGGCTGGGTGCTGGTGGACTTCGGATGCCTGGTGGTCCACATCTTCACCGACGACACAAGGAAATTCTACAACCTTGAGCACCTGTGGGGAGACGCCCCCGAGGTGGATATCAGCGGGCTCGTGACCCGCTAAGGAGACAAAAGACCATGAAATACGATTTTACGGCGATTGAGAAAAAGTGGCAGGAGGTCTGGGAGCGGGAGAAGCCCTTCCGGGCGGAGACGGGGTCGGACAAGCCGAGGTTTTACGGGCTCATAGAGTTCCCGTACCCCTCCGGGGCAGGGCTCCATGTGGGGCACCCCAGGCCCTTCACCGCCATGGACATCGTGACCCGCAAGCGCAGGATGGAGGGGTACAACGTGCTCTTCCCCATAGGCTTTGACGCCTTCGGCCTGCCTACGGAAAATTACGCCATCAAAAACCATGTACATCCGGCCAAGGTCACAAAGGACAACATCGCAAACTTCATACGGCAGCTGAAAATGCTGGGCTTCGGGTTCGACTGGGACCGGGTGGTGGACACAACGGACCCCGACTACTACAAGTGGACCCAGTGGATATTCCTCCAGCTTTATAAGCACGGGCTTGCCTACAAGGCGACGATCCCGGTAAACTGGTGTACCTCCTGCAAGTGCGTGCTGGCCAACGAAGAGGTGGTGGAGGGCGTCTGCGAGCGGTGCGGGAGCCCGGTCATCCGCCGGGAGAAGAGCCAGTGGATGCTGAAGATCACGGATTACGCCCAGAGGCTCATCGACGATCTGGACGACGTGGACTACATCGAGCGTGTCAAGGTCCAGCAGAAAAACTGGATCGGCCGGTCCACAGGCGCGGAGGTCACCTTCAAGGCCACCACGGGGGATGAGATCGTGGTATTCACCACGAGGCCGGACACCCTTTTCGGGGCCACGTACATGGTGCTCTCGCCGGAGCACGCGCTCATCAAAAAGTGGGCGCCGCTGCTTGAAAACATCGACGAGGTGACGGAGTACCAGCGCGTCGCGGCCTCCAAGTCCGACATGGAGCGCACGGAGCTCAACAAGGAGAAGACCGGCGTGAAGCTTAGGGGCGTGTCGGCGGTCAATCCCGTGAACGGGCGGGAGATACCCATCTTTATCTCCGACTACGTTCTGGCGACCTACGGCACCGGGGCGATCATGGCCGTCCCGGCCCACGACGACAGGGACTGGGAGTTTGCGAAAAAGTTCGGCTGTGAGATTATCGAGGTGGTGTCCGGCGGGGAGGACGTGCAGAAGGCGGCCTTCACGGCGAAGGACGAGACGGGGATACTTGTAAACTCCGAGTTTCTGAACGGCCTCACGGTCAAGGACGCCATACCGGCCATGATAAAGTGGCTGGAGGAGAAGGGCATAGGACAGGCGAAGGTGAACTACAAGCTCCGCGACTGGGTTTTCTCCCGCCAGCGCTACTGGGGGGAGCCCATACCCATGGTGTGGTGCGACAAATGCGGCTGGGTGCCGCTGCCGGAGTCGGAGCTTCCGCTGACGCTGCCGGAGGTGGACAGCTACGAGCCCACGGACGACGGGGAGAGCCCGCTTTCAAAGATGACCGACTGGGTGAACACCACCTGCCCCCACTGCGGCGGGCCGGCGAGGCGCGAGACGGACACCATGCCCCAGTGGGCGGGGTCCAGCTGGTATTTCCTCCGGTATATGGACCCACACAACAGCGAGGCGCTGGCATCTAAGGAGGCGCTGGACTACTGGTCCCCGGTGGACTGGTACAACGGAGGCATGGAGCACACGACGCTGCACCTTCTTTACTCCCGGTTCTGGCACAAGTTCCTTTATGACATCGGCGTGGTGCCCACGAAGGAGCCGTATCAGAAGAGGACGAGCCACGGGATGATACTGGGGCAAAATCCCCGGTGCTTTGACTGTATGCCGCAGGCAAAGCAGAAGGAGCTCATCGCCCGATTCGGAAGCGAGAAGGCGGCGCGGGCGCACCTTGTGGAGCAGTACGGCGAGATGGCGGAGCACCCCATCGTCAAGATGTCAAAGTCCCTGGGGAACGTGGTGAATCCCGACGACATCGTGAGGGACTACGGCGCGGACACCTTGAGGCTGTACGTCATGTTCATCGGGGACTTCGAGAAGGCCGCCGCCTGGAGCGACAGCGCCGTAAAGGGGTGCAAGAGGTTCCTTGACAGAATATGGAATTTGGCAGAGGCGAGGATCGAGGGCCCCGAGGGCTGCTCCAAGGCCAACGAGGCGGCGGTACACCGCACCATAAAGAAGGTGGGGGAGGACATCGAGGCCATGAAGTTCAACACCGCCATCGCGGCGATGATGGGACTTCTCAACGCCTTCTCCGAGAACGCGCCGTCGAGAGGGGACATAAGGGCGCTATTGCAGCTGCTCTCGCCCTTCGCGCCCCACATCGCCGAGGAGCTGTGGGAGCGGCAGGGCTTCGAGGGGTACGCCTCCACCTCCGTGTGGCCGGCCTACGACGAGTCCAAGATGACCGAAAGCGAGAAGGAGATAGCCGTACAGATCAACGGCAAGCTCCGCGCCACCGCCGTGGTGCCCATGGACGCCGAGGACGGGACGGTGCTGGAGATCGTCAAGAGTCAGGAGAAGGTCAGGAAGGCCATGGAGGGCATGGAGGTCGTCAAGGCCATCGTCATCAAGAACAAGCTGGTGAATCTGATCCTTCGGCCCGTGAGGTGAATCCTTCGTCAGATGGAACAAGCCTCACAAAAGTTGGAGAAAGAAAATAGTAAATTCTTATTGACAAGCCGCCAATAAGTTATTATAATAGTCAATGCTGAATTCAATTCAGAGCATTAAAGCCCGGGCGCGAGGATGGGACCGCCGGTTCCCGTGGGATGATGGGACGTTTGTTCCAGCGCGCGCCAAAGGGCGAAATAAGCATAACGCTCACAGCGTATGTCGGAGGGAGGGGAAATAGATGTCAGAAGTCCACGTTAAGGAAAACGAGTCTCTGGACAGCGCGCTGAAGAGATTCAAGCGCAACTGCGCCAAGGCGGGCGTCCTTGCCGACCTCCGGAAGAAGGAATACTACCAGAGTCCGTCCGTCAAGCGCCGCAAGAAGTCCGAAGCAGCTCGCAAGAATAAGAACAAGCGCTATTATTAAGCTCTATTCAATCCGGCCCCTTTTTCTCTGGCGGCCGGATTGAGTTTTTAAGCAACCCTTTTACTTTTTAGTGAGGTGATGAATATGCCTGAAAAGTATCAAATCGTGAAGAAAAAGGTCCTGACACCCGATATTTCCAGCATTTCCGTGTACGCGCCGCTGATCGCCCGGAAGGCCAAGGCGGGGCAGTTCATCATTCTGAGGGCCGCCGCCGACGCGGAGCGCATCCCTCTCACCGTGTCTTCCGTGGACGGTGAGCTGGTGACGGTGGTCTACCAGAAGGTGGGAGACTCCACCATGACGCTGGATGAGCTTTCCGAGGGCGAGTGCCTCCACGACTTTGTGGGGCCTCTGGGGGAGCCCACGCCCATCGAGGGCGTGAAGCGCGCCGCCGTGGTGGGCGGCGGCCTGGGGTGCGCCATCGCGCTGCCTGTCGCCAAGGCGCTCCACGACGCCGGGGCGAAGGTGGATCTGATCGGGGGATTCCGCACAAAGGACATCGTGATTTTGGAGGACGAGATGAGGGCGGTCTGCGACGACCTGTACATCTGCACCGACGACGGGTCCTACGGCTACAACGGCTTCACCACCGGGAAGCTGGAGGAGCTGCTGGGATCGGGGGAGAGGTACGACCGGGTCTACGCCATCGGGCCGCTGGTGATGATGAAATTCGTCTGCCGTTTGACGAAGCGGTACGAGACGCCCACGATTGTCAGCATGAACCCCATCATGATCGACGGCACGGGTATGTGCGGTTGCTGCCGCGTCACCGTGGACGGGGAGGTCAAGTTCGCCTGTGTGGACGGGCCGGACTTCGACGGGCACAAGATCGACTTTGACGAGACGATCGCCCGCGCCGCCACGTATAAGGAATTTGAACAGCGCCGCCGGGCGGAGCACAAGTGCAGACTGGAGGGGATGAACAATGGCTGACATGACACCCGTGAAGACCAAGATGCCGGAGCAGGAACCGGACGTGAGAAACAAGAATTTCCTGGAGGTGGCCCAGGGGTACACGCCCGAGCTTGCCGAGAAGGAGTCCCACCGGTGCCTGGGGTGCAAAAATCCCCGGTGCGTGGAGGGGTGCCCGGTGAACGTGCCCATCCCGGAGTTCATCGGCCACATCCAGAAGGGCGACATGGAGGGCGCATACAGGGCCCTCAGCCGGGCCAACGCCCTGCCCGCTGTCTGCGGGCGCGTCTGCCCCCAGGAGAGCCAGTGCGAGGGCAAGTGTGTGCGCGGCATCAAGGGAGAGAGCGTGGGGATCGGGCGTCTTGAGCGGTTCGTCGCCGACTGGGCGCTGGAGAACGGCGTCGCCAACACGGACAAGGCGCCGGACAACGGACACCGGGTGGCCGTCATCGGCTCGGGCCCGGCGGGCCTCACCTGCGCCGGGGAACTGGCGCGGAAGGGGTATTCCGTCACGGTGTTCGAGGCGTTTCACGTAGCGGGCGGCGTGCTCAGCTACGGCATCCCCGAGTTCCGTCTCCCCAAGTCCATCGTGGAAAAGGAGGTTGACAAGCTCCGGGCCTTGGGCGTGGACATCCAGC
>CANQKZ010000041.1 GCA_947624585.1 uncultured Oscillospiraceae bacterium | reverse complement strand
TTTCCGAGGGATTGCGCCGATGTCGGGGGGTGGTGGGCAGTTTTTGAATTTGCTCATTTATAGTATTATTTATCAAATATTAGTATCAATTTGAAGATTCCTTTCTCTTCCACTCGTTGACGGACTTGAGCTGGTCGTAGAGGCGGACGTAGCTTTTGTGGCGGGTGGGCTCCAGGTCCCCGTCTTTCAGCGCCCGCAGGACGGCGCAGCCGCTCTCTTTGGTGTGGGAACAGCCCACGAAGCGGCAGGAGTCGATGTAGGGGGCGAATTCCGGGAAAGCGTACTGGAGCTTTTCGGGGTCCGTCAGCTCCATGCGCTCGATGTCGAAGGCGGCGAAGCCAGGGGTGTCGGCAATCAGGGCGCCGGAGGGGGTGCGGAAAATCTCCACATGGCGCGTGGTGTGGCGGCCCCGGCCCAGGCGGAGGCTCACCTCGCCGGTGGGGATGTCCACACCCGGGGAGAGGATGTTGAGGATGCTGGACTTGCCCACGCCTGAATTGCCGGTGAAGACGCTGAACTTGCCCAGGAGCGCCTCCTCCAGCTTCTCCAGACCCTCGCCGGTGACGGCGCTGGTAAGGAACGTGCGGAATCCGGCATGGGTGTAGATCTCCAGAAACTCCGGGGCCGGGTCCTCGTCCGCCTTGTTGACGCAGACGATGGCCTCCACCCCCGCGTTGACGGCGATGGCGGTCATGCGGTCCACCAGGAAGGGGTCCGTCTCCGGCACCGCCTGAGTGCAGACGATGACCATCTGGTCGATGTTGGCGATGGGCGGGCGGGTGAAGCTGTTCCTGCGGGGCTTGATGGCGTCTATGATGCCCTCCCCCTCCCCGGTGGCGGTGAAGCACACCGTGTCGCCCACCAGGGGGCTCTGGCCGGTGTGGCGGAACTTTCCACGGGCGCGGCAGCGGACCAGGCCGCCGCCGTTTTCAACGTAATAGAAGCCGCTTAGCGCCTTCATGATCCTTCCGTCAGCCACTGGTGGATATCCCCTCTTCGTCGTCGAAAAATTCTCCGTCGCCCATGTCGTCGAAATTCTCATCCCCGCCAGTATCGCCGGTACCGGTATCTCCCGTGCCGGTATCTCCCGTGCCGGTATCTCCGGTACCTGTATCGCCCGCGGTATCTCCGCCGGTGTCACCGGGTTCGGTGTCACTGCCGGGGATGGTGGTGGAGCCGCCCACCGGGACGGTGGTGTCACCGCCTCCCTCCGGCGGGAAGGGGTCGCTGTCGTCGGTATTTCCCTGTTCGTCATCGTAGATGTCGCCGCCGGTGTCAGGTGGGAAGTAGCCGCCCATGCCTCCGAAGGGGTCGGGGCCCAGGGAGATGTAGAAGACGATCTCCGTGCCCTGATCCACCACGGTGTTGGGGTCCATGCTCTGCTGGAAGACGCGGCCCTTGGGGGCGTTCTCGTTATACTCCTCCACCTTCCGGCCGGTGAGGCCCATGGCGGCCAGCTTGTCAAGGGCGGTGATCTCCGTCAGGTTGTAGAGGTCCGGCACAGGCACCTGGGGGATCTCGGGTCCGGTGGAGTAAATGATGTACACCGTGTCGCCGCGCCGCAGAACCGTATCCTCCTTGGGGATCTGGTCGAAGACGTAGTCGGGGGTGTAGGAGTCATGGGAGCGGCCCTCCTCCTTGATGTCCAGGCCCAGGTTGAGTCCCTCCAGGATGGTCCGGGCGTCCCGGTAGTCCTTGTTGATGAGATAGGGCATCGTCACCTCCTGCTTACCGGCGGCCACGTAGAGTTGGATCTCGATCTTCTCGTCCGTGATGGTGACGGACCTGGTGGCCGAGGGCTCCTGCTTCAGGATGTAGCCCTCCGGGTTGCCGGAGTCGTAGTCGTACTTGGGGGGCAGGAAGGTGTAGTACAGGAGAATGTCGGGGTTGGTAACCACGTCGTCGTACATGGCGCCCACAAAGTTGTAGATGGAGATCCGCTGCTCGTCCTCGGGCATGATGATGTCCTTCAGGAAGTACTGCCACATGGCCCAGAACAGGAGGACCAGAAGGATGATGATACAGAAGATGCCCACCAGCATGGTGTTCCGTCCCGCCTTGCGTCGGTTCTCCCGGTACTCCTCCGGGGAGACCCGGTTGCGGGTGGCGCCGTTGCCGCTGACGCGCCGCCGGGCGATCTCCATGCCGGACCCGCGTCCGGAACGACCTGCGTCCATGTCGTCGGCCATGGAGGGGATCAGGGAGTAGTTGAAGCGGACGGAGGGGTTCTTGCGGAAGTCCTCCAGGTCCTCTATGAGCTCGGTGGCGGACTGATAGCGGGTGTTGATATTGGGGTCCATGGCCTTCATGGTGATCTCCTCAAGGCCGATGGGGATGTCGGGGTTTATCTCCCGGGGCTGGAGAGGCACGGAGGAGATGTGCTGGATGGCGATGGAGACGGCGGAGTCCCCCTCAAAGGGCAGGCGGGAGGTCAGCATCTCGTACATCACCACGCCCACGGAGTAGAGGTCGCTGCGGGTGTCCGCCGCGCCGCCCTTGGCCTGCTCCGGGGAGATGTAGTGGACCGAGCCCAGGGCCTGCTGGGTCAGAGTGTTCTGGGTGGTCAGAAGCCGCGCGATGCCAAAGTCCGCCACCTTCACGTTGCCGTCCTTGAGGATCATGATGTTGTGGGGCTTGATGTCCCGGTGGATGATCCCACGGGAGTGGGCGTGCTCCAGGGCCTTGGCGATCTGGGTCGTGAAGTGCAGAGCCTCCTTCCAGTTGAGGATGCCCTTGCGGTTTATGTACTGCTTCAGGGTGATGCCCTCGATGAGCTCCATGACGATGTAGTCCACGCCGTCGGAATTGTTCACGTCGTAGACGGAGACGATATTCGGGTGCGAGAGCATGGCCACGGCCTGGCTCTCGGCGTGGAAACGGCGTCTCAGATCCGGGTCCTGGGCCAGGTCGGCCTTCAGGATCTTGATGGCCACGAACCGGTTGAGTCGGTGGTCCAGCGCCTTATAGACCACGGCCATGCCCCCGGAGCCGATCTTCTCCAGGATCTCATACCTGTCGTCCAGGAATTTTCCGATATACATATCTTCCATAATACTTACCTCCCAAGCGCGTTGTGGGGAAAATAAAGAGATCTGCTCATACGCTCAGCAGCGCGACGGTCACATTGTCGGGGGCTCCCCGCTCCAGGGCCGTCTCCATCAAAAGGCCGCAGGCCGTGGCGGTGTCTTTGGCGAAGGAAAGCGTCTCCGTGATCTCCGCGTCCGTGACCACGTTGCTCAGGCCGTCTGAGCAAAGGAGGATCCGGTCTCCCTCCTTCAGCCTCAAGGCGAAGAAATCGGCCTCCACATCGTAGGATGTGCCCACGGCGCGGGTGATCAGATTCTTTCTGGGGTGCGTACGGGACTGCTCGCGGGTGATCTCCCCCCGCTCCACCATGTCCTGCACCACCGAGTGGTCCCGGGTGACCTGCCGGAGGACGCCGCCTGAAAGGAGGTATCCCCTGCTGTCGCCCACGTTCATGAATGTGGCGTCCTTGCCCATCACCACGGCGGCAACCATGGTGGTGCCCATGCCCCGGCAGCTCTCGTCGGCGCGGCTCAGCTCGTAGACGGCCGAGTTGGCCGTTCGGAGGGCGCCGTCCAGGAGCTCACGGACGGCGCCGGTGACCCGGGCGTTGGGAAGGCCCTCCCGGACCTCTCCGGCGAACACCGTGGCGGCCAGGGAGCTTGCCACGTTCCCGGCGTTGTGCCCGCCCATGCCGTCGCAAACCAGCAGCAGGGCCGTCTCCCGCCCGTCATCCCGGTGGATGAAACAGGCGTCCTGATTTCCCTTTCTCACGCATCCTCTGTCTGTAATGGCGCAGGAATCCATCGACTCACCTCATCTCTTCTCTCTTTCGCGGCGCAGCTGACCGCAACTGGCCTCTATGTCCGGCCCCAGCTTGCGCCGGACGGTGACGTTTATATTCTTCTCCTCAAGCGTCGCGATGAAGCTCCGCACCGTCTCCGGGGTGCTGGGGCGGAGCTTGCTCTCGGGCACCTCGTTTAATGGGATCAGGTTCACGTGGGAACCGGTCCCGGCCAGCTTCTCCGCCAGGAGCTTGGCATGGTACGGCGTGTCGTTCACGTCACGGATCATGGCGTATTCAAAAGATATCCTTCTCCCCGTGCGCCGGAAATAGCGGCGGCAGGCGTCCAGCAGCGTGTCCACGTTGTACGCCCGGTTCACCGGCATGATCTTTGACCGGGTCTCGTCGTCCGGCGCGTGGAGGGATACCGACAGTGTCAATTGTAAATCATACTGGGCCAGTTTGTCAATCTTTTCAACGAGGCCGCAGGTGGACAGGGATATGTGGCGCATCCCGATGTTCATTCCGTTGGGGTCGTTTACCAGCTTCAGGAAGCGCATCACGTTGTCGAAGTTGTCCAGCGGTTCCCCGATGCCCATGAGGACGATGTTGGAGATGTGAAGGCCGGAGTCGGCCTGAGCGTAGATCACCTGGTCCAGGATCTCCGCCGCCGTCAAATTCCGCACCTTCCCTCCGATGGTGGAGGCGCAGAAGGCGCATCCCATGGGGCACCCGACCTCCGAGGAGACGCAGACGGTGTTTCCGTGCTCGTAGCGCATGACCACGCTCTCCACATGGTTGCCGTCGGCAAGGCGCCACAGGTACTTGACCGTACCGTCCAGGGCGGAGGTCTGTTTTCGCTCCACAACGGGCCTGTACAGGGTGAACCGCTGGCCCAGCTTCTCCCGCAGGGACTTGGGGAGGTTCGTCATATCCTCAAACCCGTCCACCGGGGCGCTGAGCCATTTGAAGATCTGCTTTGCCCTAAAGGCGGGTTCCCCCATAGACTTCACGGCCTCCGAAAGTTCCTCCGGCAGGAGGGAGCGAATGTCTTCTTTTTCCGTTTTATCCGTCATTTTTTCCGCAGAACACATATAAAAAACCCATCCGTGCCGCCCGGGGCGGGCAGGATCACGGCGCGTCCGCCCCGTGCCTCAAAGGGGGCGGGCAAATCGAAATCCTCCGGCTCAAAGTCCCCGCTCCACGCCCGGAAGGCGCTGACGACGTCCTCATTTTCCTCTTTCAGTACGGTGCAGGTGGAGTAGACCAGCCTGCCGCCCGGCTTTACGTACCGGGACACGTTTTTCAGTATCTCCAGCTGGATGGCGGGAAGCCGCTCCAGCTCCCGGGGGTCCTTCCAGCGGATCTCCGGCTTCTTGCGTATGACGCCGAGACCAGAACAGGGTACATCGCACAGGACAACATCGGCGCTTGCCTCCAGCTCCGGCAGAAATATCCTGGCGTCCCCGGCGGAGGCGGTGACAGATGAAAGGCCCAGACGCGCGGCGCCCCTCTCGATGAGGCCGGTCTTCTTGACGTGGATATCAAAGGCGCGGACCGCGCCCCGGTCCCCCATGGCGATGGCGGCGGCGAAGGATTTGCCGCCCGGGGCGGCGCACAGGTCCAGCACCGTGTCCCCCGCCTCCACCCCGGAGGCGGTGACGGCCATGCGGGCCGCCGGGTCCTGGACATAGAACCAGCCCTTTTGAAATTCCTCCATCTCCTCCACCGCGCCTGTGCCGGTGAGGTACAGGGCGTCCGGGAAATAAGGGCATTCCGCGACGGCGACGCCGTGCGCCTCCAGGCTCTCCCTAAGGCTGGCGGGTGTGACCTTCAGTGTGTTTACCTGGGCCGTGATGGGCGCGGAGGTGTTCCCGGCGGCCAGGATCGACTCGCAGGCATCGTCCCCGTAAGCCTCTCTGAGCTTTTTCACAAGCCACAGGGGGTGGCTCCAGCGGATGGAGAGGGCCTCCTCCCTGCTCTCCGCCTCGATCTCCGGCAGTGTCCCGGCGTGGGCCGAGACGCGTCGCAGGAGTGCGTTCACCAGGCCCGAGGCACGGGGCGCGTGGGCCTTTGCCAGCTCCACGCCCTCACTCACCGCCGCGTGGGCGGGGACGCGGGTGAGGAACAGCAGCTGATAGGCGGACAGGCGCAGGATGTCCCGCACCTCCGGCTGGAGGGACTTCACGTCCCGGCCGGTGTATTTTTCCACGGCGTAGTCCAGCAGCAGCTCGTTTTGGAGGACGCCGCTGACGATGATCCGGGCCAGCGCCCTCTCCCTCGGGTCCTTCGGCACGTTGGAGGCCAGGACCATGTCGGGTCTGGCGCCGCGCTTGCGGTAGGCCGTCAGGGCAAGATATGCGCTCTCGCGGGCGTTCACAGGCATAGGGGGTGCCCCCTCAGATAGTCCGCCGCCGCCATGCGCTTGCCGCCGGGGGCCTGGAGCTCCCGGATGAGCACGGTCCCGTCGGACACCGCCACGGCGATCCCGTCCTTCCCGGCGGAGAGGACGGTCCCGGGCTCGGCGGAGGTCGGTTTGTCGACATAATCAGCCTTATACACCTTAAACCGGACGCCGCCGATCTGGGCGACAGCCACGGGCCAGGGGTCCAGGCCGCAAATCTTACTGACCACCAGCCTTCCCGGCATATGGAAATCCAGCTCCGCCATCTCCTTTGTAAGCGGCGGGGCGTAGGTGGCCTCGGCCTCGTTCTGGGGGGTCCTTTGGGCTGTGCCGCTCCCGATCTGACGGAGGGTATCGCACAGGAGCTCCGCGCCCATAGGGGCCAGGCGTTCAAAGAGCTCCCCCGCCGTCTCGCCGGGGAGAATGGCGGTTTTGCGTGCGCCGATGATGTCCCCCGCGTCCATGGCCTCGGCCATATACTGGGCGGTGACGCCGGTCTCGGGGTCCCCGTTGATGACGGCCCACTGGATGGGCGCGGCGCCCCGGTATTTCGGGAGAAGGGACCCGTGTATGTTGACGCACCCCAGGGGCGGTATGTTCAGGATATCCAAGGGCAGCAGCCGCCCGTAGGCCACAACGGCCAGCACGTCGGGGTTGGCTTCGCGGATGATCTCCACCGCCGTGCCGTCCCGGAGCTTTCGGAGCTGGAAGACGGGAATCCCCCGCTCCAACGCCAGCTTTTTGACGGGAGGGGCCTCCAGGATCTGCTTCCTGCCCACCGGTTTGTCGGGCTGAGTGAAGACGCCCACCACCTCAAAGCCCGCGTCCAGAAGTCCCCGGAGGGAGCGGGCGGCGAAGTCCGGGGTCCCCATGAAAAATACTCTCATTTCTCTTCCCTGTTCATCTCCTCAAGCTCCTCGGGCGTCAGGATGCGCTCGGCCTTCTCCGTGAACAGATGTCCGTCCAGGTGGTCGATCTCGTGACAGAAGCATCTGGCGGTGAGGCCGTCGCCCTCCGCCTCAAAGAAATTGCCGAACCGGTCCTGGGCGCGGACGGTCACGTGCTCCGGGCGGGTGACGATGCCGTAGACGCCGGGGACGGACAGACACCCCTCCTGGCCGGTCTGCTCCCCGTCGGAGCTGACGATCCGGGGGTTGATGAGCTCGATGATCTGATCCTCCGGGGAGAGCTCCTCCTTGTTCGTGTCCATGACGATGACCGCGCGGCGCAGGACCCCCACCTGGGGCGCGGCCAGGCCCACGCCGTCGGCGGCCAGAAGCGTCTCGCGCATATCGTCCAGCAGCGTGTGGAGCCTCCTGTTGAAATCGGTGACGGGGCGGCTGTGCTTCAAAAGGATGGAGTCGCCCTCCTCACGAATGTTCCTCATTGCCATAAAGCGATTTTCTCCTTCATCTCTCGGGAACCTCTGAACAGACGCCGCGAGGCTTTGCTGTGAGTTTCATATGTTCCCTTGTACTCTTATCATTCCAGCGGGTCGGCGTCGGCGTAGGCGGTGAGCTTCCGGTTCTGACTGTCGCCGCAGAAATCCCGGAGCACGCGCCGGACGGTGTCCCGCATACGGCGGTTGTTCTCAAGCTGGAGGGTGAGCCTGTAGCGGAAGCGGTTGTTGACCTTGGCTACCCCGGCGGGCGCCGGGCCCAGTACCGTCAGCTCCCGCCCGGCGGCGGAGCGGAGCATCTCCCCCAGGTGCACACAGCCCCGGAGGACCATGCCCTCGTCCAAGCCCGTGACGGTGACGGTCATCTGGTCCCGGATGGGCGGCACCTCCTGGAGGGCGCGGACGCGGATCTCCTGCTCGTAAAAACCCATGTAGTCCTGGCTGGCGGCCAGCTTCAGGACGAAATTGCCGGGGGTCAGCGTCTGGAGGATGGCCCTGCCGGGCTTCTCCCCCCGCCCGGAGCGACCCACCACCTGGGTGATCAGGGAGAAGGTGCGCTCGTGGGCCCGGAAGTCCCCTGCGTAGAGAGACTGGTCCGCCGATATGACGGCGGCCAGGGTCACGTTGGAGAAGTCCAGCCCCTTGGTCACCATCTGCGTCCCCAAAAGGATGGGGACCCGCTGATTTTTGAATTTGCTCAAAAGCTTCTGGTGGGATCCGGCCTTTGCCACGGTGTCCGTGTCCATGCGGATGACGCCCACGCCGGGGAAAAGCTCATTCAGCTCCTCCTCCAGCTTCTGGGTGCCGACGCCCACGAATTTCAGCTTCCCGCCGCACTCCGGGCACTCCTCCGGCACCGGCTCGGACCAGCCGCAGTAGTGACAGCGCAGGTTTCTCCCCACCGAGTGGTAGGTCATGGAGACGGAGCAGTTGCGGCACTGGAAGGTGTACCCGCACTCGCCGCACATGACGAGATTCGACGCGCCCCGGCGGTTTAGAAAGAGGATGCTCTGCTCGCCGTTTTCGATGTTGCGGGCAAGCTCCGTCCGCAGAAGGGAGCTGACGGCGGTACCGTTCCCCTCCCGCAGCTCCTCGCGCATATCGGCGATCATCACCCGTGGAAGAGGCTGGGCGTTAAAGCGGTTTTCCAAGGTGAAGAGGCTGTACCGGCCGCTCTGAGCGGCGTACATGGATTCCACGGAGGGCGTGGCGGAGCCCAGCACCAGAAGGGCACCGTCCCGCACACAGCGGTACTTCGCCACGTCACGGGCGTGGTAACGGGGGGAGTTCTCCGATTTGTAGGTGTGCTCCTGCTCCTCGTCGATGACGATGAGCCCCAAATTTTCCAGGGGTGCGAACACGGCGGAGCGGGTGCCGATGACGACGCCGACCTCCCCCTTGCGGATGCGCTTCCACTCGTCATACCGCTCGCCCACGGTGAGGGACGAGTGGAGGACGGCGATGGAGTCGCCGAAGTGGCTGGAGAAGATCTCCACCAGCTGGGGCGTCAGGGCGATCTCGGGAACCATGATGAGGGCGGTGCGGCCCCGGCGCAGGACCTCCTGCACCAGGCGGATATACACGCTCGTCTTGCCGCTGCCGGTGACGCCGTATAAAAGCGCGGCGGCGGCCTTTTGGGTGTCCAGGAGCGCCAGAAGGCCCTTGTAGGCCCCGGTCTGCTCCGGGGTAAGCTCGATGGGTCCGGCGGGCTCGGTGAAGGCCCGGACCGGGCGGCGGTAGACCTCCCGGAAGAAGGTCTCCACCGTGCCCTGCTTTTCCAGGGCCGTCAGTGAGGTCGCGGTGGCGCCGGTAAATTCCAGCACATCGGTCACCGCCGCCTCGCCCACGGCGGAAAGAAATTCCAGGACCGCCTCCTGCCTGGGGGCGGACATATGCTTGCGGCGGGCAAGCTCCGCGGCGTCCTCGGAGGCGATGAGCAGGCGGACAAACTTCTGCCGCTTGTCCCCTACGCGCCTCTCGCCGGACTTGAACCACATCCCCGCCGGGAGCATGGCCCGGGCGGCATCGTAGAAGGTGCAGAAGAACCGCTCCCGCATCCACAGGGCCAGTTTGATCTGCTCCGGGGTAAAGACGGGCTCCGGGTCCAGGACCTCCTCCACCCGCTTGAGCTTGTCGCGCTGGGCCTCATCGGTCAGGGAAAGGACGATCCCCTCGCTCCGGCGGTTGCCGTTCCCGAAGGGGACCGTCACCCGGACGCCGGGGGCGACCCTGTCCGCGAGGCTCTCCGGCACCAGGTAGGAGTAGGGCCGGTCGATGGAGAATATGGCGGCCGAGACGGCTATTTTCGCTATTATAACGGCCATCTTCGGGCTCTTCTCCCCCTCAGATGGTGGCGCTTATCTTGCCCTGGGCGATCTCGTCGATGGCCATGGACACCGGCTTGTCATCCAGAATGACGCCGTGGGTCTCCGCGTCCACGGCGATGGCCCGGGCGCGCTGGGCGATCAGGTTCACGAGAAGGTAGCGGCTGTTGTCCGTGTGGGACAGGAGCTCGGGCATTGTGGGATAGAGCATCATGGGTAAAGACTTCCTTTCAAAATCGCGCTCAATACTGAAATAATAAAATATATGAAAGATGTTTCGCGTTTTGCCCTCGGGCTGTGGACGAAACACTCTTTTTCCGATTCACGCGCCGTGGATGATGTCCAGGATCTCTCCGGCGGCGCGGACGTAGTCGTCGTTGACCACAACATGGTCGTAGTGGACGGACTCGGCGATCTCTCGCTTAGCTGTGTCCAACCGGATCAGGATCTTGTCCTCGTCGTCGGTGGCCCGTCCCCGCAGGCGGCGCTCCAGCACCTCGAGACTGGGAGGCGCGATGAAGATGGACACAGCCTCCGGCATGGCGGCCTTGACCTGCTTTGCGCCCTGGACCTCGATGTCCATGAACACGTCCACGCCCTGGGCCAGCTTCTCCTCCACCGGCCCTCTGGGGGTGCCGTAGGAGCAGCGGGCGTAGCGGGCGTGCTCCAAAAACTCCCCCTTCTCCACCATGTCGTCAAATTTTTCCTCCGTGATGAAGAAATACTCCACGCCGTCCGTCTCCCCGGGCCGGGGACGCCGGGTGGTGGCGGAGACGGAGAAGTGGAAATTGTCGTAATGCCTGAAAACCTCGGTGAGGACGGTGGTCTTGCCGCACCCCGAGGGGCCCGAGACGATGAAAACCTTTCCTCTTTTACGCATCCTCCGCTTCCTCCTCCAACTCGATCTCGTCCCTGTCGGGCTTTCCGGCCATGCGTCCCGACACCGTCTCCGGCTGGAGCGCCGACAGCACCGTGTGGCCGCTGTCGCAGATGATGACGGCGCGGGTCCGCCGTCCGTAGGTGGCGTCGATGAGCATCCCCCGCTCCCGGGCGTCGGAGATGATGCGCTTGATGGGCGCGGAGTCCGGGCTCACCACGGCGATCATTCTGTTCACGGAAACCATGTTTCCGAATCCTATATTTACAAGCCGCATAGGCGATCACTCCACATTCTGGATCTGCTCCCGGATCTTCTCGATCTCGGACTTCAGATCCACCACGATCCTGGCCATCCGCACGTCGTTGCTCTTGGAACCGATGGTATTGGCCTCCCGGTTGAATTCCTGGACCAGGAAGTCCAGCTTCCGGCCCACGGGCTCGGAGCTTTGGAGCATATCCCGCAGCTGGGAGAGGTGGCTTCTGAGCCGAACCGTCTCCTCCGCCACGGCCGTCTTGTCGGCGAAGATGGCGGCCTCGGTGACGATCCTCGTCTCGTCCACGGCGTTATTTTCCAAAACCTCCCGCAGACGCGCCTCCAGCCGCTGGCGGTACTCCTCCACGGTCTGGGGCGAGCGCTCCTCCGCAAGGCCAACCAGCCGCTCGATCCCGTCGGCGCGAGAGGCAATGTCCCGGCGGAGCTTCTCCCCCTCCCGGGCGCGCATATCGTTGAAGTCCTCCAGGGCGCGGGCCAGGATCCCGTCGATGTCGGCGCCCAGCCGCTCCACGTCCGTCTCCGCCTTGGTGATCACCAGCACGTCCTGCATCCGGGCCAGGCTCACGGCGGTGGCGTCGTTGGGGACGCCGTATTTTTGGGAAAGTTTCTCCAGGGCCGCCATGTAGGCGTCGGCCACGGGCTCGTTGACCTCGATGAACACGTCGTCGGCCTTGGATGCGTCTATGGTGATGAACACGTCCACCTTGCCCCGGGAGATGGCCTTCTGGACACGGGCCTTGATACCGTCCTCCAGACAGGTGTAGACCCTGGGCAGCTTGATGGAGCAGTCCAGAAACCGGTTGTTGACGGACCGGACCTCTACGGTGATCTCCAACTTGCCGGAGACGCCCCTGGCGCCGCCGTAGCCGGTCATGCTTTTTATCATACAAAAGACCTCACTTGTGTATTTTGGGGTGGATCCGCTTCATGTAGAACCCGATGGCCCTGGAAACGGCGATGTCGAAGAGGACGAAGACCGCGTTCCCCAGAAGGTAGAGGACCGCCGTACTCAAATTCCCGCCGCCGAAGCTCAGAAATGCGAACCGCAGAAGGAAGACGGCGGCGGTCAGGCAGGCGTTGAAATAGACAAGCTTCGCGCACCACTCGGCGGTCCTCCCCCACCGCTCGGTCAGGGCTTTGACCAGCGGGTAGGAGCCGAAAAACAGCGCGTAGAGCCAAACGAGGCTCTTGGCGGGGACCAGGAGGAAGCCCAGGACGGAGCTTGCCAACCACACGAAAGCGCCGCCGGGAAGGCCGTACTCCACCACAGCGGCGATGCCGCACAGGCTGGATACGCCCAAAAATCCCAGCTGCCCCGTGGGGAACGCCGAGGCGATGTACATAAACGCCACGGAAAGGGCCGTGAACACGGCGGCAAAGGCCACGCGGCGGGCCGAAGTATCTTTTTTCATTCCGCGCGCCCGCTCATCTGCACCCGCCGCACATCATGTTCATGCACATCATGGCGGTACACATATCGCACATATCGCAGCCGCCCTGCTGGGCCGGGGGGCCGTAGCCCGTCTGGCGGTAGGGAGAGCTGGCGCCGTTCATCATATTGAGGGCCTGCCGGTACTCCCCGTTGGAGGGATCCATGCTGACAGCCCGCTGGAAGAAGCTCCGGGCGTCGTCCAGCCAGCCCTTCCGGTAGTAGAGGGAGCCCATAAGGAAATTCCACTCCGCGTCCCGGGTGGGGGCAGCGTCCAGGAGCTGTTCGGCGTACTGGAGGTTGCCCGCGTTGATGGCTGAGCGGACAGCGGCGTAGTTGGCGTTGGCGCTCTGGTAGGCGGAGCCGCCGGAGTATCCCCCGGAGTAACCGCCGGAGTATCCCCCTCCGTCGGAATACCCGCCCGCGCCCCCGGCGCCGTTTTTCCTGGCGCGGGTGATGGTGTCGTACGCCTCGTTGATCTCCTTCATCTTCTCCTGGGCAAGGTCCGCCAGGGGGTTGTCCACGTAGTTGTCGGGATGGTATTTCTTGGCAAGCTCCCGGTATGCCTTTTTGACCTCCTCATCCGAGGCTGTGGAGCTGATCCCAAGCACCTTGTATGGATCCTGCATATTTCACTCTCCGTTCTGCCCGATGGCCGGGCTTTTGGGGCGTCTCTTCAGGGCCGGTGTGTAAGTTCCGGCCAGTACGTTTTCGATCATATCCGGGATGCCCAGGAAGACGATGTTCCTGGTGACCGGAGTCCAGTAATTCTCCGGCAAAAGCTCAAAGGCGGCGCACATCAGGTCCACCGAGGAAAACAGCGTCTGCCTGACGGCTTCCTTCACGTCCTCCGGCACGTCCGGGACGGTGAGGCCGAACCGGGCGGCCACAGGATTCCAGCGCTCCGCCTTCAGATCCTCCCTGAGGTCGGCGTAGGCGTCGGCGATATAGACGACCCGGCCCACGTGGTAGAGGAGCTGACCGAGGGGCCGCCGGGAGCTCTCCTCCGCCTCCGAGGAGACCGAGGCCAGGAGGGCGGCGAACCGGTCCGCCGGGCGGTCGAGGCTTTCGCATCCGTCCCGCTCCAGGCCCCGGAGGGCGGTCAGACATTCCCGGACGGAGCGGTCAAAATCCGGGTGGGAGGCGGCGGCCTTTCCGGCGGCGCGGGTCAAAAAGAGCCTCACGGCCCCAGCCGCCGCGCGTTTAAGGCCCCGGTTGTCCTCACGGTCGTCGGCGGCCTTCCAGTAGGCCAGGATCACGCTCTGTCCCGCCGCCGTGCTCAGGGCGCCGGTATGGGCGCAGACGCACTTTTTGCGGAAGAGGCCCGGAAGGCACCGGCGGAAGCTGTATCCGCAGTCCCCTCTCCCACCCCACAGGAGCATGGAGAGGAACACGAAATCATAATTCAGTATGGACCGTCCGGCCAGGCCGTATTCCCGGCCCAGCTCGTGGCACAGCCCGCAGTAACAGGCCCGGAAGCGCTCGAACTCTTTGACCTTCAGCTCCGGAGCCAGGGGGCGAACATATCCGAACATATCAGCACCCGGTCCGTCAGGTGATCATCACGGTGACGGTGTAGTCCCCCACCGCCTCCACGTTGGCAAAGCCGTCCACATAGACCCTGGCGGCCACGGGGAAGGTGCCTCGGCTTCCGGCGGACTGGGACAGATCCGCCACGATCCGCACGTTCTCGGCGGTCACCTGCTCCAGCTGCGCCTCGTCGCCACGGAGGATGATGTCAAGGCTCTGGGTGATGATGGCCACGGTGTCCGTCTCGGCGGCGTTGCGGCAGCTGATGTTGGAGGCGGACAGGCGACGTGTCGCCACGTTCTCCACGGTGATGGAGACGGTGACGGAGGTCTCCCCGCTCTCGTTTCTGGTGCCGTTGGGGATGCGGATCTGGAAGTCCTCCTCATAGGAGGTGACGATGCTCTTCAGGTTGATAGTACCCAGGTTGATCTCATTGACGTCCCCCAAAATCTCCGGGTCGCCGGAGAGGGTGACGGTGGGGACGGAGTAGTTGATGCGCACGTTGGCGTCGGTGGCGGTCAGACTCTCCAGGATGTCCACCTTCAGGGGGATGCTCTTGAGCATCAGGATGGTCTGGGTGATCTTGACGGTCCCGTCCCCGTCGGTGAAGGTCAGGCCCGCCTCGGCCATGTCGATGGCGCTGCCCTCCTCGTCCCAGAGGACGATGGGCGCCTCCTCGGTGACGGTCTTGGACAGGTTCTCCCGCTCCAGGGTGACCGTGGCGCGGGCTATGCGGGCGATGGCGGCCTCGGTGCCGGAGACGGCCACGGTGTCGCGGCTGAGGGTCAGGCTGTCGGCCATGTATCCCTCCGCGATGGAGCCGCTGTAGACCGGCTGGAGCCGGATCTGTTCGGTGACCATCTTTTCCACAGTCACTTCGATCATGGACGGGTAACAACCGGCCTCCTCGATGGTGCTGTTGGCGCCGGTGTCATAGAAGAGGTCATATTCCAGCGCGTGTGTGCCGGTGGGGACGGCGGAGGTGAGCACGTCCGTCAGGTCCACCACGGCCCGGACCTGCAAATTGGCGATGGCGGAGGCGTCCCGGCGGCGTCCGTTGAAGCTCACCGAGATCTGGCGGACATTGACATCGGACACGATGAGATTGGAGTCCCGGAGCACGTCCTCCCCCTCAAATTCCAGCTGTATCCCCGACTTGGTGATGGGGGAATCCAGCGTCGGGTTCTCCACGTAGGAGACATACCACCAGAGGGTAACGGCGACAGCCACGGAGAAGACCATGTAGAGGAGCTTCCTGCCGTGCTCGTTTTTCTTTTTGACCACGCTCATTCACCTGCTTTCCCGGACCGGACGCGGAACCGCGCCAGAAAGCCCCTCTTCTCCTGGGCCTGGGGCATCAGCTCCATATGCAAAAGCCGCTCGAATGTATCGGGGGACAGGCCGCGCTTCAGGACCCCTTCGATGGCGACGGAGATGTCGCCGGTCTCCTCGGATACGATGCAGACCACGGCGTCGCTCCTCTCGCTCATGCCGATACCGGCCCTGTGGCGCATACCCAGATCCCGGGATATGTTGGAGTTGCCGGACAGCGGGAGCATACACGCCGCCCCGGCGATGCGTCCGTTCCGGATGATGACCGCCCCGTCGTGGAGCGGCGCCTTGTCGTAAAATATGTTCTTCAAAAGCTCCGCCACCGGGGCGGCGTCCACAATGGTGCCGGTCTTGATGTAGGACTCCAGATTCGTACTCCGCTCGAAAACCAGGAGCGCGCCGGTGCGGGACTTGGACATATCCGCGTAGGCCAGCACCGTCTGGTCGATGGCGTTTTCCAGCGCCTGGGTCTTCACGGGTCGGCCGAAGATGTCCTTCATACTGCCGCCCATCTGCTCTAAGATGCGGCGGATCTCCGGCTGGAAGAGGACGATGACCACGATGAGGCCCATCTCAAAGGCGCCCCCCAGCAGGAAGGACACCACGGGCAGTTCAACCACCGTGGTCAGCAGCATCAGCGCCAGGAGGATCAGGATGCCCTTGACCACGTTCATGGAGTTGGTCTTCGAGAAGAAGGTTATGAGCTTGTACACCAGGAAGGCGACTATGGCCATGTCAAGGATGTCCTCATAGCCGATGATGGAGATCACATTTTTCAGCGTATTCAAAAGCTCGTTCACTCTTTCCATAGCCGGTACCGCTTTCTGCATTGATCTCTCCCGCGAAAAAAGCCGGGGAAACACATTTATCTAAGATAACATTATAATACGCCGTCTTGATTTTGGCAATAAAGAATTTGTGAACGTTCAAAAAAAGTTCGCAGGGGCCTCGCCTCACCGCCCCCGCGAGATCTGTTCCACGGCGCGGACGAATGCCGCGATCTCCTCTCTTGTGTTGAAGGCCGACACGCTGGCCCGGACGGTGCCTCGGCGGAGCGTCCCCACAGTGCGGTGCGCCAAAGGCGAGCAGTGCAGGCCCGCCCGGACGGCGAAGCCCATCTGCGAAAGCCTCTCCCCCGCCTCCTCGCTCCCCATGGCGTCCAGTTCAAAGGACAGGACCCCCGCCTGACCGGCTTCGTCCGGCGCGGCGAAGACCCGGACGCCCCGGATGTCGGCAAGGCCCTCCCGCAAAAGCGAGACGAGGGACCGCTCGTGGGCGAGAATGGCCTCCGTCCCCCGCTTCTCCACGAAAGCCATACCCGCGTCGAGGCCCGCGACGCCCGGCATATTGTGGGTACCGGCCTCCAGCATATCGGGGAGGAAGGGGGGCATATCGGGGTCTTTGGAGTTGGAGCCGCTTCCGCCGTACAGCAGGGGCCTCGCCCTGTCGGAGGCGATCAGCAGGCCCGTCCCCTGGGGACCGTAGAGGCCCTTGTGTCCGGGCATGGCGATGAAATCCGCCCCCAGCGCACCGGCGTCCACCGGCAGGACTCCCGCCGACTGGGAGGCGTCCACGATCAGGGGGACTCCCCTCTCCCGGCACAGCGCCGCCACCTCATACAACGGCAGGACGAAGCCGAAGACGTTGGACACGTGGTTCACCACCGCGCAGCGTGTCTCAGAATCGATAAGCCTTTCGAAAGCGGAAAGTGCGGCCTCCCGGTCGAACACCGGGCAGTCGGCAACGCAGATCTCCGCGCCCAGGGCGTGGAGGGGGCGAACCACGGAATTGTGCTCGAAGGCGGAGGTCACCACCCGGTCCCCCGGCCGGACAAGACTGCGGATGGCGATGTTCAGCCCGTGGGTGGCGTTGAAGGTGACGGCCACCCGCTCCACGTCCCGGACGTTGAAGAGCCGGGCCGCCCTCTCCCGGCAGCCGTAGAGCACCTCGGCGGCGTGCATGGCGTATTTGTGGCCGCCCCGCCCGGGGCTTGCGCAGGTGTGCAGGGCGGCGGTCATGGCCCGCTCCACTGACGCGGGCTTTTGGAAGGTGGTGGCGGCGGCGTCCAGATAGATCAAAACGGTACCTCCTCGGTAAAGCCCGTATTTGTGACCCGGTAGACCTTCCTGGGCGGGAGGCTCCGGGCCGCCAATGTGTTCAGCGCGTCCGACAGCGCCGTGTCCGGCACCCGGACGGCGTACCCGCACCCCTCCCGGGACAACTCCTGGGGAGTGCGGACAACGATATTGCGAAGCCTCGCCGCCGTCAACGCCCGGGATACCCTCTGGGCGTAGGTCAGGGAGCGGCAGGTCAGATAGTAGCTATCCATATACAGTAAATTCCTCCCGGAAGTATGGTGGCTGAAAAACCAGCCAACACATACTATGCCGGGAGGAGCGGAAAGTTTATTGAAATGTGTCAGAGCGCCCGGACCCGGGGGTGCGTCTCCTCCAGCAGCACCACCGCGTGGGCGGCGATGCCCTGGGTGCTGACCTGGCCCAGGCCCTCCTCGGTGGTGGCCTTCACGTTGACCCGGCCGACGTCCGCGAAGAGGTGGGCGGCCAGCGTCCGGCGCATGGCCTCGGTGTATTTGGAGAGCTTCGGCGCCTGGGCCACGACGGTGATGTCCGCGTTGCCCAGGGCGTACCCCTTCCCGCGCACACGGGCCACAACCTCATCCAAAAGCTTCAGGCTGCCGATGCCCAGGGTCCTCTCATCGGTGTCCGGGAAGAGCTTGCCGATGTCCCCCAGGGCGGCGGCGCCCAAGAGCGCGTCCATCAGGGCGTGGGTGGCGGCATCCGCGTCCGAGTGGCCCTCCAGCCCCTTGTCATAGGGGATCTCCACCCCGCACAGCACCAGGGGCCGACCCGGAACGAGCCGGTGTACATCATATCCGTGGCCGATCCTCATTTTTCGTACCTCGCCTCCAAGATCGCCTCCGCCAGCTTCAGATCCAGCGGGCGTGTGATCTTGATGTTCTCCTGGGACCCCTTGGTCAGCGCCGGGTGGACGCCGATGGCCTCCGCCGCGCCGCAGTCGTCGGTGATCTTCAGCTTTTTGAGCTTCGCGTTGTGGAGCGCCGCCCGCAGAACGTCCGCCCGGAACACCTGGGGCGTCTGGACGGCCCAGAGGGCGGAGCGGTCCGGGGTGCCGGTGACGAAGCCGTTTTCCGCCGTCTTCACCGTGTCGTTCACCGGGATGGCCGGGGCGGCGGCGGCGTATTTGTAGGCGGCCCGGAACGCCTCCGTGACCAGCTCGCAGGTGATGAAGGGGCGCGCCCCATCGTGGACCGCTATGTACTCCGCGTCCCGGCTCGCCTCGCCGAGACCTTTAAGTACCGACTCCAGCCTGTCCCCGCCGCCGGAGAGGATCTTGGTAGCCTTGGCGATCTCCAGCTCCGCGCACAGGTCCGCCGCCGGGACGATGGACTCCTCTTTCGTGACGACCACGATCTCGTGGACGTTGGGACACGCCTGGAGCTCCTTCAGCGACCAGCCAAGGACCGGAAGGCCCCCGAGATCGGCGAAGATCTTGTCCTCCCCCTCCATCCTCTGAGAGGAACCGGCGGCGGCCACGATCACCGTCCCGAAGGGCAGGTCGTTCCACGTGACGGCCCGTTTGAAGACCTTCGCGATAACACGTTTGACTCCCATCTCATCACCTCGTTATATTTTTATCCTATGCGGGACTTGTCCGAAAATGAATTGAAAGCGTCAAGGGCCTGTTGAAAAATCAGCAGACCCTTGCGTTCATTTAAAAATCCATGCCGAAACGGGTACGAACGCCGCTCTCAGGCTCACTCCCGGGGCAGATCCTCGGGAGCGGGGGGATTCTCGGTGTCGTAGACGACGGCGGGTTCGCTGTCGTCAAACCGGGGCGCGGGGGCGGGAGCGGTGGGAGCCGGAGTCTCGCCGAGGGCGCGGATGGACAGGGAGACCTTCTTGTTCTCGTTGTCGATCTTGATGATCTTGGCAAGGACAGTTTCGCCCTCGCTGAGCACGTCCTCGGGCTTGCCGATGCGGCGGTCGGCGATCTGGGAGATGTGGATGAGTCCATCGACGCCGGGGATGATCTCGGCAAAGGCGCCGAAGGTCATGAGTTTGACGATCCTCACCTCGGCGACGGAGCCCTCGGGGTAGTTGGTGGTGAACTTGACCCAGGGGTTCTCGTTGGGATCCTTGTAGCCCAGGCTGATCTT
>CANQKZ010000040.1 GCA_947624585.1 uncultured Oscillospiraceae bacterium | reverse complement strand
AGCTGGGTGGGCGCTCGGGAGGGAGATGCAACCCACAAGTCCATCATCGACGGTTACAACCAGATCGTCCCCCTGCCGCGCGGCCACAAAATGACCTACGCAGAGGCATGGTGCGCCGCGACGGTCTCCGAGGCCGGACACCGGGCGGGACTCCTCTCCATCATGCCCGCCGAGTGCTCCTGCAACAAGCTCATTGAGGCATACAAGTCCATGGGACGCTGGGTGGAGGACGATAATTACATCCCGTCTCCCGGCGATCTGGTTCTGTACGACTGGCAGGACGGTGCGGACTACTCCGGCGACAACACCGGCAAGGCGGACCACGTTGGCATGGTCGCCGCCGTCAGTGGGAATGTCGTCACCGTGATTGAGGGCAATGTCAGCGACCAGGTCTGGACCCGGAATCTCACGGTGAACGGGCGGTACATAAGAGGCTACTGCGTCCCGGACTTCGCAAGCCTCGCCGACCTCGGCGCCAGCGCGTGGGCCAACGAGAGCACCCGGAAAGCGGTGCAGAGAGGCGTATTCCAGGGCGACGGCAACAGCTACCGTTGGCAGGACCCGGTGACAAGAGAGCAGTTGGCGGCGGTGTTGGACCGGCTGGGGCTGCTGGGATAAAACGAGGAAGAGACGGGTTTCGCCCGTCTCTTTCGTCACTTCACCTTGATTCTCCGCATATGGACAAATCGGTGAGTTGAATTAAGTACTTCACCCTCGTGCCGCCTCTTCTCCGTCCCAATTCCATACATGATTTATACATGATTTATACATGATTCCACCGCCGTTTTTCGCCTTCCATCGCCGCCCCTCACCGCAACAAAAAAAGCCTGGAAATACTGACTTTTTCAGCATTTCCAGGCGTCCCGGCTTTGGCGCGGAAGGAGGGATTTGAACCCTCGCACGCGGTTTAGACGTCTACTCCCTTAGCAGGGGAGCCCCTTCGGCCACTTGGGTACTTCCGCATCGTTATTCAGTTGTCCACTCTCGCCGCCACAAATGTCCGGGGGCCGGGCACTTGTGGCGGAGAGAGTGGGATTCGAACCCACGGGCGGTTGCCCGCCGACGGTTTTCAAGACCGCTCCGTTATAACCACTTCGGTATCTCTCCAAACCGATGCCATGTTATAGTAGCACATTCTTTTGGCTTTGTCAATCGATTCTTTGAATTTTTTTCGGATTTTTTGTGGCATATCTTCACTTGACTAATATACTGATACAGCCTATAATATCATAAACACCTGTAACAGAGGGATTTTTATGGCATTTACGCAATTTTCCTCCGTCTCTGACGGGGTTTTCGCCTCGCTCCGGAATCTCTGGGAGCGGCGGGGATACACCCGCTACCGGGTCTCCCGATTTGAGGAGTACGACCTCTACGCCAAGAACCGGACCTTCATCACGGGAAGCTCCATCCTCACCTTCACGGACACCGACGGGCGGCTCATGGCGCTGAAGCCCGACGTGACGCTGTCGGTCATCAAGAATACGGCCCCCTCCCCCGCCCTGCGGAAGCTCTACTACCGGGAGAGCGTCTATCGGGCCTCCGACCCCAGCTCCGGCTTTGCGGAGATACAGCAGGCGGGGCTGGAGTGCATCGGCGACCTGGGCCTCTTTGACGTGTGCGAGGTGATCTCTCTGGCGGCCCGGAGTCTGGCGGCGCTGTCGGATCGGTACATTCTGGACCTGACGCACCTGGGACTTTTAGGGGGATTTCTGGAGGACTCCGGCGTGGACCCGGAGCTTCGGCCGGAGCTTCTGCGGCTGGCCGGGGAGAAGAACTCCCACGAGGCCGGGGCGCTGATGCGCAGGGCCGGGGTGCCCGACGGCGTGTCGGCGGTTTTTGACGCCATGATCCATCTGCGGGCCCCTCTGGAGGAGGCGGTGGCGCGGCTCTCCGCGCTGCCCCTGGGGGACCGGGCGGCGGCAGCGCTTTCGGAGCTGGCCCGCATCGCCAGGGCCCTGCGGGGCACGGAGGGCATCTATCTGGACCTGTCCCTCCGGTCCGACGAGCGGTACTACGAGGGCGTGGTCATGAGCGGGTACATCCCCGGGGTACCCTCGGCGGTGCTGTCCGGCGGGCGGTACGACGGGCTCATGCGCCGTCTCCACAAAAGCGCCGGGGCCATGGGCTTCGCCCTCTATCTGAACCTCCTGGAGCGGCTTCTGCCCGAGCCGGAGACGCTGGACGCGGACGTGCTGGTGCTCCACGACGGCTCCGACCCGGAGGGCCTTCTGCGGGCCGTCGGCGGACTTGAGGCGGAGGGAGCGCGGGTCCGGGTGGACCGGGCAGCGCCGGAGGGGTTCCGTTGCGGGCGTATCCTGCGGTATGAGGGGGGTGAGCTCCGTGAGTGACATTCTCAGCGTGGCCCTGCCCAAGGGGCGGCTGGGCGACAAGGTGTACGGTATCTTTGAGCGGGCCGGTTTCGGGTGCCCGGACATCTTGGACCCGGGGCGGAAGCTGATCTTCGAGTCCCCGGAACACGGGGTGCGGTACTTCTTCGTCAAGCCCTCGGACGTGGCCATCTACGTGGAGCGGGGCGCGGCGGACATCGGCGTGGCCGGGAAGGACATCCTCCTGGAGTACGCGCCTCAGGTCTACGAGCTGCTGGATTTTGGCATCGGAAGGTGCAAAATGTGCGTCTGCGGACGGCCGGATTTCCGGGACGACCCCAACAGGACGCTGCGAGTGGCAACGAAATTCACCAAAATCGCCCGGGACTACTACGCCGGGCTGGGGCGGAGCATCGACAGCATCCATTTGAACGGCTCCATCGAGCTTGCGCCCATTTTGGGCCTCTCCGACGTGATCGTGGACATCGTGGAGACGGGCGCCACGCTCCGGGAGAACGGCCTGGGCGTCCTGGCGGAGGTCTGCGACATCTCCGCGCGGCTCATCGCCAATAAGGTGAGCTACAAATTCAAATATGACGCCGTGACGGCCCTGGCCGCGCGGCTTCGGGATACGACAGAGGTGGGAAAATGATCAAGCTTATGACATTGGGCCAGGTGCCGGACAGCGAGGTCTTCGCGAGGGCCGTGGAGACTTGGGACGTGTCCGGTCCCGTGGCGGAGATTTTGAAAAACGTCCGGGAGCGGGGCGACGCGGCTCTGCGGGAGTACTGCGACAAATTCGACGGCGGCGCGCCGGAGTCCCTGGAGGCCACGCCGGAGGAGATCGACGGGGCGGTGGCGTCCCTGGACCCGGAGTTCATCCGGGTGATGCGGGACGCGGCGGCCAACATCGCTGATTTCCACGAAAAGCAGCTGCGCCAGGGCTATGTCACCCACCCCCGGGAGGGCGTGACGCTGGGACAGCGGGTGCACGCCATCGAGAAGGTGGGCCTCTACGTCCCCGGCGGCACGGCGCCGCTCTTTTCCAGCGTGCTGATGGGCGTGGTGCCGGCGAAGATCGCCGGATGCCGTGAGATCGTGGTGGTCACCCCCGCCAAGGGCGGCGTCGTGGCGCCGGAGATTTTGGCGGCGGCGAAAATCGGCGGGGCGGACCGGGTCTTCAAGATCGGCGGCGCCCAGGCGGTGGCGGCGCTGGCCTTCGGCACCGAGAGCGTGCCCCGGGTGGACAAGATCCTGGGGCCCGGCAACGCCTTTGTGGCGGAGGCCAAGCGGCAGGTGTTCGGCAAGGTCGCCATCGACATGATCGCGGGGCCCAGCGAGATCCTGATCCTGGCGGACAAATCGGCCGACCCGGAGTTCGTGGCGGCGGACCTTTTGAGCCAGGCAGAGCACGACAAAAACGCCTCCGCCGTGCTGGTCACCGACTGCGAAGCCCTGGCCCTGGCCGTCCGGGAGGAGCTGGAGCGGCAGATCCCCGAGCTTTCCCGGCGGGAGATCGCCCGGGCGTCCATCGACCGGAACGGGAAGATCATCGTCACCGACGACCTGACAAAGGCCATCGACGTGGCCAACCGCATCGCGCCGGAGCACATGGAGATCTACACGGAGGACCCCATGGCGTATCTGGAGAAGGTCACCAACGCCGGGTCCGTGTTCGTGGGCGGCGCCACGCCGGAGCCCGTGGGGGACTACTACGCCGGGTGCAACCACACCCTGCCAACCGGCGGCACGGCCCGGTTCTCCTCCCCCTTAAGCGTGGACGATTTTGTGAAGAAGTCCCAATATCTGTATTATGAGCCGTCGGCCCTTCTGCGGGAGGGGGCGGACATCGCCCTCTTCGCCCGGGGGGAGAGTCTGGACGGACACGCCAGGAGCGTGGAGCGGCGGCTTTCGAGGTGGGGCAGATGAGCAGGTTCCGGTCCTCACGATTCGACCGTCTGGCGGCCTACGTCCCCGGCGAACAGCCCCGGGAACGGAAGTACGTGAAGCTCAACACCAACGAGTCCCCCTACCCCCCCTCCGGCGCGGTGCTGGAGGCGGTGCGGACGGCGGCGGGGAGTCTCAACCTCTACTGCGACCCCACGGCGCTGAAGCTCCGGCAGGCGGCGGCGAAGGTGTTCGGCGTGGAGCCGGACTGGGTTTTGCCGGTGAACGGGTCCGACGAGATTTTGAACTTCGCCTTCATGGCCTTCTGCGACGGGGACACGCCCGTGGCCTACCCGGAGACCAGCTACGGCTTCTACCCGGTACTGGCGGACCTGCACGGGATAGAGAAGCGGGAGATCCCGCTGAAGGGCGATTTCTCCGTGGACTGCCGGGACTATCTGGACCTTCACTGCACCGTGGTGATCGCCAACCCCAACGCCCCCACGGGCATGACCCTGGGGCTTTCGGAGATCGAGGAGATTTTGAAAAACAACCGGGACAGCGCGGTGGTCATCGACGAAGCGTATGTGGATTTCGGCGCGGAGAGCGCCATAGGGCTTACGAAAAAATACGACAACCTGCTGGTGACGCGCACCTTCTCCAAGTCCCACTCCCTGGCGGGGGCGCGGCTGGGGTTCGGCGTGGGGCGCCCGGAGCTGATAGCGGACCTTACGGCCGTGAAGGACTCCACCAACCCCTACAACGTGAACGCCATGACCCAGGCCGCCGGGGTCGCGGCTTTCGGGGACAACGGATATTACATGGACAACTGCGCCGCTGTTGCGCGGACCCGGGACAGGACGGCGGAGAAACTGCGCAGGCTCGGCTTTGAGGGCACGGATTCAAAATCCAACTTCCTCTTCGTCCGCCACCCCCGGATCCCCGGCGGGGAGCTGTACGCGAAGCTCCGGGAGAGGGGCATTCTGGTGCGACACTTCTCCAAGCCGTCCATCGCGGACTACAACCGGATCACCGTGGGTTCGCCGGAGCAAATGGAGGCTCTGCTGGAGGCCGTTAGGGAGATCCTGTGACAAGGAGGTACGAATATGCGCAAGGCTGAAATATCCCGCAAAACCGGGGAGACGGACATCCAACTCTCCTTAAATCTTGACGGCGCCGGCAAGAACGCCGTCTCCACCGGCGTTGGATTTCTGGACCATATGCTGACGCTTTTCGCCGTCCACGGGCGGTTTGACCTGGCTGTACACTGCGACGGAGACACCCTGGTGGACGACCACCACAGCGTGGAGGACATCGGCATCTGCCTGGGGCAGGCGTTCCGCGCCGCCCTGGGGGACCGGGCGGGCATCCGCCGGTACGCCGACGTGACCGTCCCCATGGACGAGGCGCTGGTTCTCTGCGCCGTGGACATCTCGGGCAGGGGGTACCTGGGCTTCGACCTGCCCATCCCGTCGGAGAAGATCGGCTCCTTTGATACGGAGCTGGTGGAGGAGTTCTTCATGGCCTTCGTCCGGGAATCCGGGGTGACACTCCATCTGAGGGCCCTCGCCGGGCGCAACTCCCACCACATGGCGGAGGGGGCCTTCAAGGCGTTCGCCCGTGCCATGCGGGCCGCCGTTCGGGTGGACCCGGAGCTGGGTGGCGCGGTACCCTCGTCGAAAGGTGTGCTGTGACATGGTGGGGATCATCGACTACGGCGTGGGGAACCTCTTTTCCCTGCAAAGCTCCTTCGCCGCCATCGGCGAGGCGTGCGTCGTCTCCGGCGACCCGGCGGTGATGCGCGGCTGCGACCGGCTCATCCTGCCCGGAGTGGGGGCCTTTGAGGACGCGGCCCGGAAGCTGCGGGAGTCGGGCCTCTATGAGTTGGTGCTGGAGGAGGCCCGGGCGGGAAAGCCGCTGATGGGCATTTGTCTCGGGATGCAGCTCCTTTTTGACCGGAGCTTCGAGTACGGGGAGCACCGGGGGCTGGGCTTCATCCCGGGGGATGTGGCGCCCATCGCGGATTTTATCGGGCCGGACTTAAAAATTCCGCATATCGGCTGGAATTCCTTGCAATTTCGCAACGAATCATGTATATTTAAAGGAGTGGAGAACGGATCCCACGTCTACTTCGTCCACTCCTATCACGCCTGCCGCTGCGAGGCTTACACCACGGCGGTGACGGACTACGGCGGGACGCTGACGGCCAGCGTGGAGCGCGGAAATGTGCTCGGCTGTCAGTTCCACCCGGAGAAGAGCGGAAGCGTGGGCCTTCGGATACTGAAAAATTTCGCAAATCTTTAAATTTTTAAATTCAGGAGGCGCCATTATGAAAATCTTCCCCGCAATTGACCTTTACGACGGCAAGGCCGTGCGGCTGATGCACGGCGAGTACAGCAGCATGACCGTTTTCTCCGACTCCCCCGTGGACAAGGCCATGGAATTCCGGCTCAAGGGCGCGGAGTTCCTGCACCTGGTGGACCTGCAGGGAGCCCGGGACGGCGTGGGCAAGAACTATGAGGTAGCCAACTCCATCGCCCGCATCCCCGGCCTGAAGGCGGAGCTCGGCGGCGGCATACGCACCGAAGACGACGTGAAGCGCGCCCTGGACGCCGGCTTCTTCCGGGTGATCCTGGGCACCTCCGCCATGGAGGACCAGCAGTTCCTCATGAAGATGGTGGAGAAGTACGGCGAAAAGATCGTGGTGGGCGTGGACGTGCGCGGCGGCTTCGTCGCCATCCGGGGCTGGACCCAGATCAGCAAGGTGGAGTGCTTCGACTTCGTCTCCTCCCTGGAGAAGCTCGGTGTCAGGACCGTCATGTGTACCGACATCTCCAAGGACGGCGCCATGAACGGCACCAACGTGGACCTGTTCCGCCGCCTCAACGACCGCTTCGACCTGGACGTGATCGCCTCCGGCGGCGTCACCACCCTGGATGACGTGCGGGCCCTCCGGGACGCCGGTATCTACGGCGCCACCATCGGCCGGGCGCTGTATGCCGGGAAGATCGATCTTGCGGAAGCCATCGAGGCCGCCAAATGATCACCAAGCGCATCATCCCATGCCTTGACGTGCGCGACGGCCGGGTGGTCAAGGGTGTGAATTTCCAGGGACTCCGGGACGTGAGCTCCCCGGTGGAGCTGGCAAAGACCTACTCCGACTCCGGCGCGGACGAGCTGGTCTTCTACGACATCACCGCCAGCGCCGAGGGGCGTCGGCTGTTCACGGACATCCTGTGTGAGGCCGCCCAAAACGTGTTCATCCCCCTCACCGTGGGCGGCGGCATCAACACGCTGGGGGATTTCGACCGGGTGCTCAAGTGCGGCGCGGACAAAGTCAGCGTCAACTCCGGCGCCATCCGGGACCCGTCCCTCATCGGCCGGGCCGCCAAGCGGTACGGCGACCAGTGCGTGGTCATCTCCGCCGACGTGAAGCGGGTGGACGGCGTGTTCACCGTCTTCGCCCGTGGCGGACGGGACAACACGGGGCTCGAGGCCGTGGAGTGGATCCGCCGCTGCGTGGGCGAGGGCGCGGGCGAGGTGGTCCTCAACTCCATGGACACCGACGGCGTGCGCGGCGGGTTCGATCTGGAGATGCTCAGAGCCGTGTCCGAGGCCGTCTCCGTCCCCGTCATCGCCTCCGGCGGCGCCGGGTCCATCCGGGATTTCGTCACCCTCTTCAAAACCCTCCCCCGCGTGGACGCGGGACTTGCCGCCTCCATCCTCCACTTCGGCGAAGTGACGGTGGCGGACATCAAAACGGCCCTCCGGGACGAGGGCATCAACGTAAGGATATGATCTTTCCATGCTTGACATCTCTGAGCTGAAATTTGACGAAAAGGGCTTGATCCCCGCCATCGTGGTGGACGCAGAGAGCAAAAAGGTCCTGACCCTGGCCTACATGAACCGGGAGAGCCTTCAGATCTCCCTGGAGCGCGGCCTCACCTGCTTCTGGTCCCGCTCCCGGCGGGAGCTGTGGCTGAAGGGCGAGACCAGCGGCAACTACCAGCACATCCGCTCCATCACCGCCGACTGCGACCGGGACGCGCTGGTGGTGGAGGTCACAAAGGACGGCCCCGCCTGCCACCTGGGAACCGACTCCTGCTTCAACGACCTGGTCTTTGAGGCCCAGGACGCGCCGGAGCCCTTCACCTATCAGGGCCTCTACGACCTTCTGGAGGGCCGCAAAGCCGATCCCAAGCCGGGCAGCTACACCAGCTACCTCTTCGACAAGGGCCTGGACAAGATTTTGAAGAAGGTGGGCGAGGAGTCCACCGAAGTCATCATCGCCGCCAAGGCCGAAGACAGGCGGGAGACCGTCTATGAGCTGGCGGACCTGGCCTACCACGCCATGGTCCTGATGGTGCAGACCGGCATCACCCTGGACGACTTAAAGCGGGAGCTGGCCTCCCGCCATGTGATCGACAAGAAGGTCAAGCAGGAGAAGATGGTATAATTTCCCTCTCCCCAAGTCAAAATAAGACCGCCCTTTTCACCGGAAAACCCCGGCGCGGGCGGTCTTTTTCGTATTTTTCAAAAAAATGTACATTTCCGGTGAACCTCCCCGCGATTTTTGCGACTGTAAAGACGAAAGCTTTCGAAAGAGGGCCCCCCGATGAGAGAAGAATTGGAAAACTACACAGACCTGCTTCTGACCGCCGCCATGGGCAAGTGCGGGGACATCCACGACGCCCAGGACCTGGCCCAGGAGACACTTCTGGCGGCGCTGGCGTGGACGGCTGGCGGGCGGGAGATCCGCGACACGCGGGCCTGGCTTCTTGCCGTGCTGGACCGGAAGTACGCCGACCTGCTCCGCCGGAAGTACCGCCTGCCCACCGTCAGCATGGGCGAAGCCCCCGACCTGCCGGACCCCGCCCCCGAAGAACCCGGGGAGGACGAGGCGGAGAGCGTGCGCCGCGCCGTGGCGTCTCTGGCGGAGATCTACCGGAAGGTCATCGTCCGCCGCTACATGGACGGCCGGAGCGTGCGGCAAATCGCCTCGGAGCTGGGCGTCTCCGAGGGGACGGTAAAGAGCCGCCTTCGTCTCGGCCGGGAGCGGGTCAGAAAGGAAATGGACAGTATGGAAAAATATTCGCGTCAAAGCTGGGCGTCGGTGCGCCTCACCGTCAGCTTCAGCGGCGCGCCGGGGATCAACGGCGAGCCCTGTTCGCTGGTCAACGGGGATCTCATCGCCCAGAACGTCCTCTGGGCCGCCTACCGCAAGCCCTTAGAGGTGGAGGAGCTGGCCTCCGCCGTGGGCATCCCGGCGGCATACCTGGAGGAGACGCTCCGGCGTCTCACCGGCGGAGGGCTCATGAAGCACGTGGGGAACCGATACGCCGCCGGACGGGCCCTCGCGGACCTGAGAGGGCGCGGATTCTACGAGCGCCTCAACGGGGACCAGCGGAACTCCCTGGAGCTCTACGCCGCCTTCCACTGCCTGGACTACGGCATCTCCGGCGCCTTCTCCCGGGCCGTGGGCGCTGAGCAGCAGGTCCCGGACCGCCCCAACGGCGGCCGGTGGATCGCCTTCGGGTGCGTCAACGCCGACACCTTTGACCCCAAATCCCACGCCGACCTTCTGGCCCACTCCTGGTCCGGCGAGCGGACGGTCCGAAACACAAGCTTCGGCGGGGGCTTCGAGCTGCACGCCTACGGCCCCGAGGGCTTCCCGGGCCGCGCCTGGTACAGCTCGCCGGAGTACACCTTCTTCCCGGAGAACGCCCCGGTGGACGCGGAGGTGGGCAAGCTTCTGACTGTCCTCCACCGGCGTCTTTCCTCGGAGCAGGCGGGCCTCAACCCGGAGTATCTGAGGGCCATCCCCTGGCTTACAAAGTGCAAGATCCTTCGGGACGGGAACGGCCGCCCCGCCCTCAACATCCCGGTGCTGACCCCGGCGGAGGCCCAGGTCCTCTGGGAGATCTGCCGCCGCGCCGTGAGGGAGACCTCCCAGCGTCTGGCGCTCCCGATGGCCTCCTTTGTCAAGAGCCGCGACCTGCGCCTCCCCGCCCACCTGACCTCCGTGCCCCCGCACAAGCGGTTCATGTACGCCCGGAACGCCATGGTCATGGCGTCCCTGCGCGAGGCCATGGCGCGGGGGCGCCTCCGCGATGGCCATTACGACGACACCTCCCACGGCATCAACCAGTTCCCCTGCCCCATGGTGCTGATCCTGTGACAAACAAAAACCGGGGGACCGCGCGGTCCCCCGGTTCCTTATGCCGGCGCCCCGGCTCACTCCCCCTCCATCAGCTCCGGGTACGTCTCCTTCAGCTTCCTCGGCTCGTCGCGGACGAAGCGGTTGATGTAGGCCCCCACCAGGAGGATGAAAAGGCAGTAGTACATCCACAGCAGCGCCACGATGACCGTGCCCATGACGCCGTAGACCCCGTACCGGTCGGAGTAGCTGACGTACAGCGAGAACACCCAGGAGAACACCATCCACACCACCGTGGCGAACAGCGCCCCCGGCCATTGGCGGCTCATGCGCCGCTTCCCGGCGGGCATCCAGGTGTATAAGAGCAGAAATACCAGAAACAGGAACAGCATCATCACCGGATACCGCCCCACCCGTATGAGCGCCAGCAGCAGATTTTCCGCCCACGCCTTCTCCAGGTTTGCGCTGATGAACTCCAAAATCATCCCGCCGTACACCAGCCCGCACAGGGTCATCAGGATGGTCGCCAGGGCGATCACCATGAAGAAGCAGGCCCGCAGGCGGAACAGGATGAAGTTCTCCCGCCGCTCCAGATCGTGGGCCGCGTCCATGCCCCGCATCATAGCCAGCATGGAGGCCGACGCCGACCACACCGACGCCACGGCTGTGATGGACAGCGTGGCGGCGTTGCTGCTGTAGATGCTGTTGATGATCCCCGACAGCACGGAAAACAGCTCCGGCGGCGCGATCCGCCGCAAGTACCCCAAAAACATCTCCTCCGTCAGCGGCGTGTACGGCAGGAGCGAACACACAAGGCCCAGAAACGGGACCAGCGACAGAAACAGGTAAAACGCCGCGGCGGCCGCGAATGTAGGTATTTTCCGCTTCCCGATGCCCGTGAGAAAATCCTTCGCCACGACCATGGCCTGTCTGAGCTTTGTCATGCGGTCGATCTCATCCTTTCAAGTGGGTGTTAGGGAACCTCTGAATAAATCGAAGTGCCGGGATTGACGAGCAGATTTTTCGCCAGATGAAGGCAAAAAATCGCAGGAATACTTTGTGTATTTCAAAATTTTTTGACGAAATATGGTGGAAAATATGCCGTCAAGATCGGTGCGGCGATTTGTTCAGAGGTTCCTTAGATTGTTTACAATTGTCCAATCTCATCCGCAAAACGCGGCCACGGCCTCGGCGTACATCTCGCCGCCCAGCAGGAGCTCCCGGACCTCCACGCGCTCGTCCGGCTCGTGCATATGTACGTCGGACCCGGGGAACTCCGCGCCGAAAGCGACGCCGCCCTCGATCTCGTGAACATACGTCCCGCCGCCCATGGACTGAGCCTCGCAACGCTGACCGGTGTACTCCTCGTAGATCCGCAGCAGCCCCGTCACCAGGTCCGAGTCCGCCGGAGTGTGGTGCGGCGCGGAGATGCTCAGCACCTCCACCTTTGCCGCGTCCCCCAGCGCCGCCCGGAACGCCTCGGCCACGCGATTCCCGTCCCCGCAGACGGGCACCCGGCAGTCCACATGGGCCCGCAGGCCCTCCGCGTCATACCGCACCACGCCCAGATTCACCGTCAGCGCCCCGGACAGCTCGTCGGCGCACTCCGCCCCCACCGCGCGTCCCGCGTTGTCCCCGTGGGGGAACGCCCGATTGAGAGCGCGGAACAGCTCGAACCCGTCCCCCGGCCTCTTCGCCAGCTCCGCGATCATAGCCGTGGCGGCGTTGTCGCCCTCGTCCGGCGTGCTGGCGTGGGCGGCCCGGCCCAAGATCTCCAGCCGCTCCCCGTCCGAAAGCTCCGCCTCGCAACGGGCGGGCACCGCGTTGGCCACCGACCCGCCGGACATTGACCGCACACACGGCCCCTCCCCGGCGTACGCGGGCGCCGACACCAGGAAGTGCGCCCGCCCCTTCTCGGTGTTCGCCACGGGAAACGCCCCGTCCGGCGTGAACACACGGGGCGGCATCTGATAGTGCTTCATGTACCACTCGATGTCCCCGGACCCGCACTCCTCGTCCGAGCCCAAAATCAGCCGCACCTTCCGCCGCACCAGCCCCAGGTCCCGGGCGCACAGCAGGGCGTACAGCGCGCACATCGCCGGTCCCTTGTCGTCGATGACCCCCCGGCCGTAGATCTTCCCGTCCAGCTCCCGCATCTCCCACGGCCCCGTGACGGTCCACTCCCCCGCGGGCGGCACCACGTCCAGATGCGCCAGAATGCCCAGCTCCGGCTCGCCCTCGCCCAGCTCCGCCACCAGCACCCGGTCCCCCAAAATTTGGGCCGGGACCCCGTGCCCGCGCACGATCTCCAGCGCCACGTCCAGCGCCCGGCGCGGCCCGGGCCCGAAGGGCGCCCCCTCCGAAGCCTCCCCCCGCGCCGAGTCCACAGCCACGAGCTTTGCGATGTCCGCCAGAAGCTCCTCCCGACGGTCTTCAAAATATTTCCTGATCCGAGTATCCATAGACGCCTCCGAACTTGTATTTTTAAGATTTTTTTAATATGTTATTTTAACACATCTCTCCCGAAAATGCAAGCTTTTGGGAATATCTGTATAACCCACGCGCAAGACACACGAAACCCGCCCATTTCCCGAAAACGTCCCCAAAACCCGCCCGTTCTCCCCTTTTGATGTGTTCATATTACTTGATATGTAGATTATATTCCAAAGCCTTTTTATTAAGGAGGAAACACTACATGAAGACTCTGAAGAAGACCCTGTGCTTGGTCTTGGCAGTTGTCATGGCGGTTGGCGTGCTGGTACTTCCTGCCAGCGCGGCGGACTACGTAGACGCTGACGAGATCGAGAACAAAGAGGCTGCGGCGGTTATGGACGGCCTCAAAGTTATCGAGGGCAACACGGAAGGTGAGTATATGCCCAGCAAGGAACTCACTCGTGCCGAGGCTGCCGTCATCATCAGTCGTTTGATGCAGACCCGTGACGACTCTGACGACTACGTTGGTTCCAACGTTCAGTTTGCCGATGTCGACAAGGACAATTATGCATACGACGAGATCGACTACTGCGTTTCCGAGGGCATCATCGTCGGTGACGGAATGGGCAACTTCCTTCCCGGTGGCGAGTTGACCGGTCATGCGTTTGCCAAGATGCTTCTTTGCGCTCTGGGCTACGATGCCGACAACGAGGGCTTCTCTCACAACGACAATTGGGCGCAGAATGTCGAGACCGAAGCTCGTGCTCAGAAGCTCAACAACGGCCTGAAGTCCTTTAACTACAGCAAGGTTATCACCCGCGATCAGGCTGCTCAGATGGCCTATAACGCCATGAGCGTTTACAAAGTCATCGGCTATCAGGGCGGCACCAGCATCACTCTTCCCGGCGGCGTTACCATCAACCAGGGCGCTACCCGCAATCAGCCCAAGGACGAAACCGGCACCACCCTGAAAGGCGATTACGGGATTGTGACGCTTGACGATACTACTACTGATAAAAAGATGGATGAATCCGAGGATGCGCTCGGCCGCCCCAACGCTTATCAGATCGCCACGTCTGACGGTGTCCTTTACACTGCAAAGAAATCTCCTGTGAAGATTTACACTGCTAGTGCCAAGGCTGCTGATGTTGCCAAGGACCTGAAGGGTTATACTGTTGCGACCAACGTTAAGGTCGAGAATGACAATAGTAAGGATTGGATCGCTACGGCAAAGGTTCATCAGAATGGTGGTGAGGCTACTGTACTTACTGACGGTGACAATGGCAAGACAACTGCTGCCGCTATTGCTGGTTTGACCGGTAACGGCGTAGCCGTTGAGATTTACGCAAGCGACAAGAAGGAAATCACTGACATCGTTGTTGTTACGAAGAAACTTGCAAAGGTCAAGAGCACCACTTCCGATAAGATTGAGCTTACTGTAGACTCCGGTACTATCATTGTTGAGAACAAAGAGAATACTGCCAACAAGGATTTCTTCGCGGCTCTCTCCAACTATGCAAAGGACGACTATCTGATGGTCGCTGCTAAGACTGACAAAACCATCCTTGAAATCGCTGACGTGCAGACGGTTTCCGGTACGCTTACCGCGAAGGGTAAAGGACTTACTGATGGAAGTAAGCACAGCGAGAGCTATACCATCGGCGGGACCAAGTACACCATCGCTGAGAACGAGGAGGCTGCTTGGGGTTGCGGCAATGATCCCACCCCGGACGCTAGCACTGAGGTGACTGCGCTTCTGGACCAGTATGGCTACCTCGTTGACATCCTCGCCGCTAAGACTGCTGCTCCTCAGTACGTTTATGTTGTCGATGTGGACAGGGAAGTTGGTGCATGGAGTGCCGAAACAAGACTGTTCCAGGGCGTTCTCACAGACGGAACTGTAGTTATGGGTGAGTACAAGTTCAAAGGTGAGAATGATCCGAAAACTTATGCTGACGAGAACGCTGTTTATAGCTATAGCGAGAGCGATGGCGTATATACCTTTGATGAACAGACTGATTCTAAGGTTGTAACTGTGTCGGATGCCCTTGATGCCAAGACCAATAGCAAGCAGCTCCCCGGTTCTTCTAACTTCTATGCAAGCGATGTCAAAACGATTTTCATTAAAGGAAGCGGAGATGAACTTACCGCTGACCTGCATGACGGTCTTGCTTCTTTCGAGGCAGGTACTAACAACAAGGCCATACTTAATAGCAATAGTTACGTGAGTGTTATTTTCGTTAATAGTAAAGCTGCTGTTGAGTATAGCACCGACCTTATCTATGTACCTGCTGGTAATACAAGTGCAAACGGTTCTCAGCTTGACGACGCCGGTAAGCCGAGAAATACTTTCGAAGTTTACCTCAATGGCGAGAAGAGCACTCTCATGATTGCTAGTGATAGTGCAACCATCTCTTCTGGTTGGTTCACCTACACTGTCGCAGCTGATGGATATTACACGCTTAATGGCAAGCCTGCCGATAATACCATCCCCGAACTGACAATTAAGACGAGTGGTCCTGACAAACTTGAAAAGGGTGATGGCATCTACTACATCACCACTGCAGCTGAAGCGCATAAGGGCCTCAACCTTGCCGATGCTACCAACGCGAAGGTCGTTGATCTCCGGAGTGTTTCCACTAAGGTCACCTCTGTTGCTGAGCTGTATGATGCTCTTGGTGATAATGGACTCACGGTTACCGCGTCCTACAACTCCAACAAGACCGTTGTTGACATGATTTACGTCCTTGCCTAATCAGCATTAGACCCACGTATCTAAAACTTAATTAAGTTTTCCCGCCCCCCGGCCTTCCGCCGGGGGGCGGGTTTTTGCATCCTTTACCCCCCATTTCCCCTCTCCCACACGCCACCCGCATCTTATGTCAACCCCCTGCAAATTGTACCCAATTCCTGTGTCTTCTCTGTGTCTTGCGAAAAATAAAGCGCGGAAAATGGGAAATTAATTGGGGGGTGATTGAAAAATGGCGCGGGGGGCGGCATAATGCGTTATACTGATTTCGCGATCAGAATACGTCTATGGGACATTAAACGGAGGTTCACATGAGAAATCCTAACGGATACGGGGGAGTTTGCAAGCTGCCGGGGAATCGGAGGAGGCCGTACAGGGCGCGCGTCACGGTGGGGTGGGACGACCGGGAGGACGGGAGCCGGGTGCAGAGGTACGCCACCATCGGCTATTTCGCCACCCGGGGGGAGGCCATGCGGGCGCTGGCGGACTACAACCGCTCGCCCTGGGACCCGGCCTCCCGGTCCATCACCTTCAAGGGCGCTTTCGACCAGTGGAGTCCCGGGTACTTTGAAAAATTCCCCAGCACACGCCGGGTCACCGAGTGCGCCATGGGCTTCTGCCGCCAGATCTGGGACCTGCCCCTCCGGGACCTGCGCTCGACGCACCTCCAGGGGGTGATCTCCGCCATGGACGGCAAGTCCCGGGGGTATCAGGCCAAGGTCCGGTCCCTGATGCATATGGTCTACCGCTGGGCCATCAGCCGGGAGGTGACGGCCAATGACTGGTCCCAGTTCGTGGAGCTGACCGCCGAGGAGCGCGAGTCCCCCCGCCGGATCTTCACCTCCGCCGAGGTCAATTTCCTCTGGGAGCTGCGGGGCCGCCGGACGGGCGCGGCGTCCGGGGAGGGCACACCGGCGGCCTCCGCGCTGACCGGCGACCCGCGCCTCCCGGGGGCGCGGCTTCTGGATTCGGTGCTGGTGCTTCTGTACACGGGGATGCGCGTGGGGGAGCTTCTTGGTCTGAGGCTTGCGGACATACACCGGGAGGAGCGGTACATCGACCTTCGGGGCACCAAGACCCGTGCGGCACGCCGGACGGTGCCCATCCACCGGGACCTTCTGCCGGTGCTGGGGGACATGATGGCCTCCCCCGCCCGCGAGACGCTGATCGCCTGCCGCGACGGCGGGCCCATGAGCTATTCCCAGTATAAGGCATGGTTCGACCGCGCCATGGAGTCCCTGGAGATGTCGCACACCCCCCACGACACCCGCCACACCTTCGTCTCCGCCCTGGACACCGCCGGAGTCCGCCGCGCCGCCGTGAAATTCATCATCGGCCACAGCCAACACGACGTCACCGACCGCTACACCCACAAAAACCTCCCGGAACTGCTCCGGGAGGTGGATAAGGTGAGGTATTGAGTAGGAGGTAGAGAAAACCCGCCCCCCGGCGGAAGGCCGGGGGGTGGGGAAAACATGCGTTTTACTTGAGGCTTAAGCAGGGTCCTTATCGGTGATGTAGATGAAGTCGATCACACGAGTGGTAGCACTGTTTCCGCTGTATGCAACAGCAATTTCGAATTTCATATCAATATCAACAAGTCCCTCAATGCTTGTAATCTGATTGTCACCAGATGTATTGACAAGATCGATAACGGTCGCATTGGTAGCATCGCCGAGGACAACATTGTTGCCAATGGTCAGGTAATAGACTCCGTCGCCCTTCTCAAGTGTAGCACCAGTGCCAAGGACAAGGTTCACTTCAGTGTTGCTTACACCAGAAGTAAGCACATAGTATCCATCGACAACTCTGTACTTATTCCAGCCAGCTGTCGGAGGATCACTAAGCATCACAGTTTCCTTCACGCCGTTGATATACACTTCGTAAGTATTCCTCGGAGTGCCCTTCTCATCAAGCGCCTGTCCGTTCGTCGTAGTGCCAGCCTTCACGTAGATGAGATCTGTGCTCAGCTCGGGAGTAGCATCACCATTGACGAAAATCGTGGTAACATATTTACTGGAATTAAGTACAGGGAAGTCATTACCATCCTCACCAGTAAAGGCAACCACACCGTCTCTCACCTTAATTTCGAGGTCATCCATCGAGCCGGTGATAAAAATCGTTTGTACATTGCTTGCGAAGAACGCTCCGTTGCTGCCGGGAAGTCTCTTGGCACCCGCAAGAACTGGGTCAGTAATAGCATTCTGTGTGTCTTTCGTAAGGGTGTAAACACCGTCGCTTTCAGAATAGCTGTAAACTTTATTCTTGGTCGCTTCATATTTCTGCGAAGCTGTGTCAGTGCTCATCTTATACTCAGCAACAACCTCGGTTCCGTCAGTCAGAACGCCCTGGAACATTCTGGTTGAAGTGTTCCATTCACCGCCTTCTTTATACGGATAGACAAGATAGAGGTACTGGGCAGCGGCACTCTTAGCGGTAAGGAAGTCAACGATGTAGCCGTACTGGTCAAGGAGAGCAACAACACTGGTGTCAGCGCTGGGCGTGGGCTCTGTGGCTGTAATGCTCCATGTACTTGTTGCTCTTTCAGCAGGGTAATACTTAGTACCATCAATGGTGTAGCTTGCATTATGATTCGCACCACTGGCCTTTGCCGCAACAGCTGTAAGCATACCGGTGATTTCCTGAGTTTCAGCGAAATCAAGGACTTTATTGTCCCCGTCAACTGCGACCATCAGATAGTCATCCTTGGCGTAACCGGAGAGAGCATTGAACAGGGTGTTATCACCGTCGTCAACCTTCTCAACTGCGGCAGCACCAGTCTCAAACTCGACCTTCTTGTCAGAAACGCTCTTGACTTTAACAAGCTTGTAGTCAACAACAACGATAGTGTCGATAACCTGATTGGTAGCATAGACCTCGACAACAACACCATTGCCGCAAAGACCGTTGATAGCATCAGCGGCAGTCTTACCACTAGCAATATCAAGATCTTTGGCCTCTCCGCCATTCGTTTTATAAAGGTCCGTTACTTTGTCTTGAGTGCTAACTTTGGCATTGGCCTTTACAGTAGTAGCGGCAGTATCAAGCTTAACACTGTAATTCTTAAGGTCGGCAGTAACAGTGTTTGCGTTAGAGAATCCCTGAGTATAAGTCGCTACAGGGGCCTTGTGAGCAACATACAAAACCTTGGAAACAGTGGGGGCATTACTCGGCTCGGCCTCAGTGGCGTTTATCTTACCAACAACAATCTCATAACTGTTGGGACGGCCGAGCGTATCGGTAGCATTTTCCCCCATGTCCTTACCAGTAGAGCCGTCAAGCTTCACAATGCTATAATCCGCACTTGCAAGAGTATCCTCAGATTCGGTCCTCTTGGCGCCCTGGCTGATGGTGATGCCGCCGGGGAGGGTGATCTGATTGCCGCCCTCATAACCGGTGACCTTCTTCACGCTCATGGCATTGTAGGCCATCTGAGCAGCCTGGTCACGGGTCAGCTCATCGGAGTACTTGAAAGCGGAAATGCCACTGTTGAGGCCAACCCCGCGGGCGACGTTCTCAACGGCAGTCTTCCAGCTGTCACCGGCGCCGGTGAAGCCCTCGTTGCCCGCGTCATAACCAAGAGCGCAGAGAAGCATCTTGGCAAACTCATGACCGGTCAGGTTCTTGGTGGGAAGGAAGTGTCCGGCACCGTCGCCGCTGATGATGCCGTTGGCAACGCAGTAAGCAATGTCATTGATCGCCCAATAATCGCTTGCGACATCGCTGAACTGTTCGGTGGAGCCAACATAATCCTTGGCGTCATCGGGGGTCTGCGCGAGGTAGTTGATGATCTTAGCCGCCTCGGCACGGGACAGCTTGCCCTCAGGATTGAAGCTGGAGCCGTCCTCCACGCCGTTGAGAATGCCCAGCCCAGTGAGCACCGCAACAGCCTCTTTGTTCTTGATATCGGCATCGTCATCGAATGCCGCGCTCGTGGGAATCACAAGCACGCCAACCGCCATGACAACTGCCAAGACCAAGCACAGGGTCTTCTTCAGAGTCTTCATGTAGTGTTTCCTCCT
>CANQKZ010000039.1 GCA_947624585.1 uncultured Oscillospiraceae bacterium | reverse complement strand
CTTTTCTCTCTTTTGCTTCTTTTCTCTCTTTTGTGCAGCACGCTTTTCCGCGTGCGGAACAAAAGAGAGAAAAGAAGAACCCCCCGGCGGTTCCGTCGGAATCTCCCCGTCCGTTCGGACGGATCACCCCCCACCCCCTACCGGAGGTACCCAAAATGATCATCCCTCGAATCCTCATCGCCGGGACCCGCAGCGGCTGCGGGAAGACCACGGCGGTCTGCGCCCTGCTTGCGCTTCTGCGGGAGCGGAATGTCCGCGTGTCCGCCCTCAAATGCGGGCCGGACTATATCGATCCCCTCTTTCACCGGGCGGCCCTGGGCGTGCCCTCGGCCAATCTGGACCCCTTTTTCTGTTCCGACTTCCTTCTCCGCGCCACACTCGGCGCGCACGCGGGCGGGGACATCGCCGTCATCGAGGGCGTCATGGGGTACTACGACGGCACCGGCGCGGACGGGACGGACAACAGCACCTGGACCGTGGCCCGCGCCGTCTCCGCCCCCACGGTCCTGGTTGTGGACGGGCGCGGCGCGTCTACCTCGCTTCTGGCGGTTATCGAGGGCTTCGCGGGATTTGTCCCCGACAGCGGCGTCCGGGGCGTCCTCTTCAGCGGCATGACGCCGGGGACATACAAATCCGTGGCGTCCCTGGTCCGCCGCCGCTTCGGGGATCGGCTCCTGCCCCTGGGGTACATCCCACGCCTGCCCGACGAATGCCTCTTCGCCTCCCGCCGACTGGGGCTGGTGACGCCGGAGGACCTGCCGGATATCGCCGCCCGCCTCCGAAATCTGGCGGACGCCTGCCGGGACACGCTGGATGTGGACGGGATCCTGGCCCTCGCCCGCGCCGCGCCGGAGCTTGTTTTCGACGCGCCGCCCGTCCCGAAGCTGCCGCCGGTGACTCTGGCGGTGGCATATGACGCCGCCTTCCGCTTCATCTACGGGGACACCCTGCGGCTTCTGCGGTCCATGGGGGCGGAGATCCGCTTCTTCTCCCCTCTGGCGGACGAGCCGGTCCCGGCGGACGCGGCGGGGCTCCTGCTCCCCGGCGGCTACCCGGAACTCCACGCGGACACTTTGGAGCGAAACCGCCGCGCCCGCCACAGCGTCCGGGACGCGGTCCGCTCCGGGATGCCCACCGTGGCCGAGTGCGGCGGCTTTCAGTATCTGGGCGCGTCTCTGGACGGACACCGGATGTGCGGCGTTCTGCCCCACGAGAGCCGCGACGCGGGGCGGCTCGTGCGCTTCGGATACGTGACCCTCACCGCCAAAACGCCGGGTCTTTTCGGGGAAACCGGGATCACGCTCCCGGCCCATGAGTTCCACTACTACGACAGCACCGACCCCGGCGGCGGGTTCACCGCCCGGAAAGTGAGCGGCAAGACCTGGGACTGTGCCGTTTACACCGACACACTCTACGCCGGGTACCCCCATCTCTACCTCCCCGCCAGCGTCCCGGCGGCGGAGAGCTTTCTGAAAAAATGTCTTGACTATAAGGAGAATTCATTATGCTGATAACCGATCCCGCCGCCATCGAGGCCCGGAGCATGGAGATCATCGCCTCCGAGCTGACAGCGGCGCTCCCGCCGGAGACCGCGCCCATCGTCAAGCGGGTCATCCACGCCACGGCGGATTTTGACTACGCCCGTAACCTGGTTTTCTCCCCGGACGCCGTGTCCCGGGGCCTCGCCGCCCTGAAAGGCGGCTGTACCATCGTCACCGACACCCAGATGGCGAAGGCCGGTATCAACAAGGCCGCCGCCTCGAAGCTGGGCTGTCAGGTTCTCTGCTTCATGTCCGACCCGGAGGTGGCGGAGCTGGCGAAGGCCCGGGGCCGCACCCGCGCCGCCGTGTCCATGGAGAGGGCCGCCGCCCTCCCCGGTCCCCTGATCTTCGCCGTGGGCAACGCCCCCACCGCCCTTTTGGCCCTCCGGGGGCTTCTGGACGCCGGGCGCGTCTCCCCGGAGCTCATCGCTGCCGTTCCCGTGGGATTTGTGAACATTCTGGAGGCAAAGGAGGCCATTTTGACCTGCCCCGCCCCCCAAATCGTGGCAAAAGGCCGGAAGGGCGGCTCCAACGTGGCGGCGGCCGTCGTCAACGCCCTTCTCTACACCCTGACGCGATGACGGACAGCTTCATCACAAGAGACAGCAGACGCCTGCGTCGCGGGTACACCACCGGCTCCTGTGCCGCCGCCGCGGCAAAGGCATCCGCCCTCATGCTCCTTACCGGGAGGGAGCTTCGGAGCGTCACCCTGACGACGCCCTCCGGCGTGGAGCTGGATCTGCCCCTCCGGGACGCGGTGCTGACGCCGGATCACGCCTCCTGCGCCGTGGTGAAGGACAGCGGCGACGACCCGGACGTGACAAACGGCATCGCCATCTACGCCAGGGTCGAGAGGACCGACGGTCCCGGCGTGGAGATCCTGGGCGGCGAGGGCATCGGCGCCGTCACAAAGCCGGGCCTTGACCAGCCCGTGGGCGCCGCCGCCATCAACTCCGTCCCCCGCCGCATGATCGACGCCGCCCTCCGGGAGGTCTGCGAGGACTGCGGCTGCCCCGGCGGCCTGCGGGTCACCATCTCCGCCCCGGACGGCGCGGAGATCGCCAAAAGGACCTTCAATCCACGCCTCGGCATTCTGGGGGGCATTTCCATTTTGGGCACCACCGGCACCGTGGAGCCCATGAGCGACCGGGCGGTGGTGGAGACCGTCCGGGCCGAGCTGAGCCTCCGCCGGGCCGGGGGCCGGGAGACGGCGCTTCTGGTTCCCGGCAACATCGGCGCGGAGTTTGCCAAGACCGCCCTGGGCCTGGACCCCACGGAGGCGGTGACCGTCTCCAACTTTGTGGGCGAAGCTCTCGCCCTCGCGGATGAGCTGGGCTTTCGCGGCGCGCTGCTGGTATCCCACATCGGCAAGGCGGTGAAGCTGGCGGGCGGGCTCTTCAACACCCACTCCCGGTACGGCGACTGCCGCGCCGAGATCTTCGCCTCCCACGCGGCCCTGTGCGGCGCGGGCAAGGGGACCGTCCGCCGGATCATGTCCGCCGCCTCCGCCGACGCCATGGTGGAGGCGCTGGACGCGGCCTCCCTCCGCGCCCCCGTCCTTCGGAGCATCCACGGGCGCATTGACGCGGAGCTCTCCGCCCGGTATCCGCGCCTTGTCTGCGGCGTTCTTACATTTTCCTCCAGATACGGTGTTCTCGGCAAGACCGGCCGCGTTGAAGAACTGCGTCAACAGCTGCGGAATTCCGCATAAAGGAGAGCGGTAAACCGCTCCGATTTCCCGCTCTCCACGCCGCCCGGCGTTCCGAACTTCAATTGCCGCCGCCCCGCCCGTCACGGGTTGGAAACGTTGCAGCTCAAACGGAGCCCCGAGACGTTGTAATCGGACGGGTTGAAGATGTAGAGCTTATACGTCCCCGTTTCGCTCACGGTAAACGCGCATGAGCCGCCGTTCCCTGTCACGGTCACATATGTCACCGTGCCGCTTGCGTCCATGTAACCGATTTGGAGTTCAACTTCCGGGTCAGCGGTGCTCACGCAGAAAGCGATCCTTTCTCCCCCGCCGATCTCCAGTGATTTGAAGGTATAGCCGGTATGGGTGGCTATATCGCCGCTGAGCTTAGACGCGCCTCCCAGATCGGTCACCGTTTCTTCCGTATCGAAAAGCGTGTTCTCGGGAAGCTCCGGCTGCTCGTCAACCCGGACGACTCCGGTTTCAGGCTGTCCCGTGTACACGGGCAGCGGTGAGGATTTTTCGTGTCAAGCGAGGAAGGCGGCGCAGGGAATACTGACGTATTTTCAAGCCGACTGACGAAGTATAACGCAAAAAAGGCCGTCGCGAATGTCTTATTTTGATTGAATATCAGTATCAATTGGCTTTGAGAGGTACATCATCATGGAAAAGCTTTGCATATTTGCCGGGACCACCGAGGGGCGCTCACTGGTCAGGGCGCTTCGCGGGGCGTATCGGGTGACCGCCTGCGTGGCCACGGAGTACGGGCGGGAGACGCTTGCGGGGATCGAGGGTGTCCGGGTCCTGGCCGGGCGGATGGATGCGGACGGGATGGCGGCCTTTTTCCGGGAAAACCGCTTTTCCCGTGTGCTGGACGCCACCCACCCCTACGCCCGAGAGGCGACGGAGAACATCCGCGCCGCCTGCGAGCGTACGGGGACGCCGCTTTTGCGCGTCCTCCGGGACACCGGGGCGGACGGAGGCGCGGTGACGGTGGGCTCCGTCCGGGAGGCGGCGGAGTTTCTGGCCGGGAGGGAGGGGCGCGTCCTGCTGACCACCGGCTCCAGGGAGCTGTCCGCCTTCGCGGGGCTGGACCCGGGCCGGGTCTGGGCGCGGGTCCTGCCTCTGAGCGCGTCTCTGGCGGCCTGCGCGGAGGCGGGGCTGCCCGCCTCCCATGTGATCGCCATGCAGGGGCCCTTCTCCCGGGAGATGAACGCGGCCACGCTCCGTCAGATCGGCGCCCGGTGGCTGGTGACCAAGTCCTCCGGCGCGGCGGGGGGATTTCAGGAGAAGCTGGACGGCGCACGGGACGCCGGGGCAATATCCGTAGTGGTGGGTCCTCCCCCGGAGCGCGGCGGGGTCACGGTGGAGGAGGCGCTGCGGGCGCTCCTGCCGCCGGTCCGGCGCGTGACGCTGGTGGGCGTCGGTCCGGGGGGCGCGGACCTTCTGACCCGGGAGGCCGCCCGGGCGCTGGAGCGGGCCGACGCGCTCATCGGGGCCAAATCGGTGCTGGACTGCGTGGAAAGCTCCGCTCCCCGGTTTGCCGTCTTCCGGCCGGAGGACGCACGGGCGGTGCTGGAGGCCCACCGGTTCCGCTCCCCCGCCCTGGTCCTCCGGGGCGACACGGGCTTTTTCAGCGGCGCGGCCGGACTCCGGGAGGCGCTGCGGGACTATGAGATCACCGTTCTGCCCGGCATCGCCTCCCCGGTGTGCTTCGCCGCAAAGCTGGGGATCCCCTGGGAGGACGTCCGGCTCCTGAGCCTCCACGGCCGGGAGGCGGGGCTGGTCCGGGCGGTCTCGGAACACCGGCGGGTGATGGCCCTCACCGGTGGGGAGAACACGGTCTCGGCGCTGTGCGAACGGCTCCGGGCATACGGTCTGGGCGAACTTTCCGCCGCCGTGGGCGAACGGCTCTCCCTCCCCGGCGAGCGCGTCACCCGTGCCACGGTCGCGGAGCTTGCGGGGCGGAGCTTCGACAGTCTTGCTGTCCTTTTTGTGGAAAATCCCTGCCCCCGCCGCCTTTTCCGGCACATCATACCGGACGGGGAGTTCATCCGGGGCGACGCGCCCATGACAAAATCCGAGGTGCGGAGCGTGTGCCTTGCAAAACTCGCGTTGGAAGCGGATTCCGTCGTCTGGGACATCGGCGCCGGGACGGGCCCCATTTCCGTGGAGTGCGCCCTGGCCGCGCCGGAGGGACGGGTCTGGGCGGTGGAGCGGTCCCCGGAAGCGTGTAAGCTCATGGCGCGGAACGCGGTGAAATTTCATTTGGAGAACATTTCCGTTGTCGAGGGCGCGGCCCCCGAGGCGCTGGCGGACCTGCCCGCTCCCACCCACGTCTTTCTGGGCTGCTCCTCCGGCGATTTGCGGGCGATTTTGGAGGCGGTGCTTCGGAAAAATCCCGCCGCCCGCGTTGTCGCCACGGCGGTGACACCAAAGGCCCGGGCGGAGCTGACATCCCGCGCACGGGACCTGGGCTTCTCGGTCCTGGAGGCCGTGACTGTCAGCGTATCCGGGTTGCGGGAGGCGGACCGGGACCCGGTGACGGTGTTCACCTTACGGGGGGTGAGGACGGATGACTGATCTGCTGATCTGTCAGACTGCCGCCCTGGTTATCGGCTTTGTCATCGACTTCTTTGTGGGGGATCCCCACTGCCTGCCCCACCCGGTGGTGGGCATGGGGAAGCTCATCGCCCTGTGCGACCGGCGTCTGCGGCGGGGGGGCCGGGGGGATTTGTGGCGGGGGACACTCACGGCGGCACTTGTGACCGTCCCCTCCGTCCTCCTGCCCGTGGCGCTCCTTTGGCTTGCCTGGCGGCTCCACCCGGCGGCGTATCTGGCGCTGGAAAGCCTCATGTGCTGGCAGATGGTGGCGGCGCGACAGCTTGTCCGGGAGAGCCGGAGGGTCCAGACCGCCCTGGAGTCCGGCGACACGGAGGCCGCCCGGGAAGCCGTGTCCATGATCGTGGGCCGGGACACCGACGTGCTGGACCGGGACGGCATCATCCGGGCGGCGGTGGAGACCGTGGCGGAGAACGCCTCCGACGGCGTGGCCGCGCCGCTCCTGTGGATGGGTCTCTTCGGCGCGGCGGGGGGATTCTTCTACAAGGCCGTAAATACCATGGACTCCATGATCGGGTATAAAAATGACAAATACTTGTATTTCGGCCGCTGTGCCGCGCGGCTGGATGACCTGGCGAACCTTCTCCCCTCGCGTCTGTGCGCCCTGCTGATGGTCGCCGCCGCTCCCCCGCTGGGGCTGGACATGAGGGGCGCCCTTCGGATCTTCCGACGGGACCGGCACAAGCACGCAAGCCCCAACTCCGCCCAGACCGAATCCGCCTGCGCAGGGGCGTTGGGGGTGCGGCTGGCGGGGGACGCGGTCTACGGCGGGGTCCTCCACAAAAAGGAATTCATCGGCGACCCCCTCCGGCCCATCGAGCCACGGGACATCTCCCGGGCGGGGAGGCTCATGTACGCCGCCTCCCTGCTGACGCTTTTGCTGGTGGTCCTGGCGCGGGCCGCGGTGATCGCGGTTCTCTGACGGGCCGGGATATTTCCGATCATACCAAACAGTGGTGATAAATTTATGTACCTCAAAAGACCAAACCCCCACGGGGGAGACGTGTATGGGGGGCCGGTGCTGGACTTCTCCGCCAGCCTGAACCCGGCGGGGATGCCGGAGGCGGTGCGGCGGGCGCTTCGCGAGAGCGCGGATCTGTGCGACCGGTACCCGGACCCCTACTGCCGCCAGCTCCGGGCGGCCATATCCCGGGCGGAGAACGTGCCGGCGGAGTGGGTTCTCTGCGGCGCGGGGGCGTCGGACCTCATCTACCGGTACGCCGGGGCGCTGACGGGGGACGGGCCGGTGCTGGTGACCGCGCCCGCCTTCTGCGAGTACGCGGAGGCGGCACGGGCGTGCGGGAGGCGGGTGGAGGTCCACACGCTTACACGGGAGAACGGATTCCGGCTCACGGGGGAGATATTGGAGCGAGATCTTACAAAATATTCCTCTCTTTTCCTCTGCTCCCCCAACAACCCCACGGGGATCGCGGTGGAGCCGGAGCTTCTGGAGCGCATCGCGGGGACGGGGGCGCGGGTCCTGCTGGACCTGTGCTTTCTGGACCTGACGGAGGACCCGGACCGGTACCGGATCCCGGAGCTGACCGCCCGGCGCCCCAACGTGACGGTGCTCCGCTCGCCCACCAAGAGCTTCGCCATCCCCGGCGCGCGGCTGGGGTACGCGATCTCCCGGGACGGGGAGCTGCTGGAGCGGATGTCGGCCCTGGGACAGTGCTGGGACGTGTCGGTCCCGGCCCAGGCGGCGGGGACGGCGGCCATGGGGTGCTTTGAGTGGCTGAGAAGGTCCGTCGCCGCCCTCGCCAGGGAGCGGGAGAGGCTTGCCGGAGGGCTTGCCGCTCTGGGGCTGACAGTCTTCCCCGGGGAGGCCAATTTTCTGCTGATCTGTTCCGGCAAAGAGCTGGCGGGACCCTTACGCGCCCGGGGCATCGCCGTGCGGGACTGCGCTAATTTCGAGGGCCTGGGACCGGGATATATCCGCGTCGCGGTCCGCGCAAAGGATGAGAACGACCGGCTTTTGGAGGCCGTCAGGGAGGTGCTTTCATGAAAAAGGCAAAACCCATTATGGTCCAGGGAACCATGTCCAGCGCCGGGAAGAGCCTGCTTTGCGCGGCGCTGTGCCGGATCTTCCGGCAGGACGGGTACCGGGTGGCGCCGTTTAAATCCCAGAATATGGCGCTCAACTCCTACATCACCGGAGAGGGACTGGAGATGGGCCGGGCCCAGGTGGTCCAGGCCCAGGCGGCGGGGGTGGAGCCGTCGGTACTGATGAACCCCATCCTCTTAAAGCCCACCACAGACGTGGGGTCCCAGGTCATCGTCAACGGCGAGGTCCGGGGCAATATGCGGGCGTCGGACTACTTCCGGTACAAAAAGCAGCTGATCCCCGACATTCTGCGGGCTTACGGCACACTTTCGGAGCAATATGACATCATCGTTCTGGAGGGCGCGGGCAGTCCGGCGGAGATCAATCTGAAATCCGACGACATCGTAAACATGGGCATGGCGAGGATGGCCGCCTCCCCCGTCCTGCTGGTGGGGGACATCGACCGGGGCGGGGTATTCGCCCAGCTCTACGGCACGCTGGCGCTTCTGGAGCCGGAGGAGCGGGCCATGGTGAAGGCCACGGTGATCAACAAGTTCCGGGGGGACGCCTCCATTCTGGCGCCGGGGCTGGATCAGCTCTTCGACCTTGTGAAGATCCCCTGCGCCGGGGTGATGCCCTGGGTACAGGCGGACATCGACGACGAGGACAGCCTTTCGGAGCGGCTGACGGCGGGGGCGCGGCAGGAGGTGGACATCGCCGTGGCGCGGCTGCCGCGCATCTCCAACTTCACCGACTTTTCCCCCTTCTCCCGGTTCCCCGGCGTGTCTCTGCGGTATGTCAAAAGCGTCCGGGAGCTGGGGGAGCCGGACATGATCTTTCTGCCCGGCACGAAAAGCACCCTCGCGGACCTCAAATGGCTCCGGCAGTGCGGGCTGGAGGCGAAGATTTTGAAGGCGGCGGACCGGGGCGTGCCGGTTTTCGGCATCTGCGGCGGGCTTCAAATGCTGGGCCGCCGTCTGGCCGACCCGGAGGGCGCCGAGGGCGGCGGAGAGATGGCGGGGCTGGGGCTTCTGCCCATCGACACGGTCTTTTCCGCCCAAAAGACGCGCTCGCAAACCTCCGGCGTGTTGTCGGACCTGACGGGGGCGCTTTCCGGGCTGAACGGCCTTCCCTTCTCCGGGTATGAGGTCCATATGGGGCAAAGCGGGCTGGCGGGACCGGTGATCCAGTCCGGAAATGTGTACGGCAGCTACATCCACGGCCTCTTCGACGGGGCCGGAGCGGCGGAGGCGGTGGTATCCGCCCTGTACGAAAGGCGAGGCCTGACCTTCGACCCAGGGGCCTCCTTCGACCCGGACGCCTACCGGGAGAGCCAGTACGACAAGCTGGCCCGGGCCGTCCGGGAGGCGCTGGACATGGAACTGATCTACGAAATTTTGGAGGCGGGCGTATGATCCACATCTACCACGGCGACGGCAAGGGAAAAACGACGGCGGCCTGCGGTCTGGCGGTCCGGGCGGCGGGCCGGGGGCTTCGGGTGCTCTTCGCCCAGTTTTTCAAGGACGGCTCCTCCGGCGAGATCGGCGTCCTGTCCGCGATCCCCCATGTGGAGACGCGGCATCCGCCCCTCCATCTGGGGCGCTGGGCGGGGCTTTCCGGCGGGGAGCGGGAGAGGATCGCCGTTTCATACCGGGCGTATTTTGAAAAAATCGTCTCGGACGCCGAAAAATATGACCTCATCGTCCTGGACGAGGCCCTGTCCGCCTTCAATCACGGGTGCTTTCCCCGCGACGCGCTTCTCCCCTTCCTCCGCGCCCAGGGCGGGGTCCGGGAAATCGTCCTCACGGGGCGGGACCCCGCGGAGGAGCTTCTGGAGGCGGGCGACTACGTCACCGAGATGCGTAAAGAAAAGCACCCCTTTGACCGGGGGGTTGGCGCCCGGGAAGGGGTGGAGTATTGATGTTTGGGGATCCGTCCAAACGGACGGAGGAGGGGGGTCTTCTTTTCTCTCTTTTGTTCCGTGGGCGGCTGGCCCACTGCACAAAAGAGAGAAAAGAAGCAAAAGAGAGAAAACGCGGTTTTTGGGTCGGCGGTAGTCCTGGCCTTGGCGCTTCGTAACGCGGGTCGGCTTCCGCGTCCTGTGTCGATGGGTCTGGGAGGAACCATAGCCGCGCGGTCCGAAGACTGAATTGGTTGGAGCATCAACTTCGCTTGGCCGCTTACGCTGGCGGTTGTTGATAGGTGGGTGGCTCTGTTTTGGGCCGCGCTTTGTGGGTGGGTGTTGTGGGGCCCGTTTTGGATGTGTGTGTTGTCCGGGGGTTCTCGACGCACGTTTTAAAAAAGGTTTTTCAAAATATCTTTGCCAACGGCAAATTCATTTTGAAAAGGATTTTGAATCGTTGTGGGGGGGCGGTCTGCGGCGTGGGTGGTCTTTTTTCGTCTGATTTCGCCGGGTTTGCCTTTATTGACAGGGGCGCAAGAAAATGGTAAAATTAAGGAACCTCTGAATAAGTCGACGTGCCGAGATTGGCGAAAAGATTTTTCGCCAGATGAAGGCAAAAAATTGCAGGAATACTGTATGTATTTCAAAATTTTTTGACAAAATATGGCGGAAAATATGCCGCCAAGATCGGTGCGGCGACTTGTTCAGAGGTTCCTTAATAATATTCGGGAGGGAGGGCGAAAAATGGCGGATATTGCTGACATCTTTGCCGTGGAGGACGGGCGGGAGCTGGATATGCTCCGGCGGATCGCAAAAAAATTTACGCGGCGGCTGGAGGCGTATGTTGGCGTTCTGCGGCGGGATTTTGCTGTCCGCGACCTCCCCACCGCCGTTGTCTGGACTTCCCGGAGGACCGCCGCGGAATATCTGAGTTCTATCCCCGTCCCGGCCTATACGAATGACTGCCGGATCGTGTTCTGCCCGATTTTGGCGGAGTGGCGGGAGCTGTATCTTGCCCAGCTTGTCGGCCTTACGGGGCCGGAGGCGGAGGAAGTCCGTGGCTATTACCTGAACACCCTATCGGAGAACAATTTATTACAGATCCTGGGCCACGAGCTTGTCCATCACAGCGAGTATTTTTCCGACGCAGACTACGACCGCGCCCCCTGGTTTGAGGAGGGCATGGCCGAGTACATCAGCCGCCGTCTCCTTTTGACGGCGGCGGAATTTGACGCCGAGGAACGGGTCAACCGGCTCCTGGTGAAAATGCCGGTCCCGGAACGTGCCGGGCAAAACAGGGCCGCCGGGATCTTCGCGCCCTACCGGAAAAGCTTTCTGCGTGTGTCGGATCTGATCGCGCGGCGGGGCGGGGACGTTCGCACAGTGTTGAGTTCCGGCGCTCCCGACGGATATGAAGGGGAGGGATCCGTATGAAGCTGACAAATGAGAGCCTGGTAAATGACCGCGCCGCCTGGGAGGCGGCGGGATATCACGTGCCCGGCTTCGACCGGGGCGCCGTGACCGCGAGGACGCGGCAGTATCCGGTGTGGGTACACATCGGCGGCGGCAACCTGTTCCGTGCCTTCCATGCCCACCTGGCCCAGCGGCTCATCGAGAGCGGGCACATGGACCGGGGCCTCATCGCCGTCAACCGGGAGCAGGAGGGGATCCACCAGCCCAACGACGATCTGACCGTCCTGGTCACCCTCCGGGCCGACGGCACGGTGGGACGCACCGTCATCGGCTCCGTGGTGGAGGACCTGCTCCTCACCGCCCCCGGCACGGAGGATTTCCGGCGTCTTCGGGAGTGCTTCGCCGCCCCCGGCCTCCAGATGGTCACCTTCACCGTCACCGAAAAGGGCTATGCTCTCCAAAACGCGGCGGGGGAGACCCTCCCCGACATCGCCCGCGACCTCAACGCCGGACCCGACGGCGCACGGAGCTTCCTGGGCCGCCTCTGCGCCCTGCTGTACGCCCGATACAGGAGCTCCGCCGCTCCCCTGGCCCTGGTCAGTACCGACAACTGCTCCCACAACGGCGACAAGGTCCGCGCCTTCGTCTCCGCCTTCGCCGAGAGCTGGACCGAAAAGGGCCTGGCCGCCCCAGGCTTTGCCCGCTACTGCGCGGAAAAGATCTCCTGCCCCTGGACCATGATCGACAAGATCACCCCGGGCCCGGACCCGGCGGTACGGAAGATGCTGGAAAAGGATGGGCTGGAGGGCCTTTCGGTGACCGTCACCCCCGCCGGAACGTCCGTCGCCCCCTTCGTCAACGCGGAGGAGACGGAGTATCTGGTCATAGAGGACGATTTCCCCAACGGACGTCCGCCCTTGGAGCGCGTGGGCGTCATCTTCACGGACCGTGAGACGGTGGACAGGGTGGAGCGCATGAAGGTCTGCACCTGCCTCAACCCGCTCCATACGGCCCTCGCGATTTTTGGCTGTCTTTTGGGCTATACCCGCATCCGCGACGAGATGCGCGACCCAGACCTTCTGGCCCTGGCGCGGGGCATCGGCTATGACGAGGGTCTCCCCGCGGTCGCCGATCCCGGCATCCTGGACCCCCGGGAGTTTCTGGACACCGTCATCAACGTGCGCCTGCCCAACCCCTTCATGCCCGACACCCCCCAGCGCATCGCGGCGGACACCTCCCAAAAGCTCCCCATCCGCTTCGGCGCCACCATCCGGGCCTATATGGAGGATCCCGGAAGGGACACCTCGTCCCTCCGCCTCATCCCCCTCACCCTGGCCGCCTGGCTGAGGTACCTCATGGCCCTGGACGACAGGGGGACACCCTTCACCCCCAGCCCGGACCCCATGCTGCCGGATTTCCTTCCGATCCTGGCCGGATTGCGCCTCGCCCCCGGCCAGGACCCGGAACCTCTCGTGGCACCCATTCTCCGAAACCCCGCCGTTTTCGGGGTGGACCTCTACGCCGCCGGTCTTGCCGGGCCGGTCCTGGCCGCCCTCCGCTCCCTGATCTCCGCCCCCGGAGCGGTGCGGGAGACGCTGCGAGAGTATGTCTCTCATGTGTCCGCCTGACAGGCACCGGTACGGCTCCGGGGACCGCGAAATCGCGGTCCCCGGGGTTTTCTGTTTTGATTACTCTACCACGATCTCCAGAGTGCCGTCGTCGTCGGGATTGGCCTCGCGGCCGCTGTCGGCGCCGTCGGGGTCGGGCTCTTCGTCGGGGTCGGCTCCGAGGTAGTCGCACAGGTGGAGGATGCCCAATGTCAGGGTCAGGGACGCATTGATGGCGGTGAGGACCGTCGTGAGAGTGGAGAACGCCTTTTTGACCGTGCCCACCGTGAGAAGGGTGAACTCACAGGCGGAGAGGGCGAACCAGACGGCGGACCAGATGAGGGAGGATCTTTTCTTTTTCATGTGAATGACTCCTTTCAGAATACCTTTTAATATTATCCCCAGAGCGCCGAGAGCATGGGGACGATCTGCTTTTTGCGGCTCATGACGCCGGGGAGGAACGCCTCGTTGTCGTGGAGTTCCACGTTGAACGCCTGGTTGAAGATGTCCTCGCCGCCCAGGCACAGGACGCGGCTGCCCTCGATGAGCACGTCGGTGAGCATCAGGATCATCATGGAATAGCCGTTCTTCTTAACGGTCTCGGCCATCAGGTCCAGGAACTCCCGCTTGCGCTTCAAATGGCGCTGGGAGTCCATGCAGGTGATCTGGGAGATGCCGAAAGCGTGACCGGCGATGTGGAACTCCTTGAAATCGGTGAACAGCAGATCCCGGACAGGCTTATCCTCCGGGGAGGAGGCGGAGAAGATGAAGCGGCCCAGCTCCTCCAAGTCCACGTCGGCGATGCTGGCAAGGCGCTCCGCCATACGCCGGTCACGGGGGGTGGCGGTGGGGGATTTGAACATCACGGTGTCGGAGATGATGGCCGCCGCCATGAGGCCCGCAAGCTTCTTGGAGGGCATCAGGCCCCGCTCCTGGTACATACCGGCGATGATGGTGCAGGAGCTGCCCACCGGCTCGTTGCGCACATAGATGGGGTTCTGGGTCTGGATGTCCGCCAGGCGGTGGTGGTCGATGATGGCCAGGATCTCCGTCTCGTCAAGGCCGGGGACGGACTGGGACAGCTCGTTGTGGTCCACCAGCACCACCTTCTTGCGGCGGGGGCGGATCAGGTGGAAGCGGGACAGGGTGCCCACCACCCGGTCGTCCCCGTCCAGGATGGGGTAGCTGCGGTAGCGGCTGTGGAGGACGGTCTCCTTCACGTCGTCTATGTAGTCGGTGAGGTGGAACGCCTCGATCTCCCTGCCCCCCGCCAGGCGCTCCACGGGGATGGCCTGGAAGAGGCGGCGCACGGCCCGGAGGCCGTCGTAGGGCGTGGAAATGACGGTGGTGTTCCCGGCGTTCTCCGCGATGTCCGCCGGGAGCTGGGCGCGGCAGAGGATGACGCACCTGACGCCGCTTTCCACGGCGCGGCGCAAGATCTCCGGCTGGTCGCCGCACAGGAGCACCGTGTCCGGCGAGCGGAACAGGGGCGCCTCGGAGCCGATGGGCAGGGCGAGGACCACCTCGCCGGAGACGGAGTTGGCGATCTCCGGGCCCTCGGTGAGGATCTGGCCCTCCAGCACGGAGAGGATGTTGAAAAGGGGCACGTCCCGGACGGTGGGGTCCTCGATGGTGTCGATGTCGTAGGCGGCGATGTCCCCGGCGGTCATCATGCCGATGAGGCGGCTGTCGTCGTCCACGATGGGGATGGCGGAGATGTGCTTGTCCTCCTCCATAGCCTGCCAGACACGGTTGACGGTGACGGCGCCGCTGAGGATGGGCGGCGTGTCGAAGTCCAGGTCCTGGACCTGGGTGCGCATATCTGTGACCCGGAGGGGCGGCTCGAAGCCGAAGCGGTCCAGGATCTTGTGTGTCTCGTCCGACAGGTGGCCGAGCCGGGCGGCGACGTACCCCCGCTCCCCCATGGCGTTCTGCAGAGCCGCGTAGCCCAGGGCGGCGACGATGGAGTCGGTGTCCGGGTTGCGGTGGCCTGTCACATAGATGTGCTCCAACGTATCCACTTCCTTATTGAGGAACCTCTGAACAAATCGCCGCGCCGATCTTGACGGCATATTTTCCGCCATATTTCGTCAAAAAAATTTGAAATACACAAAGTATTCCCGCATTTTTTGCCTTCATCTGGCGAAAAATCTGCTCGTCAATCCCGGCACTTCGATTTATTCAGATGTTCCTTGATTCTTTGACGGGACTATTGTACACCATTTCCGCCAAAATGAAAAGCCCTTATTGAAATTTCGCGCGCGCGGGAGTAAAATAGAGCAGATACAGACTCGAGGGGCAGATCATGGATAAGAAATACAGGCTTTTGAAAAAATTTTACGGCTACTCCTCCTTCCGGCAGGGGCAGGAGGAGCTGGTCGACGCGATCCTGGCGGGGCGCGACGTGTTCGGGGTGATGCCCACGGGGGGCGGGAAGAGCCTCTGCTACCAGCTCCCGGCGCTGATGCTGGAGGGGCTGACGGTGGTGGTGTCGCCGCTCATATCCCTCATGAAGGACCAGGTGACGGCGCTGGAGAGCATCGGCGTTTCGGCGGCGTACATAAATTCCTCCCAGACTACGGAGGAGCAGAGGCAGGTCTACGACGGGCTCTACCGGGGGGACTACAGCCTTGTGTACGTGGCGCCGGAGCGGCTGGAGACGGTGGGGTTCCTGTCGGCGGCCCGGCACACGGGTGTGCGGCTTCTGGCGGTGGACGAGGCCCACTGCATCTCCCAATGGGGGCAGGACTTCCGGCCCAGCTACAGGCGCATCCCGGATTTCGTCTCCCAGCTGCCCTCCCGTCCCACCCTGGCGGCCTTCACCGCCACGGCCACGCCGGAGGTGCGGGAGGACGTGGAGCGGCTTCTGGGGCTGCGGGATCCGCTGCGCGTCGTCACCGGATTCGACAGGCCCAACCTGAGCTTCGAGGTGCTGCGGCCCGCAAACAAGCTGGAGTGCCTGTGCGCCCTGCTGAAACCCCGTAAAAAGAAGAGCGGCATCGTCTACTGCGCCACGCGGAAGGCGGTGGAGTCGGTGTGCGAGCATCTGAAGGACCGGGGGTTCGCCGCCACGCGGTACCACGCGGGGCTGGAGGACATCGAGCGGCAGAGGAACCAGGAGGACTTCATCTACGACCGGAGCACCGTCATGGTGGCAACAAACGCCTTCGGGATGGGCATTGACAAGTCCAACGTGGGGTTTGTGATCCACTACAATATGCCAAAATCCCTGGAGGCATACTACCAGGAGGCGGGCCGGGCCGGGCGGGACGGATCCCCGGCGGACTGCGTGCTCCTGTACAGTCCGGGGGACGTGATGACCGCGAGGTGGCTCATCGAGAACTCCGGCGAGGAAGCGGACCTTACCGAGGAGGATCGGGCGCGGCTTCAGGAGCTGGACCTGGAGCGTCTGCGGCGGATGCAGGGGTACTGCGTGACGGGGAAATGCTTCCGGGCATACATCCTGGACTACTTCGGGCAGGAGCACGGGGAAAAATGCGGAAACTGCGGCAACTGCCGGGCGGGGGTCCGGGTGGAGGACGTGACGCGGCAGGCCCAGATGGCCCTGTCCTGCGTCCTGCGGGTCCGTGAAAAGCTGGGGTACTACGTGGGGCAGACGGTCATCGGCCAGGTGCTCACCGGCAGCCGGGACAAGCGGGTGCTGGGGCTGGGGCTGGACAGGCTTTCCACCTACGGACTTTTGAAGGGGCGGAGCCCCGCCTTCATGCGTTCGCTCTTTGACACTTTGAAGGAGCAGGAATATCTTCGGGTGACGCCGGAGCACCAGACGCTGGTGCCCACCGCCCGGGCGCGGGAGGTCCTTTTCCGGGGCGAGCGGGTGGAAATGAACGTGCGTGTCTCCGCCGTGGACGCCAGGGCCGAGGCCGCCGGGGCGAAACCGGCGCGTGTCCGGCGGGAGCGGTCCTTCGAGCCCACGGAGGCGGAGAACGACCTTCTGGACGCGCTGAAGCAGCTCCGGCTCTCCATCGCCCGGGAGGAAGAGGTACCCCTCTACGTGATCTTCTCCAACGCCACCCTCCTGGAGATGGCGGAGAGGAAGCCCCGGGACATGGACGAGCTGCTGTCCGTCTCCGGCGTGGGGACGGTGAAGGCCGGGAAATACGGGGAGATGTTCTTGCGGGAGATCGCGAAATACGCTTATACTGATATTCAATCAAAATAAGACATTTGCGGCGGTCTTGACGGCAGTTTTTTCCTCACGCGAAAACAGTCAAGCCGGGACTTGCATTGTTTTGAAATTTGTGGTATAGTTTTCGTGTGATTTTCGGCGGGAAGCCGCCGGGTGCAATGAAATCGATATTAATTAGGAGTCAAACACATGAAGAGGCTCATATCCATGCTTCTGGCGCTGTGCATGGTCCTCACCCTGGCGCCGGCGGTGTTCGCGGCTGGAGAGGACGAGGATGTACGGGAAACAGACTTTTTTGAGGATCAGCCCCACTCCGACCTGTTGTTCTCCGAGATGGAGTACAAGGAGGTCACTGAGGAACAGTTTATGACGGCCATTGACGATACGGAGGCTCTCATTGAGGAGAATGCCGCCGTCGCTAAGATCGAGGATGCGTTTCACGTGGTGACAGATCTGCTTCAGGCCCTGGAATCCAATATGACTATTCTGAACATCAAGACCTCCGCCGACGTAACGGACGAGGAATCCCAGGATCTGTACATGGCCACCTACGAGGTGTATATGGAGTGCTATGACCCGTTCATCGCTCTCGTTCAGGACATTCTCGAGTCCAAGGCCGCCGACAAAATCATAAAGGACGATATGCTCACGCAGGACGACATCGACTATTATGTTAACTACGGCGGCATGAGCGACGAGGAGAAGGCGCTGAGTTCCCAGCTCGCGGCACTGGACAACGAGTACGACCAAGCCTATTTCAGCGGTGATTTGAACGCCGTGACAAAGGTCTATATGAAGTCCATCGACCTCAACAAAAAGCTGGCCGCGCTTTATCCCGAGTACGACAGCTACGCCGACTACGCCTACAGCGCCATTTACGGACGCGACTACACCACCCAGGAGGCCCGGGAGTTTTTTGACGCTGTCAAAAGGGATCTGGCTCCCCTGGCTATGAAGCTCTACTTCATCAACGATCTGGATACGCAGATGGATCCCGACGGGTCCGAGGCGATCCTTGTGAACGACTACACCACCAAGGAAACTCTGGACACCGTTCGGCCCTACATCGCCAGGCTCTCCAGCGAGCTTCTGGAGACCTGGGATTACATGGTGGACCACGAGCTTTACGACATCGACGACCGGGAGAACAAGTACCCCGGTGGCTTCACTACACTGATCAGCGGCTTCGGCGCGCCCTTCTTCTTCAACAGCCCCTATGGAGATCTCTACGACTTCACTACCATTGTTCACGAGTTCGGGCATTACAGCAACTACTACTGGCACCCCCACATCTGGAACGAGGGCGTTTGCTCCTTCGACGTGGCCGAGGTCCACTCCCAGGCGCTGGAGCTGCTGTTCTCCAACTTCTATGAGGACATTTTCGGCGGCCAGGCCCAGGTGGCCGAGGGGTATCTTTTCAGCAACATATTCACCAGCGGCATAATCAACGGCGCACTGGTGGGCGAGCTTGAACTCTACGCCTATGAGACGCCGGATGTGACCCTGGATATGATCGACGCCAAGTACAAGGAGCTGTGCGAAGAGTATGGGCTGAGCTACGGCCGGTATAACTTCGTGACCATCCCTCATATGACCCGTCAGCCCATGTATTACATCAGCTATGCCACCTCCGCCATCGGCGCCCTTACCTTTTGGAACATCTCTCAGGAGGAGGGCATGGAAAAGGCCGTGGACGATTATCTGAAATTCATGTCCCTCCCCTACTACACGCCCTTCCAGGATGAGTTCTCTGAAGTCTGCGGCGTCAACCCCATGGATCCCGACTATATCGCCGAGATTGCCGAGAACGTCTCCACCGCCTTCAATGTGGATGAACGTTTCCAGACTGTGCTGCGTTTGGACTACTTCTCCGACGTGACCCTGGACGACTGGTTCTTTGAGGACGTATGTTCCGCCTTTGAAGACGGTCTCATGAAGGGTAAGGAAGAGGGCGCCTTTGATCCCAACGGCACACTCTCCCGCGCGGAGGCCGCCACGGTGCTCTGGAACCTGGACGGCAACACCGAACCCAAGTCCTCCGGTAACTTTACCGACACCGAGGGCACATGGTATGAGGACGTGGCTGACTGGGCCGTGGACACCGGCATCCTCCACAGTCTGGACGATCACTTCAACGGCGCCGCCCCGGTCTCCCGCGAGGAGATCGCGTTTATGATCTACAACTACGCCCTGTACACCGGGGAGGACGTCTCTGTCACCTCCACCAGGCTGAACTTCCCCGACGCCAAGGACGTGGATTCCTGGGCGCTTGTTCCCATGGTCTGGTGCGTGGAGCAGGGTATCTTCCAAGGCGACGGGGACGGAGCCCTCAAGCCCGACGACACCATCACCAGAGCCGCCATGGCCTCCGTCATGGAGCGTGCAGTCTCAGGCAATGCCTCCGAGGAAACAGTTACCGTTGAGACGCCTGACGCTTAAAAATCTAATTACAAAGCATCCACTGGGGCTGTGAAAAAAGTCCCGTAAAAAAGGAAGAGAGTTACCAAGGATTCCCTGGCAACTCTCTTCTTTTTTTGGTATAATCATTTTATGAAAAGAAACCATACCGACACACAATATAGCTCATCGCAGGGAAGATTTCCAGAGTTTTTTGAAGAAAGTCTGGAGATCGACGACGTGGTATTCGATTTTGACCGGATCATGGAGGAGATCAATATAGGGCAGTACCTAAAGCCGCCGAAGGAGATAAGCCTTTTGGGACGGCCGGGATACAATAGGGTCAAAATGCTGAAGACCGTGTTGTTTGCGATGACGGACACAAGAGACGCCCTTCTGTCGCTCAGGGAGATCGAAGACCGATGCAAG
>CANQKZ010000038.1 GCA_947624585.1 uncultured Oscillospiraceae bacterium | reverse complement strand
GTGCCCAGGCAGCAGCCGATGACATATTTTCCCTTGGGCTTCAGGGAGAAGTAGGAATAGAACGTCACCACGCCGTAGATCTCCGCCACCGAGATACCGGTCTTCTCGGAGACCAGCTCCTGGACCTCCAGAGGGATGTAGCCGTACTCGTTCTGGATGTCGCTGAGGATCAACATCAGCGGCGTGGGCTCGTCAACGTATCTTCCGCAGATCTCGTTGATCTTCGCCACGGCGCTTTCGCTTAAGCGAGCCATAGAAATAACCTCCATTTTATCGTTTTCGGACCCCGGTTCTCTCCCTCCGGGACCCGTTTTTCCTGACGTCTTGTCACGTCAATATTGTTAATAGAATAACATTCTTTCGACAAAACTGCAATAGTTGATTTCAGCTATTTTCGCCGGAATGATACATTTTTTTAGGGTGTTTTGCACAGTTTCCTATAAATTGGATTCCTTTAATTTAATTCGTCAAAGACGATATCCGGGTAGTCGCTCATGATGGCGTCCGCGCCCTTATTTGCCAGGTCCCGCATGAGGGCCCGATCGTTTACGGTCCAGTACTGGACGGCGATGTTGTGGCGGTGGGCATAGTTCACCATACGGGTGGTGCCCAGCTTGATGACGTAGTCCTCGTCGGGGATCTGGAGCGCGACAAAATTGTAATAGTCCTCAGGACGTTCTATATTCAAAAGGGAGTCCAGATAGAACAGCGCCACCTCCTTCACCCCGGCGGAGCGGAGGAGGTCCGGGTAGGTCTCCGTCATGTAGTCGGTGATCTCCCCGTGAAAGGTGCCGATGACGGCCCGGTCCAGCATATTGCGCTCCGCGAGCACCGCGTAGATCCTGTCCGCCGCCTGGCGGCCCAAATTGCCGGAGTCCTTGATCTCCATGATGAACCGGTATTCCCCATACCCGTCCAGAAAGTCGAAGAGGTCCTCCAGCCGCAGGACCCGGAGGTCGTCGGGTATGTCCTCCCCCCGCAGGCCCCGGTAGGGGGTCTGCCCCGCCGCGTCGGTGAAGCTCTCCCCCATGTTCAGCTCCCGAAGCTCGGCGTAGGTGTGGGCGGAGGGAATGACGTTCTCATAGCCGAACTGCTCCGCAGCGTCGGAGGTGCGGTCCAGGGTCTCGTCGTGGAGGAGGATCAGTTCCCTGTCGGCGGTGAGGGCCAGGTCAAACTCGAAGATGTCCACCTGAAAGTCCGATTCCACCACGTTGCGAAAGGCCATCAGGGTGTTCTCCGGCGCAATGCCGCCCCCCGACCGGTGGGCGGAGACCATGGGTTTCCCGGTGTGGGATATGTAGGGGTTCGTACACCCGGACACATCCACCGGCGGCGCGCCGGACCAGTCCCTGGTGCCCACGAACAGCGCCGCCCCGGCAAGCACCGCCAGGGCCAGGACCACGGAGCCCGTGACGATAAAGATTTTCTTCAATGTCTTTTTCAAATCTCTTCCTCCTCGAATCTTACGTTCCCCAACCGGCACAGTTCCTGATACCGAAAGCACTCCGGCTCGTGGTCGTTGACGATCCCGGCGGCCTGGAGGTAGGCGTAGACGGTGACGGAACCCAAAAATTTGAAACCCCGGTGCTTCAAATCCCGGCTGACGGCGTCGGACAAGCCGTTGCGGTCCCGCCACTCCCCTCTCTGGTGCCGCAGGTACACCACGCTCCGGCCCCCGGTGTAGGCCCATAGGTAGGCGGAGAAGGAGCCGAACTCCCGGCGGATTTGCTGAAAGGCCCGGGCGTTGCCCACGATAGCCTCCACCTTCCGGCGGGAGCGAATCATGCCCTCGGTTTGCAGAATACGGTCCACGTCGGCCTCCGTGAAGGACGCCACACGGTCGTAGTCGAAATCCACGAAGCATTTCCGAAAAATCTCACGCTTCTTCAGCATCAGCGTCCAGCTGAGGCCGCACTGCATGACCTCCAGGGAGATAAATTCAAACTGCCTCCTGTCGTCCCACAGAGGTACGCCCCACTCGGCGTCGTGGTACGCCTCATTGAGCCCCCCGTCCCGGCACCAGCGGCATTTATAAAGGTTCTCCTCCGACGCCACACCGATCCCTCCCCTTTTCGCGGTTTTACGACATTATACCATGAGATCCGCCCCGTGGCAAGGGGAAAGAGATCCGAAGCGATCTCCGAAGAAAATCAGCCTCGCGGGAAAGCGCCGCCGTTTTTATGGCGGCGGCTTTTCGGCCGGGGCCGCGCTTCCGGTCCATGCGCAAGGCGATCCAATACCGGTCTTGTAATCCGTGGAGTTTTGTGCTATAATGCGCTAAGGAACTTCTGAACGGATCGACGTGCCGGGATCGGTTCGGCGATTTGTTCAGACGGTCCCTGATACGACGCGCATAAGACCGAGGCGGATCTGACCGGCCCGGGGAATACAGAAAGGAAATGGATCATGCGCAGAACAATATTTGCTCTGGTGCTGGCCTATCTCTCGGGCAGCATCCTTTACGCCAACTTTTTCGGCGCCCTCTTCGGTGTGAGGGAACGGTACGCCGAGAGCGCGGACCGGAACCCCGGGACGGCCAACGCCTACACCTACGGCGGCTTCTTGTGCGGCACGCTGACGCTGATCTTCGACCTCATGAAGGGCGCGGTGCCGGTCTACATCACCTGCCGCCTGGAGCCCGGCATCCAGAGCTGGGCCATGCCCCTGGTGCTGATCGCGCCGGTGGTGGGACACATCCTGCCGGTGTTCCACGGCTTCCACGGGGGCAAGGGCATCGCCGTGACCTTCGGGGTCCTGCTGGGCCTTGCGCCCCGTCTGAGGCCCCTCTTTATCTTCGCGGCGGTGTTCATCTTCCTGTCCGTGGCGGTGCGGATCTCGCCCCACTACTACCGCACCCTGGCCGCGTATCTGCTGACGGCGGTGCTGATGATGACCTCCGGCGTGGAGGGCTGGATCTGGTTCGGCTTCCTTCTCGCCACAGCGCTGGTGTACATCCGTATGCTCCTGAGCCGCGAGGAGAAGAAAAAGCCCGAGGTGAAGCTCCTATGGATGCGCTGATCCTCTCCTGCGGCACAGGCGGCGGGCACAACGCGGCGGGCCGGGCCCTGGAACAGGAGCTGACGGCCCGGGGCCACACCGCTACATTCCTGGACCCCTACACCCTGCGGGGGCACGGCACCTCCGCCGCCGTCAACAATACCTACATCTCCGTGGCCCAGAGGGCGCCGGGGGTATTCGGCTTCGTCTACTCCCTGGGCGCCGCCTACCGGAGGTTGCCCGTCAAGTCCCCCGTCTACCACGCGAACCGGGCCATGGTCCCGCTTTTGGAAAAATATCTCGACGGGCACCCCTGCGACGCCATCGTCACCACCCACCTCTTCCCGGCGGAGATCCTCACCAACATGAAGGCCCGTGGGCTTACGGTGCCGCCCACGGTGTTCATCGCCACGGACTACACCTGCATCCCCTTCACCGAGGAGACGGACTGCGACCGGTACGTGATCCCCTCCCCGGACCTTACGGACGAATTCGCCTCCCGTGGCATCCCACGGGAGAAGCTTCTGCCCCTGGGCATCCCCGTGTGCCGGGAATTCGGCCCCGGCCCCGACCGGGCACAGATCCGCGCGTCCCTGGGGCTCCGGCCCGACGAGCGGTTCATCCTGGCGGCGGGGGGCAGCATCGGCGCGGGAAAGCTCAGGAAGGCCGTGGGGATCCTCTCGGAGCGGTTCCCGGACGCGCGCCTTGCGGCGATCTGCGGGAACAACAGGCAGCTCTATGAGGACCTCCGGCGCAAATACGGGGATAGGTGTACCGTCCTGGAGCACACCGACCGGTTCGCGGAGCTGATGCGGGCCTGCGACGTGCTGGTCTCCAAGCCCGGCGGGCTCTCCTCCACCGAGGCGGCCAATCTGGGCACCGCCCTCGTTCACCTGACGCCCATCCCCGGGTGCGAGACCCGGAACATGGATTTCTTCGCCTCCCGTGGCATGAGCCTCCCGGTCCGGGACCCCGGACGCGAGCTTACCGCCGCCTGTGAAAAGCTCCTGGACTCCTCCGCCCGCGCGGAGATGGCCGAGTGCCAGCGCGGACACATCTCCCGGACCTCCGCCCGGGACGTGTGCGGCGTGCTGGAGTCCCTCGCGTCGGCGGAATCCGCTTTTTCTTGACGCGGGCGGCAAAAAGTGGTATATTGTCATTATACATTACAATGTAATAAAGCGGCGCGGTCCGCTGCCAATACGAAAGACGGAGGGATCCACATGGAAAATATGTTCACAAACGCCCACATTCTGGCATGGCTCACCTATTTTGCCGAAAATATGCAGGTGGACCTGGAGAAGGTCAAGATCCTGGACATCACCCGCAAGAACAAGAACCTGATCCCCACGGTGGAGTCCCGCCCCGCCGTGCTGGTGTTCACCGAGGCGGGCCATCCGGACATCTTCTATAAGATGTGGGACGCTGGCCTCGGCGACTGCGAGGTCTGGTACAACGAGGGCAGCGAGCCCGCCGGGCCCATCCTCCACTCCCCTGTGCGGGACATGATCAACCGGGGCATCAACGCCTCCGCCGGGATGCTGATCCTGAACCCCAAAGCCCGCTCCACCACCAAGATCGGTATGCGCAACTCCGACTTCTTCCGGGGCTCCGTCCACTACGTGGGCAGCGAGATCCGGGCGGTGATCCTCAACAAGATGCACGTGGCCAGCGCCGACACCGTGTGCGTCATCGGCGGCGCCTCCATCGCCGTGGAGACGGCCATCCTGGCCCCCGAGGGCACGGTCATCGCCGTGGAGTACAGCCAGCGGGACCGCCGGACCGTGGAGGAGAACGCCCACCAGTTCGGCCTCAACAACATCACGGTCATCGACGCGGTCAACGAGAAGACCATGGAGGGCCTGCCGGTGCCGTCTCTCACCTTCCTGGTGGCCTCCGCCAGCATGGAGCGGGAGATGGAGTGCCTTCTGAAGCTCAACCCCCACATGGAGTTCGTCATCTACACCCTGGACTTCCGCTGCGCCGCAACCCTGCCGGACACATTCCAGCGGTACGGCGTCGGGGAGACGGAGGTTTTGCAGATCTCCGTCTCCAAGCTCACCTCCAAGAACACCTTCGATGCGGAGCCCGCCCCCTGGATCGTATCGGGACGGGCATAAATGCCCATTTTCGGTGGGATTTGGCGGCTTTTTTGTCCAAGATGTATCTTGACAGAGGGCGGCCCAACGGGTAAAATACCATTACAATTTAACCAATAAAAGACGAAGATGGAGACAGTAGGCCCGCCCGAGGCCGCAGAGAGCCGGTGTGTGGTGGAAATCCGGCGCCAGAGGGCCTGTCCGAAGATCACTCCGGAGTTTCAGCCCCAAACAAGTGCGGAGTAGGCGCTGACGGTTTTCCCCGTTATCGGAAGCGTACATATCTGTGTGCAGTAACGGGTGGTTCAACGGTGTCCATTTACGGCGTCCGTCCCTTTACGGGTCGGACGCTGTTTTTTTCTGGGAACCTCTGAACAAATCGCCGCACCGGTCTTGACGGCATATTTTCCGCCATATTTCATCAAAAAATTTTGAAATACACAAAGTATTCCCGCAATTTTTTGATTTCATCCGGCGAAAAATCCGCTTGCCAATCCCGGCGCTTCGATTTGTTCAGATGTTCCCCATGACCCCATGAGACTATGAAAAGAGGTAGATCTATGAGCAAAACCATGACCGAGATCCGCTGGCACGGGCGCGGCGGGCAGGGCGCCAAGACGGCGTGTCTCCTGCTGGCGGACGCCGCCTTTGCCTCCGGCAAATACGTCCAGGGCTTCCCGGAGTACGGCCCCGAGCGGATGGGCGCGCCCATCACCGCCTACAACCGCATCAGCGACCTCCCATGTACCGTCCACTCCAATATCTACAACCCCGACTACGTGGTGGTGGTGGACGAGTCCCTGCTTCATTCCGTGGACGTGACGGCGGGCCTCAACCCCGAGGGCGCCATCGTCATCAACTCCCCCCGCGACCCCGAGGAGCTGCGGCCCCTGCTGCGGGGCTACACCGGCGGGGTGTACACCCTGGACGCCCGGAGCATTTCGGAAAAATACCTGGGCCGGTACTTCCCCAACACCCCCATGCTGTCCGCCATCGTGCAGGTGAGCCGTGTCCTTGACCCGGGCCGGTTCATCGCGGACATGGAGGCGTCCTTCCGCCACAAATTCGCCACCAAGCCCCAGGTCATCGAGGGCAACATGAAATGTCTCATCCAGTCCATGAAGGAGGTGCGGGGAGCATGAGCTTCATCAAGGCCGAAACCATCACCGAAAAATCCCCCTGGCAGGAGATGACCCCCGGCGGGGAGATCTACGAGGGCGGCACGTCCAGGCTCACCAAAACAGGCGAGTGGCGCGTCAACCGCCCCGTGTGGGACCCGCGGAAGTGCCGCCAGTGCCTGCTGTGCGCCCCCTTCTGCCCCGACAGCTCCATCCCCGTGAAGGCGGGCAAGAGGGCCGACTTCGACTACGACCACTGCAAGGGCTGCGGCATCTGCTGGAAGGTGTGCCCCTTCCAGGCCATCACCATGGAACAGGAGGTACATCAATGAGCATCCGTGAACGTCTCTCCGGCAACGAGGCCATCGCCACCGCCATGCGGCAGATCGACCCCGACGTGTTTGCCGCCTTTCCCATCACCCCCTCCACCGAGATCCCCCAGTACTTCGCCCAGTACGTGGCCGACGGCAAGGTGGGCACCGAATACGTGACCGTGGAATCGGAGCACTCCTCCATGTCCACCTGCATCGGCGCGGCGGCGGCGGGCGCCCGGGCCGTCACCGCCACATCCTCCGCCGGACTCGCCTTCATGTACGAGGTCCTGTACGTGGCCGCTTCCTCCCGCCTGCCCATTACGCTTGCCTGCGTCAACCGGACGCTGACCGGCCCCATCAATATCAACAACGACCACTCCGACTCCATGGGCGCCCGAGACTCCGGGTGGCTCCAGATCTACGCCGAGAACAACCAGGAGGCGTACGACAACTACCTCCAGGCCATGCGCATCTCCGAGCACCCCAGCGTGCGCCTGCCCATCATGATCTGCCAGGACGGCTTCATCACCTCCCACGCGGTGGAGAACATCCTCCTGGAGTCCGATGAGGACGTAAAGCGCTTCGTGGGCGAGTACCGCCCGGAGCACGCGCTTCTCGGCCGGGACCACCCCCTGGCCGTGGGCCCCTACGACTCCTGCCCCTTCTGCATGGAACACAAGGTCCAGCAGGCGGAGGCCATGAAGAACGCCAAAAAGGTGATTTTGGATGTGGCCGCCGACTTCGAGCGCACCTTCGGCCGCCGTTACGGCTTCTTCGAGGAGTACCGCATGGAGGACGCCGAGGTGGCCCTGGTGCTCATCGGCTCCACCGCGGGCACCGCCAAGGCGTGCATCGAGAAGCTCCGGGCCCAGGGCGTCAAGGCGGGGCTTGTGAAGGTCCGCGTCTTCCGGCCCTTCCCCATGGAGGAGATCGCCCAGGCACTCCGCAACGTGAAGGCCGTGGCCGTCATGGACAAGTCCGAGGGCTATTCCGGCTGCGGCGGACCCCTCTTCGCCGAGACGAGGTCCGCCTGCTACGACCTTGAAAACCCGCCCAAGATGATCGACGTGGTCTACGGCCTGGCGGGCCGGGACTGCGCGGTGGAGGACATTGAGAAGGTCTATAAGCACCTTCTGAAGATCGTGGAGACCGGCGAGGTCGGTCCCCGGTACATCCACTTCGGCCAGCGCAGCAATCAAGAGGAGGTGCTTTGAGATGGCATACAATCATAAGGTAGAGCTCTCCAAGCCCGAGCGCTTCGCGCCGGGCCACAGGCTCTGCGCCGGGTGCGGCGCGGGCATCGTCTGCCGGGGCATCACCCGCGCCCTGGACGAGGGCGACAGGGCGGTCATCTGCAACGCCACCGGGTGCCTGGAGGTCAGTTCCTTCATGTACCCCTACACCGCCTGGGAGGATAGCTACATCCACTCCGCCTTTGAAAACGCCTCCGCCGTCTGCGGCGGCGCCGAAGCCGCCTATAAGGCGCTCAAAAAGAAGGGAAAACTTCAGGAGGACTACAAGTTCATCACCATCGGCGGCGACGGCGGCACCTACGACATCGGCTTCCAGTCCCTGTCCGGCGCCATGGAGCGGGGCCACGACATGGTGTACTTCTGCTACGACAACGAGGCGTACATGAACACCGGCATCCAGCGCTCCTCCTCCACTCCCCGCTTCGCCAACGCCACCACCACCCCGGTGGGCGCCCAGTCTCTGGGCAAGAAGCAGGAGAAGAAGGACCTCACCGTGATCATGGCCGCCCACAACATCCCCTACGTGGCCCAGACCACCTTCATCGGCAATTTCAAGGACTTCCACGAGAAGGCCCACCGGGCCATCTACACCCCCGGCCCCGCCTTCGTCAACGTCATGGCCCCCTGCCCCCGAGGCTGGCAGTACTCCGCCGAGCTCCTGCCCCAGATCTGCAAGATGGCGGTGGAGACCTGCGTCTGGCCCCTCTACGAGGTGGTGGAGGGCAAGTGGATCCTCAGCTACGAGCCCAAAAAGAAGCTCCCGGTGGAGGAGTTCATGCGCCTCCAGGGCCGCTTCAAGCACTGCTTCAAGCCCGGCAACGAGTGGACCATTGAAGCCGCTCAGGACTATGTGGACCGCAAGTGGGAGGAGCTCCTGACCCGCTGTTCCCAGGATTGACCTGTTCCCGCAATCTGGTAGGAGGCCCCTGACGGGGCCGGCCTCCCACACCAACGTGCGTCAGACTGTCTAACGAATCGTTTTCAGTCAGTTTGACGCACGGTTTTTTATAATCAGTTCCCGCACAGAGAATATGCCAAATAATTGCTTAATACTAATATCTATTTAAAATAAGACATCGAGCGGCGAGGATTTTTTGTGTCAGACGAGGAAGAACGCGCAGGGAATACTGTATGTATTTCCAAGCGGTCTGACGATGTATGACGCAAAAAAGGCCGTCGCAAATGTCTTGTTCTGATTGGATATTAGTATAAAGAAAATTATAGACTTCAGCGCCAGTTTGAGATAGAAATAATTTATTACTACCGGCGCTTTTCGGTAGAGAAGGAGCAGCAAATCCGCAGAGATCCGGAGGACGGCATAGACGCCGCCTCCGGGGAGATGACTCTGGGAGAACTGCTTGATTTATATTTTCTCAAAAAACAGAGCTGCGAAAATCGACGATAAAAATATACAAATCAAGATACGAGATGATAAAAAAAATACAGGCTCGCCGCTTTACCAATCAAACAAATCAAAAAGGTTGATATTGTAGCTTTCGTATTGGAGCTTTCAAAAGACGGGTACGCCTATCAATCTATTTCCAATATGATCATCTCAATAAGGAGCGCTCTTTCCATGGCTGTCGATAACGACTTCATACGTAAGAATCCATGCCATGTCAAACTGGGAGACATCATTCAAGACAATACACAAGAGCGCCTCCCAATATCTCGGCCATGTTTCGACAGCGTCCTCGATTTTATAAAAGGGCACAGATTTTATAGGAAATATGCGGATATGATGATTATCCTTGCAAGTACAGGGTTACGCATATCTGAACTGTGCGCATTGACAATCTCTGATATTGATCTTGACAACAGGCTTATAAACGTAACAAAGCAAATCCTATCCCTCGGTCATGAGGGGAAGCGGTTTGGGCCTCCCAAAACATCCAAAGGAGTCAGATCAATCCCCCTAGAAGGCGATGAACTTCTTAATGCCCTGAAACGGGTCATACAAAAAGCGGAAACTCGGAAAAAGCAATGTACCATTGACGGATCTTCCCCTATGTTGTTCTGCACCACAAGATACACTCCGCAGGACGCGTTCAATATTGATAAGCAGTTTCAAAGAATCATGGAAGCGTATCAAAAGGCATATCCAGATACGTCTTTCCACATTACTCCCCACATTCTCCGACATACATTTTGCAGCCGTCTTATCAACAATGATGCCAACGTAAAAAGCGTCCAATACCTAATGGGGCACAGCAGTTCAAACGTGACTTTAGATGTCTATTCACACGTTGACCGAGACAATGTTCGAGAGACAATCAAGAGGCTAAACCCTACAAATCCTGACACCAAAAGCGAGACAACTTATGGGAAGCTATAAGAAAACGCGTAACGCAAACGCTCCGGTTGATTTGTCAACCGCAATTTTTGCCAATGATTCGTAGTAATTTTAATCTATTATAGTTAGAATAAGCCGCAATTCCTCAAATTTTATCAACCATTGTAAACCACCCGCGTTTTTACAAGTATTTTCTTCTTTTATGTAAATTTAAGTTGACATAACGGAAATTTTGCGTTAAAATGGTTCCTAAATGATCCCGCGTTGCGCGGGAGAACGGAGGGATATCTATGCCGACTGAAAATAAGCAGACAAATCGGGAGACCGGCGCGGCCTCTTCCGGGGGGAAGGGAAAGAAGATCGCCATCGCCGCGGCCGCCGGGGTGGCCGTGGTGGCCGCCGTCGTGGCCATTGTCCTGACCGTGGGGTCCATGAACAGGCGCAACGACACCGACGACCTGACCGACGGGACCCAGCCGCCCCCGGTCACGGACGATGTGGGGGAGGACAAGCCCGACGAACCGTCCGTGGACGAGCCGCCGGTAGACGAACCGCCCGTGGAGGAGCCGCCCGCCGACGAGCCTCCCGTGGAAGAGCCTCCCGCCGACGAGCCGCCCGTGGAGGAGCCGCCGGAGCCGAAGATCCCCACCAGTCCCATGACAGGCATTGTTTTGGAGGAGGACATCTCCGCCAAACGGCCCTGGGCGTGTATGTTCGACAACATCCGCAACGCCACGCCCCAGACGGGCATCACGGCGGCGGACATCATCTTTGAGGCCCTGGCCGAGGGCGGCGTCACCCGCCTCATGGGCGTCTTTGAGGACTTCGACAACATGGAGATCCTGGGCGGCGTCCGCAGTTCCCGGGAGTACTTCGCGGAGATGGCCTACGGTCTGGACGCCATCTACATCCACGGCGGCGGGAGCCCCGGCGCCTACGACTTCATGATGAACAACGGCATGGACCGCCTGGACGGCGTCAACGGCTCCGGCGAGACCTTCCACAGGGACGAGTACCGCCGGACCCACATGGGCATGGTCCACTCCCTGGTGGTGGAGACAACGGAGCTGGAGGATTACGTAGTCAAGTACGGCCTGCGCCGGGACCACTATGAGGGGTATGTCCAGCCCTTCACCTTCGATGACGAGGAGGAACGCACCGGCGACCGGGCGGTCACCGTTACGGCCCGCTTCGGCTCCGCCAAGAGCGCCAAGGCCACCGGGTTCACCTACGACCCGGATACCAAGCAGTACCTGGTCAGCCAGTACAACGCCTACATGGGGGACACCGCCTCTGACGACACCGTGAAGGTCCGCAACATCATCGCCCTCTTCACCAAGATGAACGTGATCTCCGGCGACGACAAGGGCCGCCGGGAGGCGGAACTCACCGGCACGGGTACCGGCAAGTTCATCGTGGACGGCGTGGCCCGGGACATCAACTGGTCCCGCGCCAGCCGCGACACCTTCTTCACCTTCACCTATGACGACGGCACCCCCGTCAATCTGGGGACCGGGAAGACGTACATCATGATCATGCCCACCTCCGCCGTGGTGGAGCTGGGAGAATAAGAAGTACACCATGTGAAACCCCCGGGCTGCCAAATTCGGCGGCCCGGGGGTTTTGTTGCGGAGATCAGTTCTCTTTGGTGGCGGGGATCTCGGTTCCCGCGCGTCTCCAGAAGGGGATGAACATCAGAACGCCCGCCAACATGGCGCCGCAGTCGGCCAGCGGCGTCGCCCAGGCGATGGCGTCCACGCCGCCCAGGGCGTTGAGCAGGAACATGAAGGGCACATCCAGCCCGCCCTTGCGGAGCATGGACAACACCAGCGGCTTGCCCTTCTGTCCCACGGACTGGAAGAGGGATATGATCACCGTGGTGATGGCGGTGAAGGGGCCGGTGACGCAGATGATGCGCTGGAACATACTGCCGTAATGCACCGTCTCCGCGTCGTTGATGAACGCCCGGACCAGGGGACCCGCGCAGGTGAACAGGAGCACCGCCCCCACGGTGGTGACGGCCAGGCTCAAAACCAACGTCACCCGGATGGCACCCTTCATGCGCTTGACGTTGCCGGAGGAATAGTTGTACCCGATCAGCGGGATCACGCCCTGGGACAGGCCGTTGGCGATGGCAAAGGCCAGCATATCGATCTTCTTGGCGATGCCGATGCCCGCCACGGCGGCGTTGGAGTAGACAACCAGCAGCTTGTTGAGTACAATGTTCGAAAATATTCCCATCAGATTCATGATGGAGCTGGGAAGCCCCACCAGAAGCACCTCTTTCGGGATGCCCTGGGAGAGTGTGTAGTACCGGGGGTCCAGGGTCAGATGGAGCCTCCCGCGCTTTGCGAGGATGAGGACGATGAAATACAGGAGCGCGATGAGGTTGGAAAGCATGGTGGCGATGGCGGCCCCGGCGATCTCCAGGTGAAGCCCCAGGATGAACACCGGGTCCAGGGCGATATTCAGAGCCCCGCCCAGGGCCACGCCGAAGCTGGCCTGCCCGGAATATCCCTCCGCCCGCACCAGATGGGCCAGGGCGGCGTTCAGCACCGTGGGCACCGCCCCCACGGTGAGGGTCCAGAAGAGGTAGCTTTCGCAGAAGCCGTAGGTCTCCGCGTCCGCGCCCACCGCCGGGAGGATCGTCCGGCGCAGGGCGTAGATCAGCACCCCGTACAGAAACGCCGTCCCGGCGGCGGTCCAGATGCAGAAGGCCGAGGTCCGGCGGGCTTTCTCCGCGTCCCCCACGCCCATGCTCCGGGATACCAGGCTGGCCCCGCCGATGCCGAAGAGGTTTGCAAGGCCCGTGGTCAGCAAAAACAGCGGCAGGGACAGGGACGTGGCCGCCACCTGGTTTGGGTCGCCGATCTGGCCGATGAAGAAGGTGTCGGCCATGTTGTAGATCACCGTGATGAGCTGGCTGATGACCGTGGGCACCACCAGCGACAGCACCGCCCGTGTCACGGGCGTCCGCTCAAAGAGCTCCGTCTTGTCCGTTTTTATCGTGTTCATTCTCTCCCGCCTCGTTTTCCAGATTTTTCACAAGGAGCAAAAACCCCTCCACAGCCATGCGAAAGCTGTCCTCCACCTCCACCGGGAAGTGGCGGAAGCACCCTGCCTCCTCCTGGGTGATAAAGCCGTGCATGATACTCCGCAGGACCCGCTGGAGGTGCATCCTCTGCGCCTCCGTCAGCTTATACCCGCCCAGGGCCGTCATCAGCGGCTCCACGATGTCCCCCGCCGCCTGGCGCAGGGCGTCGTTTTTCACCATGGGCAGGGACAGGATCACCCGGTACAGCTCCGGCCTCTCCTTCCCGAATCGGTAGTACGATTCCGCCAGGGCCCGCACCGCCTCGTCCCGCCGCCGCCCGCCGATGGCCGCAAGCTGGGCGTCCTTCAGCTCCGCGATGGCGTACCGCCCCACCTCGGTGTACAGCTCGTCCATACTCCGCACGTGGTTGTAGAGGGACGCGGCCTTGATGCGGAGCCGCGCCGCCAGCTCCCGGGCGGAAAAGGCGTGAAACCCCTCCGTCTCAATGAGCTCGATGGACGCCCGCACCAGATCGTCCCTGGTCAATCCCTGCCGGGCCATGGAACCGCCCCCTGACTAACAGCGTTAGTTTTATTATACTCCCCTCTCCCCTACCTGTCAACGGCTGTCCGCGAAAAATTCTCCCTTGACAACCGCCGGTTCCCGTGGCATGATACATGGTAAGAGAAACATGATTATGAGGTGAGCTATATGATCACAAAGACGGTATACGGCGACCCCATCAAAACCGACGCGGTGACGGCGGAGGTCGAAACGATCCCCGAAACGCGGCACTTCTCGGTGAAGCGCGGGGCGCGGAGCCTGACCTTCACATACGCCCTGGCCCCGGAGGACACGGTCTACGGCCTGGGGGAGGCCATGGGGCGGCTCAACAAGCGGGGCGGGCGGTACGTCTCCTTCAACACCGACACCGGCGAGCACGAGGAGACCACCCCCTCCCTGTACGGTTCCCACAACTTCCTCGTGATCTCCGGCCGGGAGACCTTCGGCGCTTTCTTCGACACCCCGGCCCGGACGGTCTTTGAGATCGACTGGAAGGGCTCGGGCCTGATCCGGGTGGAGTGCGAGACGGGGGACCTGTCCCTCTTCGAGATCGAAAACTCCACCGCTTACGGCGTCTGCCGGGAGCTTCTGGCCGCCGTGGGTCCCTGCTACCTGCCGCCCCTGTGGGCTTTCGGGTACGGGCAGAGCCGCTTCGGGTACAGGGACGAGGCGGATTTCCGGGCCGTGGCGGACGGGTATCAGAAGAACGGCATCCCTCTCGATTACATCTGCATGGACATCGACTACATGGACAAATTCCGGGACTTCTCCTTCGACAAAAAGGGCTTCCCGGACATCGCGGCCTTCTCCGCCGAGATGGGCGAGCGCGGTATCCGCCTTGTCCCCATCGTGGACGCGGGCATCAAGATCGAGCCGGGGGACCCGGTGTACGAGGAGGGCGTCCGCAACGGGTACTTCTGCCGCAACAAGGATGGCGGGTATTTCCGGGCCGCCGTGTGGCCGGGCATGACCCACTTCCCGGACTTCCTCAACACCTCCGCCCGGGAGTGGTTCGGGCGGCAGTACAGATTTTACACCGACGCGGGGATCGAGGGCTTCTGGAACGACATGAACGAGCCCGCCATCTTCTACAGTCAGTACACCAAGGGCTGGAAGAGCGTGCTCTGGCAGCTCGCCATGGACGTCCTTTTCGGCGAGAAGCGCCGGGAGCAGAAGGAGCGGGGGCATATCCGGGACCTGAAGTCCTTCTCCCACAACATGGACGGGCGGCGGCTGCGCCACTACGACGTACACAACCTGTTTGGCGGCATGATGACCCGCGCCACCGGCGAGGGGCTCCGGAAGCTCCTGGGACACCGGTATATGCTCTTCTCCCGCTCCAGCTACATCGGCGCAAACCGCTACGGCGGGGTGTGGACCGGGGACAACACCTCCAAGTGGGAGCACCTGATGCTGAACGTGCGCCACAGCCAGGAGCTGAATATGTGCGGGTTCCTCTACTCCGGCGCCGACACCGGCGGGTTCAACGGAAACTGCACCCGGGAGCTCCTTCTGCGCTGGCTTGCCTTCTCCGTGTTCACGCCGCTGATGCGCAACCACACGGGCAAGCTGACCCGCGCCCAGGAGGCGTACGCCTTTGGGGACACGGAGGCGTTTCGGAAGGTGATCTCCCTGCGCTACCGGCTCCTGCCCTACATCTACTCCGAGTACATGAAGGCGGCCCTCACCTCCGATATGTACATAAAGCCTCTGGAGTTCGTCTACCCGGAGGCCCGGGGCATCGAGGACCAGATTTTGGTGGGCGACAGCCTGATGGCCGCCCCCATCGTCCAAGAGGGCGCCCCGGAGCGGCAGGTCTTCCTGCCCGAGGACATGACGGAGGTGCGCTACGACGGCAACTTCCACTGCTCCCCCGCCCCCAGGGGGACCCGCACGGTCCATATGGCCCTGGACGAGGTGGTTTTCTTCATCCGAAAGGGCAAGCTCCTGCCCGTGGGGCCGGAAATTCAAAACACCCGGGAGTACGACCCAGAGCGCCTGACGCTTCTGGGCGACGGGGAGAGCTACGGACTCTACACCGACGACGGGATCGGCTTCGACTGCACCATGGAGAACGTGCGGACGCTGAGGAAATAATGGGAAAAACACAACGGGCGGGTCCGAGGACCCGCCCGCTTTGACGTTGCGCGGTTTTTCAGTTGTTCTCGTCCCAGCGCTGGAGGAAGGTGACCATCTGCGCCAAAGTGACGTTGGTTTTGGGGGAGAAGAGCGTATGTTCCGCATTTGTGCCGTCAGAATACCCGTTGGCGGCTGCCCAGAGGATTGCATCATAATACCAATCCGCTGTAGAGACATCGGTGAAGCTGTTTGTGCCGGAGGCGGCGGGTTGGCCCACGGCTTTCCAGATAAAGGCCATGGCGGTTGCCCGGTCCACGGTGCCGAAGGTGTTAAATAGGCCCTCGCCGTTGCCGTTGGTGACGCCCTTCTCCACGGCCCAGCAGACCGCGTCGTAGTAGGAGGCGTCGGCGGGCACGTCGTCAAAGGGCATATCCCAGGTGGTGGGCTCGGGACTTCCGTTGGCGAGCCAGATGATGTACACCACCTGCCACCGCAGGCAGTCGCCCTCCCCGAAGAGGGTGTCGCTCTCGGGCATCACGTACTCGTGGGACACGGCCCAGTCCACACCGGCCTGATAATAATCCTTCACGTCGGTCATGTTCTCGGCCTTGGGCAGAGAACCCTGGGTGCTGTAGTGGACGGTGGGGTTGGGGTTGCCGTAACCGCCCAAATTGGAGTTGGCGGACACGGAAGCCCACTGCTCCTCAGTGCCGCCGAAATAGATATCGGCGAGGTTATAGCTGAAATAAAAAGCTGCTCCCAATGTTTCGACGGATGAAGGAATGGATATCTCAGTAATAGATTCGTCGTTCCCAAAGGCATAATCCTTGATGACCTTTACACTGTTGGGAATGGAAACCTTGCTGAGGTGATGGCAGCCATTGAACGCGTTAGCTCCGATGGATTTTATGCTGTTGGGGATAGAAACGTTGGTGAGAGCGGCGCAACTTTCAAATGTGCTATCACTTATCGAGGTCACGCTGGCAGGAATCACAAAGCTGGCAAGCGCCGAGCAGCCCTTGAAAGCAGCTCCCCTTATAGTTGTCACGCTGGAGGGGATATTGATTTTTGTCAGCGCTGTGCAATTCTGAAATGCGTATATTCCAATGGTTGTGACGCTGTAAGGGATTGTTACATTGACAAGAGCTTTGCAACCGTCGAAGGCGTAGTCGCTGATGGAGGTAACGCTCGAAGGAATTGTGACGGTAGTCAGAGAGATGCAGTTAGAAAAGGCGCTATTGCCAATAGTCGTCACACTATCAGCGATAGACAGCCGTGTAAGGGCGTAGCAGCCAGAAAATGCGTACTCACCGATGGACGTCACACCACTGGGAATGGTCACGTTTAAGAGCGCCGAACACCCAGCAAAAGCTTTATTTCCAATTGTCTGTACACTGCTTGGAATGGAGATACGGGGAAGTGCAATACACTCGTAAAAAGCGTAACTTCCAATGGACATAACGCCAGCCGGTATGTTGACGCTGTTGAGTGCTTTACACCCACTAAATGTACTTGGGTTAATGGTCAGCAGTTTTCCGGGCAGCTTGATTGAAGCGAGAGAGCTGCAATACTCAAATGCGTTTGAACCAATTGATATAACGTTGGCAGGTATGTTGATGTCGGAAAGGGAACCGCAGCTATAAAAAGCACCGTCCCCTATGGAGGTCAGGCTTTCCGGCAGTTTTACGCTGACAAGCGATGAGCAACTGTATGTGTACCAATTTTTATAACCGAAAGCATTATTATCAATTGTTGTTATCCCCTCCGAAATCGTGATAGTTGAGAGGTAACTACAGCCACCAAAGGCTTGATAGCCAATGTGTTTCACCTCCACCCCGTTGATCTGCGAGGGAACCACAGCGGCGGTGATGGAACTGTCCGCACCTACAATGGTTTTCGTCTCCGGGTTAAAGTAGATGTTCCCGCCCGTCACCGCGTAGGGCACCCGGATGTCGTCCGCCAGGGTGACCGCTGACAGCGCCAGCAGCAGGACCATCGCCAGAACGGCGATCAGCAGTTTCTTCATTTGTAATTTTTTCCTCCTTGTAAAAATAAATTTTCTCCCTCCGGAAAGGCCGGGGCGCCTCGGAAAAGGTGCAATGTAAGGAGGAAACCCCGGCTTTTACCATCGGGACTGACAAAAATCGCGCGCGGCGGGCAAGGAGAACCCGTCACACGCGCGAGAACACAGCTCCAAAGCCCTGATTGTGCTTGCAAAAATCGCTTTTACAAGTTACAATAGAGCTGGCGCAGTAATATCTGCTGTGTGGGTGGGATCGACACCCGCGCAGGTCCGGGGGGAGGACCAGTCCCTCCGGGCTGCCGCATATTTTTGCTGTCCGTCTCTATTGTACCGCAACCTTTCGGACTTGACAAGTATTTTTTTGAAAAATTGCCCCGGAGTCTGCCGCTCCGGGGCGTTTTTCGCGGAAAGGGGAAATTTTTTTCGGAACCCCGCAACATTTCCCCCGCCTCACGCGTTTTATAAGCGAAGGAGGTGATGAGGTGTCGCACTCCGACCGGTTGGAAGAATTGATCGCGAAACACGGGACGGCGCTGTACCGCGCCGCGCTCTCCGTCACGGACTCTCGGGCCGACGCGGAGGACGCGGTCCAGGATGCGTATCTCAAATATCTGGAAAAGCGCCCCCTCCTGCCCGACGCGCGGCGGGAGAAGGCTTGGCTCATGCGCGTGTGCGTCAACGCGGGGCTGGACAGGCTCCGGGAACGCAAGCGCCACCCCGCCGGGGAGCTTTTGGACATCTACCCGGCCCCGGACAGGGAGACGGGGGAGCTGATGGAGGCCGTGGAGGGCCTGCCGCCCCGGGAGCGGGCGGCGGTACACCTCTTCTACTACGAGGGGTACTCCACCGGCGAGATCGCCCGCGTCCTGCACTGCCGCCCCGGCACGGCCAGGTCCCTCCTGAGCCGGGCCAGGGAGAGGCTGAGGCAGGAGCTGAAAGGAGAGGTTGAATTGTGAGGAGGTATATTGAATATATGGACAAAACGGAACTACCCGAGGATTTGACAGAGCGCCTGCGGGAGCTGAAGTCCCGAAGAAGGCCCGTCCCGCTCACCCGCTGGGCCGCCGCTGCCGCCGCCCTGGCTGTGGCGGTGGGTATCGGCGCCGCCTGGCGGCTGGGACGGGCGGACGGAGGCGCGGGCGGGGAGGTCACGGTCCCTTCCGACGGCGTCATGACCACAGAGACGACGGGCACGGAGCCGGACATCACCACGGTGGACCCGGGGGACTCGCCTGACGCCATCCCCAGTGCGGGGGGCTATGAGCTGACGGACGGGGAGACGGTCACATACTACCCTCTGCCCGCGCTGAATTTCCAACCGGCGGAACAGACGGTAGAGTTGGACTACGCCCTGGGGAAGACCCTGCGGGACGCCACGGAGGAGGAGATCGAAGCCGCGCTGACCCCCCGCTGGCGGGAGCATCTGGACATTCCGGACACGGCGGAGACGGAGGCCGTGATCTGGCTGCGGGATGGGGAGATCACCGGACTCACCCTCGGCGCCACCTGGGAGGGGAACCGCGTTGTGATCGAACAGCTTTTGGGCGCCAACGTCCCCACCTGCTGCGTCTCCCCCGACGACGCCTACGGCCACACGGACGTGGACGGCACGGACGTGGTGACGCTGACCCGGGGGGACAGCTGTGAGACGAAATTTTTCATAAACGACACCGGCTGGAAGGCCACCATTGCCGGTGAGGATTACGAGGACCTGACCGCCCGCTTCGTCCGCCTGGGCGTCCGGGAGAAGAACGCGGGCCTCGCCGCCGCCTTCGGCGCAAAGACCGATCCCCCCTCCGCCCCTCCCGGCGGGACGGACGCGGTGAACGAGATGTCCACCCCCGGCTTTGACCCCAACGCGTAACGCGTGATAAAATATCGCCCAAAAATCGGAACCCCGCCCTTGACAGGGCGGGGGGTTTGTGTTAAAATGAGGGCACAAGGGAGGGACCGCCGGGTGACGGTGATTCCCCTCCGGGGTCGATCACAAGAAGCAACCGATCACTTTGGGAAGTGGATGGCGGTTGCTTCTTGTATCAACATCACTTTTTCTGAACGTGTTCCATAATCACGATCACCAAAGTGACAACAGCCGTGATTGCCAACGTATACGCAAAAAGCGCCTCGTATGTAACCATGACCATCCCCCCTTCCCTTGTTTCGGAAAGGAGGCCAGAAGCTCCTTCCCGGGATCAGATGAGAAAACCGCATCCAACCACCGGAGAGGATCACCGCCTGCCCATCAGAGTGGCAGACTCCCGAACGCGCTCCTTTTCATGCCCTCGGGCGCGTCTGCTTAAAGTATACCGTATTTTTGACGCCTTGTCAACGGTATACTTTCGCCGCCGCAAAGCCGGTTCGGCGGAGGCCCCGTTTTCGGGGCTTTTTTCTTTTGTGCGGGTTGTCTATTGCGCGGAGCGGCAGGATTTGCTATAATGGATAGGATACTACCCTTGGAGGCCAAAGTTTGAAACATCGCCCCCCACGAGCCAGCCCTAAAAAGGGCATGAGGAATCAGCCGCAGATACTGCGGCGAAAAAAAGTAAAAAAGATTCAGCCAGGTTGAGGCTCTAATTCATCCTTGAAGATATAGCCCCTCATCCGAAGAAGCGCAAGGCCCTGAGA
>CANQKZ010000037.1 GCA_947624585.1 uncultured Oscillospiraceae bacterium | reverse complement strand
CCGGAGGCGGTTTCCTGTTTTTGGGCGTATTTCAGGAGCTTCTTGCACAGTCTGACCGGGATCAGGACGGTCCTGATCTTCCCCTTGAGCCGGATTCGCGCCACCCCCGCCCGCGCCGCCTCCACGGTGATGAAGTGGAGCTCGCTGACCCGGATGCCCGTGGCGCAGATGGTCTCCATGACCATCCGCGTCCGTTCCGGCGCCGCGTCCAGCAGCCGCTGGTACTCCCCCCGCGACAAATCCTTTCCCCGCGCCCGGAACACCTGCCGCTGGACGCGCAGGGCTTTGACCCGGCAATCCTCCCAGCCCAGGAACCGGAGCAGCGAGTTGACCGCCGCCACCTTGGCGTTGACTGTGGACGGTTGCAGCTCCCCCGCCAGCCCGTCCCGCCACGCGGCCACGGCGTCCCGCGTGACGGGCGCGCCGTTCATGTGCGCGGCGAAGGCCGATGCGTCGCGGAGGTATTTTTCCACGGTGCCGGGGCTCTTTTCCTCCCGCCGCAGATGCTCCGCGAATTCCCGCAGATCCGAGGTTATCGTTCTGTCTTCCATAACTGCCTCCGTAATGTAATAGAATGTTCCTCTATTATACCCGATTGGTCGGAGGATAATTTATACGGGAACGGAGGGGGGCGGTGTGGAAATAAGGGCGTCGCCCATCATGCCAGGCCTTTTCAGCCGGTCTTCCGCGACAAACAGTCCAAGCCGCGTAGATCCATTCTTCCTGCACAGTTTATAGGGCTATAAGGCAGTAACGCCTTACAGCCCATATTTTTGCGCTTACGGCCTTTCAATCGCTCCGATCTCAGGGTCAAGGGGCGGCAAGCCTTTCCTTCGTTCTCGAGGTGTATATCACTTCAAAATTGGCTTGGTCCGTGCCGTAGTACGGAAGTTCAAGCTCGCCAAGCAAATCTCCCCAATTTTCTAAACCGAGCATCCTTGCCGTGGTGATCCATGTGGGCGTGTCTTTGTCGCGCCGGTGGTTGTATTCCTCTTGCCCTTTGGGCTTGAGCCTGTGATATTGTTCAATGAATATGTTTATCCACTCCTCATTTGACCTGTGCCGGTAGTGCCGCCGCCCGGTGTCCGAGTTGGCAAGGGGGTAATACTTCGCCCGAAAGTCCGGGAACGACATCTTGAACGTGTTGCGGATAACCGATATGCTGGGCGTACCTCCGGTGCCTAATACTAAGGAACCTCTGAACAAGTCGCCGCACCGATCTTGGCGGCATATTTTCCGCCATATTTCGTCAAAAAATTTTGAAATACATACAGTATTCCTGCAATTTTTTGCCTTCATCTGGCGAAAAATCTGCTCGCCAATCTCGGCACGTCGATTTGTTCAGAGGTTCCCTAATATCCAATTGCAAGGAGACACCGAGCGGCGAGGATTTTTTGCATCAGACGAGGAAGAACGCGCAGGGAATACTGTATGTATTTCCAAGCGGTCTGACAAAGTATGATGCAAAAAAGACCGTCGCGGTTGATTTGACCTCAGAAGGGTACGAACTGTTTTGGACGATTTCTATGGCTTTGTAGAGGGAATCGACCTTATCCATAACTTTCCTCCCTTTTCAACAGCGCACGCTCGTTCCAATGATCGTAGGGGAAATCAGGCGGTTCCTGCGGGACAACTCCCCCCTGCGGGTCAGCCGGAGCATCCGGGACACGGCCTACAGGATATTGCAGGTGAAGGAGAAGCTGATGCTGGAGAGCCAGCGGGAACCCACGGTGGAGGAGATCGCGGAGGCGTTGAATCTGCCCCGGGAGGAGGTCGTCATCGCCATGGACGCGGTGGCGGAGCCCGTGAGCCTCTACGAGCCCATCTACTCCGAGTCCGGGGACGCGGTCTGCGGCATGGACCAGATCGGCGACACCAGGAACACCGACGAGGACTGGCTCAACGAGATCGCCCTGTCCGACGCCATCAACGCCCTCTCCGACCGGGAGAAGCGCATCCTGAGCCTGCGGTTCTACGAGGGCAAGACCCAGATGCAAGTCTCCGCCGAGGTGGGCATCAGCCAGGCCCAGGTGTCGAGGCTGGAGAAGAACGCCATCAACCAGATCAAAAAGTCCCTGTGACCCGCTTCGCATACAGCGCCAAAGGTCCCCCCGGCGGCGCTTCCCCTTCTCCGGTTATTCATGTCGGATCTTGTAAGCGAATACAAAGAACAGGATGACGGAGGCGACGATCTCGTTCCCGTTGAACACATAGACCCACAGCATCAGGACGATTATGATGATGGCAACTTTACCACCGCTTAATTTTTTACCGTTCATTTCTACTCACTCCTTATATTGGTTCCTATGGCATTATTATACGGTCTGTTTTCGCCCCGGTCAAGTATTTCAGCAAGGAAAAGCGTTTTAGGGGTATTGAGGCTTTGGGAGGATAAGTTACAAAAGAGGGAAAAAATAATCGAGAATTGTGCGTAATAATGATTGCCTTTTTGCAGGAACAGTGATACAATATTGCAAATGGCGTTTTAGAGCGATAAAGCGCGCCTTGGCCCGTATCCGGCTTTTGTAACAAACATCTAAAGGAGAGTGTACATAAATGGAAAAGATCCGCGTCGAGCTCACGAAGAACCCCAAGGAGAAGCCCCATCTTGATCCCCTGCCCTTCGGGAAATTCTTCTCCGATCATATGTTCCTGATGAACTACACCGAGGGCCAGGGCTGGCACGACCCCCGCATCGTGCCCTACGGCCCCTTCACGCTGGACCCCTCCTGCATGGTATTCCACTACGCCCAGGAGATCTTCGAGGGCCTGAAGGCGTACCGCCGCGCCGACGGCTCCATCTGGCTCTTCCGGCCCGAGGAGAACTTCAAACGTATGAACAACTCCGCCGTCCGCATGAGCATCCCGGAGATCGACGTGGACTTCTGCGTGGACGCGGTGAAGCAGCTGGTGGCCCTGGAAAAGGACTGGGTGCCTGACCAGAAGGGCGCCAGCCTCTACATCCGCCCCTTCATCATCGCCACGGACTGCACCGTGGGCGTACACGCCAGCAAGACCTACATCTTCTGCATCATCCTCTCCCCCTCCGGCAACTACTACCCCGAGGGGCTGAACCCCGTGCACATCGCCATTGAGGACGAGGACGTCCGCGCTGTCCGGGGCGGCACCGGCTTCACCAAGTGCGGCGGGAACTACGCCGGTTCCATCCGCGCCAGCGAGCGGGCCGAGAAGCTGGGCTACTCCCAGGTGCTGTGGCTGGACGGCGTCCACCGCAAGTACATCGAGGAGGTGGGCTCCATGAACATCATGTTCAAGATCGACGGCAAGATCGTCACCCCCATGCTCCAGGGCTCCGTCCTCCCCGGCATCACCCGCAAGTCCATCCTGGAGGTTGCCCGCGACTGGGGCTACACCGTGGAGGAGCGGCTCATCTCCATCGACGAGGTGCTGGAGACGGCCCAGAACGGCCGCATGGAGGAGATGTGGGGCACCGGCACCGCCGCCGTGGTCTCCCCCGTGGGACACATCTACTTTGAGGGCAAGGACATGGCCATCGGCGACGGCGGCATCGGAGCGCTGACCCAGCGTTTCTACGACGAGCTCACCGGCATTCAATGGGGCGCCAGACCCGACGAGCGCGGGTGGACGGTGAAGGTCTGCTGAGTGGAGAACGCGCGGCGTAAACAGCAAAAGAACGTCGCGAATATCTTGTCTTGATTGAATATCAGTATAAAATAAGGGCCCGTGAAAAGAAAGCGCAACAGCTTCTCTCTTCACGGGCCCCTTTGATTTGATAATTCCGTCCCCGGCGGGCCGGGTTCAATCCGTCTCCTCAAAAAGGACGTGACCCTTTTTCAGAGGGATCTTCAGCGCCGGGTAGAGGAGGGCGGCGCAGACTGTGGCGATGACGCCGTTGACCAGGGTCACCGGGAGCTTTACGGACAGCGTCTCCACCGCCGCCACCTGCCAGGTAAAACCACGGACCAGGACGCCGGAGAGGATGTTCTTGGTCACGTACAAAAGACAGTAGGTCAACGTGCCGCCCAGTCCCGCGAGCCATGTGCGCACGTTCTCATGGCCGAAGCGGACCTTATGCATAATGATCCCGGCCACAAAGGTCATCAGGAATTTGTTGATGAACGTCATCCAGAAATCCGCCGCCCAGGTGGGGTCCATCAGATCCACCAGCGCGTTGCCGATGCCCGCGGCCAGTCCGCCGGTGACCGGCCCGAACAGCAGCGCCGACAGGATGCACATGGCGTTGCCCACCGACAGTGCCGTCTTGCCCAGGGGGCTGGGAATGGGGATGCTCACGAATTTCGTCAGCACAAAGATGGCCGCCGCCAGCACGCCGACGAGCGTGATGTTGTGGATGGTAAAATATTTTTTCTTCTCCATCGCTGTAAATACCTCCTTGTCGGTCGTTCAACCGATGGTGCCATTATACAGCAGTCTGGATATACTTAAATACTCAAAATCGAAATATTTTATATGACCAGTTCCCCATCACCGCAGGAGCAGTCGAACCAGGTCCGCCTCCGGCACGTCCGGCAGGACCTGACGCAGGTGCGCAAGGATGCGCTTAAAGGACTCCTCCGGGTCCCGGCTGTAGGCGGAGGTCACGAGCTCCGGGCCGAAAAGCTCCTCCGGAGTCGCGTATTTCGCCACGCCCCACCCATACTCCCGGCCGTTCCTGTCCCGCCGGTACACGAAGTCCGACGCCGCCACGTAGCACTGCGCCTGGAGCCGCGCGAGGGAGTCGTCAAAGCCCCGGACCACGCCGCACTTTTTCCGAAGATCCACAGACAGGAGCTCCCCCGCCCCGGCCAGTGCGTTGTAGACGGTCCTGTCCCGGAGGGAGGCCAGGCCGTCGTCGAACCGGGCGTCGAAGTCGTACCCGTCCCGGCGGTAGTTGGCAAGGTCCGGCAGCCATTCAAGGCTCACATACCCCGCTCTACCGTCGAAGAGCTTGCCGTACATACACGTCCTGCCCCGAAGCACCGGCCCCTTCCACTCCCAGGGCCCCTCCGCGTCCCGGTCGTTCATAATCTCCGGCGGACAGCACTCCTCCGCCGAAAACCCCGGGACCCGGTTGGGCAGCAGGGGCAAAAACCCCAACTCCCCCACCAGCCGCGCCACATCCTGTGGGGAACGGACCTCACGAAAACGCATGATAACGCGCCTCTCTTCCAAATATTTTCAGCTCCGCAGGAACTCCCGCACACGGGCGTAATCCGGGCCGTCAAGGCACAGGTCCGCCTCCGGCCACGGCTCCGCCGGGGAGATGTTGGAGCGGATATACACCGCCGCCATGCCCAGCGCCTTCGCCGGGCGGATGTCGCACGCCCCGTCGTTGCCCACCATGGCGGCGGAGGCCGGGTCGATTTTGCGCTCGCGCAATAAAATCTCAAAAAACCGCGTATCCGGCTTCTTCACGCCGTAGTCCGAGGACAGGTACACCCCGTCGAAAGCCCCGTCCAGCCCCACCTTTTGAAGCTCCGGGCGCGTGAACATGGCCTGGGCGTTGGACAGGAGCCACACGCCCCGCCCCCGCTCCCGCAGCTCCGTCAAAAGCTCCCGCGCGCCGGGGTAGAGGCGCACATACTCCGTGGACAGCTCCCTAAACCGCCGCCCGGTGTGGAGGACCAGCGCCGGGTCCGCCGGCCCGCCCCGGTCCCGGTAGAGCTTTTGGAAGACGCAACCCAGCTTGATCTCCGGGTGGGCCTCGTGGGCGTCCCGCCGGAGTTGGGGAAAACCGGCCTCCAGCTCCGCCACTGTATCAAAATACCGCTTTTCCAGCTCTTCCGGGGTGTAGACCGCGCCGTTTCGGGCGTAAATGTTTGCCATTTCCTCCCATAGTGCGGAGCTGTGCTCGTCGGTGCGGATGTCCACCAGGGTGCCGTACAAGTCAAAGAGGATGTTTTGAAATCTCATTTCCCGTCCCTCAGATACACCGTCCGCGTCTCCCAGGGCCGGAGGACGGGGCCGCCGTCCGGGTAGTTGCCGAGGAGCCTTTCGCCCCTCTCAAACTCCGCCGGGACCTGAAACGCCCGTTCCCGGCCGGACAAATTGCACACAACCAGAAGCTGCTCCCCCTCCGCGCGCCGGATGTAGGCGAAGATGTCCTCATCCTCCGGCAGAAGCAGCTCAAAGGAGCCCTCCCGGAAGACGGGGTACGTCTTTCTCAGCCCGATGAGCCTCCGATAGAACCAGAACACCGAATCCGGGTCCCGCAGAGCCGCCTCTACGTTGATCTCCTTATAATTCCCGTTGACCCCGAACCAGGGCGTCCCGGAGGTGAACCCGGCGTTGTCCGAATCATCCCACTGCATGGGCGTCCGGGCGTTGTCCCGGCTGCGGGCCCGGGCGGAGGCGAGAATGTCGGCGTCGGAGTACCCCCTCTCCCGGCGCTCGGCGATCATGTTGACGGTCTCCAGGTCCTCGTACCCGTCCAGCTCCATGGGGACGTTGGTCATGCCGATCTCCTCGCCCTGGAAGATGTAGGGTGTGCCCTCCATGCCGTGGACCATGGCGGCCAGGCACTTGGCGGACTCCACCCGGTACTTCCCGTCGTCCCCCCACCGGGAGACGACGCGGGGCAGGTCGTGGTTCGAGAGGAACAGGCTGTTCCAGCCAACCCCGTGAAGCTCCCTCTGCCAGCGCTCATAGCACCGTTTCAGCGCGGGAAGGTTCAGGGGAACGGCGTCCCACTTCTCCCCCCGCTGGTCCAGGGTCATGTGCTCGAACTGGAACACCATGGAAAGCTCCGACCCGTCCGGGGCACTCCACCTTTTGGCCTCCTCCGTATCCGCGCTCCACGCCTCCCCCACGGTGACCAGGCCCGGCTCCGGGAACGCCTCCCGGGACAGCTCCCGGATGTACCCGTGGAGCTTGGGGCCCCGGGCGGTGATCATCCGGTCCGGCTCCTTTGCCACCTGGTCGATGACGTCCAGCCGGAAGCCCTCCACGCCCTTCTCCACCCAGAAGCGGATCATGTCATAGAGCTCCCGCCGGACCTTCGGGTCATCCCAGTTGAGATCCGGCTGCTTCACCGCGAACTGGTGGAAGTAGTACTGCCCAAGCTCCGGCACATACTCCCACGCGGAGCCCCCGAAGCAGGCCCGCATGTCGTTGGGCGGGCAGTCCGGGGACCCGTCCCGCCAGACGTAGTAGTCGTGGAAGGGGTTGTCCCGGCCCTTGAGCGCCTGACGGAACCAGGGGTGCTCGTCGGAGGTGTGGTTGAGCACCAGGTCCATGATGATTGAGATGCCCCGGCGCTTAGCCTCCCGGATCAGCGTCTCCATATCCTCCATGGTCCCGTAGGGCGGCCAGATGGCCCGGTAGTCGGAGATGTCGTACCCGTTGTCCGCCTGGGGGGAGGCGAAAACCGGCGACAGCCAGATGCCGTCCACCCCCAATTTCTGGAGGTAGTCCAGCCGCCGGACGATGCCGGGGATGTCCCCCAGGCCGTCCCCATCGGAATCCTGAAAGCTTTTTGGGTAGATTTGGTAGAACACGGCGGATTTCCACCAGCCGAATTTGGTTTTGTCAAGCATCGTCAATCCTCCCGCCCGATCTCTTCCAATTTCTCATACACCCGCAACAGCTCCCCCACGCTCCACGCCTGGGCGAAGCACCCACGGGACGGCCCCGGCACCAGCCCGTCGTAGATCTCCGGGATCTGCCCCAGGCACCCCTCCCGGAGGATGGCGGGCATATCGGAGAGCATCCGCCGGACCTGACGCGCCGCGTCCGGTGTGTTCCTGTGGGTTTTCAGATACGCCAGGTAATAGCCCCCCACGGGGAAGGGCCACACGGTGCCCTGGTGGTAGGCCAGGTCCCGCTGAAGCTGGGGTCCGCCGTAGGTTGACCGAAACTCCGGGTCCTCCGGCGACAGGGTCCGCAGCCCCCGGGAGGTCCAGAGACGACGCCCCACCGCCTCCACCACGCCCCGTTCCCGCTCCGGCGGCAGGACGGCGAAGGGCATGGACACCGCCCAGATCTGGTTGCACCGCATCTGCGTGTCCGCCGGTGTCCCGGAGAGCACGTCCCGGAGATACCCCCGATCCGGCATCCAGAATTTGTCGTTGAAGGACTCCCGCGCCCGGTCCGCCAGGGCGTCGAACTCCGCGCCATCCTCCCCCAAAGCCGCCGCCATTCTCGCCGCGGCCCGCAAATCCGAGTACCAGTAGGCGTTGATCTCCACCGGCTTTCCGTGGCGGGGCGTGGGCAGGATGTCCCCCACCCGCACGTCCATCCAGGTCACCTGGTCGAAGCCCTCCCCGGCGGCGATGAGGCCGTCGGCGTCCATCCCGATGGCGTACCGGGTGCCGTTCCGGTAGGCGGAGACGATATTTTTCACGGTGGGCCACGCCTCCCGAAGAAAACCCGCGTCCCCGGTCCTCTCAAAATAGAGCCACACGCCGTTTATGAAGAGCAGCGGCGCGTCGGCGGAGTTGTACTGAGGTTCCTCCCGGCCCTCCGGGAAGTAGTTGGGCAAGAGCCCGTCACGCTCATAGTGGATGAAGGTCCGCAGAATGCTCTTCGCGTCCTCGAACCGCCCCGTCGCCAGGGTCAGGCCCGGCAGGGCGATCATGGTGTCCCGGCCCCAGTCGCCGAAGAAGGGGTACCCGGCGATCACCGTCTTCCCCCCGGTGGAGGCCCGGTGGGCGATGAATGCGTCTGCGGCCCGCACAAGCTCCCGGGCCTCAGGGGAGGCATAGCCGGAGCCCTCCTCCAGCCCCCTCTGCCTATCCCGGCACTCCGACACAATCTCCGCCCCACTTCGACCGGGCTTTTCTGCGGAAAAGGTAATAAATAGATTTCCTTTTTCCCCCTCCGGTACGGTGAGGGACACCCGACAGCAGGCAAATCCCACCCCGGAGGACCGCCGTCCGTCCCGCTCGTCGTCGGGGTAGTACACCGTCTCATACCGGACGGGCACAGAGGTCACAGCTTGGTTGGACGCCACATACACCGCCAGCCCCCCGGCCTCTACGCGCCCTCTGTCGAAGGACGCCGGGATCGGCGTCTGAGGCGGCTCGCCCTTCTGTGCCATCTGGAACACGGGCGTGACCGTGAGGGTGCAGGGCCCGGGACCGGGATTGTCCACCTCCCAGGTCACAGCCGACGTATTCCTTCCGTACTCCATGCCGCACCGGCGTGTCACGGCGACGGAGCCAGCGCGGCAGACCCACTCCGGCACGCCGTCCCATTCGAGGGAGACGGCGCACCCCGCCCCGTCCCCGGGCCCGCCGTCCTCCCGGCTCCGAGGGGAAATATACACTTTTTCCCCGCCCCTGTCAAGCTCCTCCCGGAGGGCGTGAACCAGGCAATATCGGCGGCTGGGGGACTCCGCCGCCACCAGAAGCCCCTGGTCGCACCGGGTGACGGAGAACAGGGCGGAGGCGGACATATACCCGCCCAGGCCGTTGGTCAGAAGCCAGCAGCCCCCTTCCCCGGCCCCCTGTCTGGTGAGTTCAGTGTTGTCAAAGGTAAATTTCATAAAGTTCCCTTTCCAAAAAGCGCGGCCCCCGTTCACCGGGGGCCGCACAGTTCTGCCCCTTCGGGCGGCTGATGCCGTATGGGATCCCAATATCTTGCAAATGTCTCAAATCCCCGGCTGACGCGAGCCCCCCGCCGCCGGAGAAGGCGGTTTTCCCCCTCCGGCGGGCCGGTATTCAGGCCCATGACGCTCGAAAGCGCCAGGAAACACAGGGAAAAAGGCGTTTTCGCGTGGCTCAGGGAAAGGCGTTCTTCGGGACCTTTCCGGGAAGTCCCATTTACTTGTTCTTCTTATCGTCCTTCTTGTTGAGCACCACGGCCACGCCCGCACCGGCGGCGATGACGGCGGCCGCGATGGCCGCGATCACACCGGCGCTGGGGCTTCCCGAGTCGGCGGGCTCAGCGTCCTCGGCGGGGGCGGATTCCTGCTCCGTCTCGACCGGGGCCTCTGGCTCCGGTTCCGGCTGGGGCTCCGGCTCGGTGTCCTCCGCCGGGGCCTCCTCGGCCGCGCCCCGGATGAGGACCAGGGCGGAGATGGGCTCCACGCTGGCGGTTCCCGTGACCGCGCCCAGGGATTCGGTGCCGGCCTTCTCGCCGTTCACGTACACATCCCAGCCGTACCCCTCGGGGAGGCTGATCTCCTTTGCCTCGGCGTTGGCGTTGAAGATGACGTACATCTCCTCGGCGCTTTCGCCCTCCACGCCGCCGGTGATGTCGAAGGCCGCCACGCCCTTGGGCGTGCCGCTGGCCATGGACACGTGCTCCCGCACGTCGTCGGCGGTGGTGAGCCGCAGCACCGGGTGGGCCTTGCGGAAGGCGATGAGGCCCTTGTAGTACTCAAACACGGCGGCGGTCTCCGGGTCGTCCAGGGTGGACCATTTCAGGGAGTTCACCGCGTCGGAGGCGTTGTAGCTGTTCTCGTTGTAGCTGCCGTCCTCGTTGACCTTGGTACGCAGCATCTCCTCACCGGCCTGCATGAAGGGCACGCCCTGGCTGGTCATGTAGATGGCGGCGGCCAGATTGTTCATGCGGATGAGATCCTCCCGGGAGGCGCCGGGCCTGGAGAGGGCGATGCGGTCGATCAGCGTGTTGTTGTCGTGGCAGGAGGCGTAGTTGATGGTCTGGGTGGGGGATTTGCACCAGACGGGCTTGCCCTGGAAGCACTGGGCGATGGTGGCCACCTTGGCGGTGTCGCCGGAGACGAATCCGATGCCCTTGTCGAACACGCTGCCCTTCAGGGCGTCACGGATGGTGTCGCTGAAATAGGCGAAGCCCGGCGTCTTGGTGGAATTGGGCTGTGTGGCCATGTCCACGCCCTCCCTGGTGACGGCGGTAGTCATGGTCCAGCCCTCGCCGTAGAAAATCACGTCGGGCCGCTCCGCGTGGACGGTCTCCACCAGTTCGTTGATGGTCTCGGTGTCCAGCAGGCCCACCAGGTCGAAGCGGAAGCCGTCGATGTGATACTCGTCGCACCAGTATTTGACAGAATCCACGATGTACTTCCGAACCATGCTCCGCTCGGAGGCGGTGTCGTTGCCGCAGCCGGAGCCGTTGGAGTAGTTGCCGTTCTCGTCGATGCGGGAGAAGTAGCCGGGGACCAACTGGTTTACGCAGAAGTCGGAGGCACTCTGCACGTGGTTGTACACCACGTCCATGATGACGGACAGACCCTCGTCGTGCATGGCCTTGACCATCTGCTTCATCTCAGAAACGCGCACCGCGCCGTTGTAGGGGTCGGTGGAGTAGCTGCCCTCGGGCACATTGTAGTTGACGGGATCGTAGCCCCAGTTGAACTGCGGCTCGTCCAGCCTCGTCTCGTCCACGGAGCCGTAGTCGTAGACGGGCAGCAGATGGACATGGGTGGCGCCCAGCTCCCTGATGTGGTCGATACCCGTGGCGCTGCCGCCGGGTGTCTTGGTGCCCGTCTCGGTGAGGCCCAGGAACTTGCCCACATTCTGAATGCCGGAGTCGGGGTCGGTGGAGAGGTCCCGGACGTGGAGCTCGTAGATCACAGCGTCCGTGTACCCCAGATCCGCGTTGGGGTTCTTATCCTCCGCCCAGCCCTCGGGGTCGGTGGAAGTGAGGTCGATGATCATGCCCCGCTTGCCGTTGACGCCGGTGGTGCGGGCGTAGGGGTCCACCGTCTCGTGGTACTCGCCGTTGACCAGGGCGGTGAAGGTGTAGTAGACGCCGTTCAGGTCCCCCTCCTTCTCCGCCACCCACGTGCCGTTCACGTCGGCGGTCATGGGAACGGTCTCCAGGATGGCGTCCGTCCCCGGCGTGCCGTTCTGGTAGAGATTTACAGATACACTCTCCGCCGTGGGCGCCCAAACGCGGAAGGTCGTCTTTTCCGCAGTCCACACAGCGCCCAGGTCGTCGCCGGTGTAGGTGTATTCGGCCTCGAAGCTGTCCGTGGAGTAGATGTTGGGCATGGTGATCTTGTACTCCGTTCCATCAAAAAGTAGTTTGTAGCTCTGATTGAGGTCCATGGCGGGGACGGTCAGGTCATATTTTCCGGCTTCCGCCTCGGAAGCGGCGGTGATGTCCACCTTCTTGCCGCCGGGGCCCTGGATGACGAAGACCTCCGCAAGCTCCCCCTGCACCGCGCCGGTGGTGGTCACGGTGACGGTGCCCGTCTCATTGTCCAGGGCGGGGGTGTACCGGGCGGAGGCCACCAGCACGCCGGTGACCACGTCCTCCCCGTCCACCCGGGTGTAGCCCTCCACGCCGGATTCCACGTAGATGTGGACCGTCCCGCGCACCACGTCGGGCAGCTCGATGAACTGATCCATGTCCACGTCCTTTCCGGCCCAGCCGGAGCCGCCCTTGCGGACGATGAAGCCCATCCTGGTGACGCCGGGGTTGACCGGGATGGTTGCCACCATCTCGCCGTCCACCTCGACAAAGTTGTACCCCGCGCCGTCCTGTCCGTCGGCCCAGGTCCACACGTCCCAGTCGGCGTAGTCCCCGTCGGGCCGGTTGTAGTGGAGCGCTATGGTCACCCCGTCGGCCAGCACCGGCACCGCGCAGGCGGAGAGCAGGACCAGAGCCATCAGCAGCGCCAGGAGGCCGCTCCCAAACCGTCTTTCCGTGCGATTCGTCTTTTTCACGTTTATCCCTCCGTTTTTAAAATGTATGGCAATCCTCTTTTTTCCTATTCCAAATCCTCATCCCACCTGTAAAACCGCGCTGGTCCGCTCGGAGAGGGTCAATGCCGTACCCTCCAGAGTTGCGGAGCCCATGCCGATAAAGGTGGTGAGGCTCACGGAATCCAGCCCCACAGAACTGAGGTCCACGCTGGTTTCACTGTCCGTGGTGTTGTGTATGACGGCCACGGTCTCCCCGTCGAGAGACGCGGTGAAGCCGCCCACCTTTGTCCCCTCAAACGGCAGGGCGGTGTAATCTCCCCTGGCGATGGCGGGATTTGCCTTGCGGATCATGATGAGCTTCTTGTAGTAGCTCAGAAGGCTGTCGCCGTTTGCAAGCTGCTCCGCGGCGGTGGCGTCCACCCGGTTATCCGCCCTGTAGGTGGAGCCCTCCGGGTCAGCCACGGTGTCCCCGTCGCCCCACTCCATCTTGAGCCGCCTGTTGGCGTCGGTGTTGGCGCCGCCCCGGCTGCCCCGTGCGCCGATCTCCTCCCCGTAGTAGAGGAAGGGGGACCCGGAGGACAGGATGTAGAGGTTAGCGGCCATCCGCATGAGGCCCCCGGCCTCGGTCAGATACCCGGCGGCCCGGTCGGTGTCGTGGTTGGCGATGAAGGGCACGATCATGGCCCCGTCGGGGTTCAGCCCCTCCACCCTGTCCACGTAGGCGTCCACATAGGAGGTGAATTTGTTCACGTCCCCGCCCCTGGCCGCCTGGGCAATGAGCCCGTCGGTCTGGGCCACGGTGAAGTCAAAGCAGTTGAGGGCCGGGAAATACCGGTCGGTGACCCCGTCGGAGTCCCAGACCTCCGCCACGGTGTAGATGTCGGGCTTGAGGGCCTTCAGCTCTCCGATGTACCACTTCCAGAACTCCCCGCTCCGGTCGTGGTCGTCGTAGTAGATGTACTTGGCGGCGTCGAACCGAAATCCGTCCACGCCCAAGTCCAGGTAGTACTTCGCCACATCCAGCACAGCCTGACGCACCGCGTCGTTGTCGTAGTTGAGCTCCGGCATGGAGGGCGAGAAGTTGCACTCATAGAGGTCGTCACAGCCGGAGAGCTTCTGGAAGGTCCTGCCGGAGGGCGGCGTCTCCCCCGCCGGGACCCAGCTGTAGAAATCGTAGTAGGGGTCGGAGGCGTCTGCGTTGATGTGGGCGCCCCGGAAGGCGTTGAACCAATCGTTGTTGGGGCCGGTGTGGTTGATCACCAGGTCCAGGATCACCTTCACGTTCCGCTGGTGGCACAGCTCCAACAGCTCCTTCAGATCCTCCTCGGTGCCGAAGGCCGGGTCGATCTGATAGTAGTCGTCCACGTCGTACTTGTGGTAGGTGGGGGACTTGAAGATGGGCGACAGCCACAGCCCCTCCACCCCCAGGCTCAGGCCGTCCCCGTCGTTCCCGTCGTTGAGGTAGTCCATGCGGTTGATGATGCCTCTGAGGTCCCCGGTGCCGTCCCCGTCGGAGTCGGAGAAGGAGCCGACGAAGATCTCGTAGAACACCCGGTAGTTGTCCCCGGTGGGCTCGATCTCAGCCCCCTCCACCCCGGGCGCCGTGATGTACGCCTCGCCCGTGGCGCTCAAATCAAACTGCCCGGTCACGTCCTTTGCCGCGTCCGTCTCGGCGCCGTCATTCTGGGCCCCGTCCCCGGTACTTCCTGTGTCACCCGTGGACGGTACGCTGTTCTCAGCGGAGCCGCCGCCTCCCGCGTCCGCGTTCCCTCCCGCCGGGGCTTTCCCGCATCCGCACAGGAGCATCACAAGGGCCAGGGTCAGGGCCAATACACGTCTAATCATGTTCATCCTCCATTGCCGGTCGATGTTCATTACACTGTAGTGGTAACGTTTTCAACAGAGATTTCAAAGGGGGCTGTGACCGTGAACGGTCACAGCCCCCAGGTGTCGCAATATGGCTTTGGGCGCGGATCAGGTGAGAAGATTCTTCTCGGTGGCGGGGTCAAAGAGGTGCATGGCCTTGCCCTCGAAGGTGATGTACAGCTTCGCACCGGCCACCAGCTTCTTCCGGTCCTCCTTGGACAGGTCCAGGGTGGGGACGCGGACGATGAGGCGGGTGCCGTCCTCGGTGTCCACGTGCAGATGGAGCTCGGAGCCCATCATCTCGTCCACGATGAGCTTGCAGGGGATGGCGTGGTCGGCCTCGGAGGCAAGCTCGATGTGCTCGGGGCGGACACCCAGAAGCACGTCCCCGGCCTTGACCTTCTTATCCGCCAGGGCCTTGCCCTTGTCGCCGTCCACGGGGATCTTGGCGCCGAAGGGGGTGACGTAGTACTTGCCGTTCTCCAGAACGAGCTTGGTCTTGACGATGTTCATCTTGGGCGCGCCGATGAACTCGGCCACGAACAGGTTGTCGGGCATATCGAACACCTCGTCCGGGGTGCCCACCTGCATGATGTAGCCGTCCTTCATGATGACGATGCGGTCAGCCAGGGTCATGGCCTCGGTCTGGTCGTGGGTCACGTAGATGAAGGTGGTGTCCAGCTTCTGCCGGAGCAGGATGATCTCGGCGCGCATCTGGTTGCGGAGCTTTGCGTCCAGGTTGGACAGGGGCTCATCCATCAGGAAGACCTTGGAATCGCGGACCATGGCGCGGCCGATGGCCACGCGCTGCCGCTGGCCGCCGGACAGAGCCCTGGGCTTGCGCATCAGGTATTCGGTGATGCCCAGGATCTCCGCGGCTTTCGTGACCTTGTCGTAGATCACGTCCTCGGGCACCTTCTTTAAGCGCAGGGAGAAGGCGATGTTGTCATAGACGGTCATGTGCGGGTAGAGGGCGTAGTTCTGGAAGACCATGGCGATGCCCCGGTCCTTGGGCTGGAGGTCGTTGACCACCTCGCCGTCGATCTCCACGGTGCCGCCGCTGATCTCCTCGAGGCCCGCGATCATCCGCAGGGTGGTGGACTTGCCGCAGCCGGAGGGGCCGACGAAGACCACGAACTCCTTGTCCTTGATGTTCAGGTTGAAGTCGTGGACGGCCACCACATTGTTGTCATATACTTTCTTGACATCAGTCAGTTTAACGCTTGCCATATCCTGTGAACTCCTTTCAAATTAACCCTTGACGGCGCCGCCGGTGACGCCCTCGACGTAGTACTTCTGCAGGCAGAGGAAGAGGATGGTCACGGGGACCGCGACGATCACGCCGCCGGCGCAGAAGGTGGTGTACCAGTTGGCGATCTGGTCGGCTGACAGCCAGCTGTACATACCGACAGCCACGTTGTAGCCCGCGGAGGTGCCCATGGCCACGTATCTGGCGAAGACGTAGTCGCCCCAGGGGCCCATGAAGGCGGTGAGGATGGTGTAGATGACGATGGGTTTTGCCAGGGGAAGGATGATCTTGTAAAGCACCTGCAGGCGGGTGGCGCCATCCACACGCGCCGCCTCGTCCAGGGATTTGGGGATGGTGTCAAAGAAGCCCTTGGACACGTAGTAGCCCATGCCGGAGGAGGCCACGCTCACGAGGATGAGGCCGGGCACCGCGTTGGCCTGGGTGAGTCCGATGTCGGAGAGGACGCGGTACAGGATGATCATGGTGAGCATCCCGGGGAACATCCCCAGGATCAGCATGAACCGCATCAGAGGCCCGCGCATCTTGAAGCGGAAGCGGGACAGGGTGTAGCTCATGCACAGCTGGATGACGGTGGTGAGCACCGCCGCCGCCAGGGCGATGATGAAGGTGTTCAGATACCAGCGCTTGAAGTCGGAGTTCCAGAGGTTTATGTAGTTCTGAAGGCCCCACTGGTGGGGGATGACGTACCCGACCTGGTAGGTGCTCTCCACCCGGAAGGACTGGAGCACGATGAAGACGAAGGGGATGAGCCAGATGACGCTGATGAGGATCAGCAGAATGTATATGGCGGTGTTGCTGGCGCGGTTCAGCGCCTTCAAACCCATGTGCCGCTTTTCAGTGGTGTTATTCATTACTGGAAGTCCTCCTCATTCTTGATAGAGGGAAGCACGTTGTAGACCACGAGGGAGATCAGCGCCACCACAACGAACACCAGGATGCCGACGACGGAGGCCAAATAATACTGGGATTCCGCGCCCGTGGTGATCTTGAAGAGCCATGTGATGAGCAAATCCGTGTGTCCCACGCTTCCCGCGGCGCCGGAGGCCGCCACATTCGTCGGTGCGCCGCCGGTCAGGAGGTAGATGACGTTGAAGTTGTTCATGTTGCCGGTGAAGCTGGTGAGCAGATAGGGGCCGGTGATGAACAGCATATAGGGCAGAGTGATCTTGCTGTACTGCTGCCAGGCGTTGGCGCCGTCGATGCGGGCCGACTCGTAGAGGTCCGCCGGGATGTTCATCAAAATACCTGTGGCGATGAGCATCAGATGCGGGATGCCGATCCAGATATTGATGAGCACCACCGAGACCCGGGCCCAGGTGGCGTCCTCCCAGAAGGGCAGCGGCTCCTTGATCCAGCCCAGATCAAGAAGCGCCAGGTTGATCAAACCGTTGCGGGCGAACATCTTGGAGACGTACAGCAGGGAGATGAACTGGGGGATGGCGATGGTCATGACCAGGATGGTGCGCCAGACCTTCTTGAGGTGGATGCCCTTCTTGTTGATCATCATGGCCACGAACATACCCAGGAAGTAGTTGGTGAAGGTGGCCAGGAACGCCCACATCAGGGTCCAGGCCAAAATCTCGCCGAAGGTGGCGGCGTAGGACTGTGTCCCTCCGGCGCCGCCCTGCCAGGAGAGCATGGTATTGAAGTTGTCCAGGCCCACCCAGGTGAACAGGTTGTTGGCGTAGCCGTTGTGGGCGCCGTCGTAGTTTGTAAAGGCAACCAGGATCATAAACACGATGGGCAGGACCGTGAAGACCAGAATGCCGGTGAGGGGCAGGGCCAGAAGGGTCTTGTAGAACTGCTCATCCACCATGGACCGAAGATCGTCCTTGTCGGACTTGAGCTTGCCGCCCCGCTTTATGATCTGGTCGATGGTCTTGCACTGCTTTACGTTGGTGCGCCAGGTGTAGATGAAGGCGATGATGAAGAAGATGGTCAGCACGCCGTAGAGCAGGATCTTGAAGGAGTTGTCGTGATAGACCGTGGTGTAGGAGTCGTAGATGGGATCGTACTCGGTGGTGGGCCCCTGCTTGCCGAGAGACGGCAGCATGGACATCCAGTATCCGCCGGTGGTGATCATGTAGACGATGAAGACCACTTCAAAGAGAAGGAACATGATGCCGCGCAGTATCTGCCCGTGGGTTAGGTTCCCGAAGCCCATGACGAGGAAGGATGTCTTCGTCCTCCAGTCGCCCTGGGTGAAGGTCTGGCCGATGTCCTTAAACTCGGCGCCGGCCTTTCGGAAGAATTTGACCACCGTTTTTCCGATGTTCTTAAAGAAATTGGCGATGGCGCGGGGAATGGCGCAGAAGAAGGCGATGAGCTTGTGGCAGAATCTCTGCCACTTGGAAAGGCGCAGGAACTCTAAATCACTGTATTGTTTCATCAAATCACCCCTTAAATAAATTGGCCGGGGCCAGAATTTGGCCCCGGTCAATCAATGCCGTGAATCAGTCAAGCCAAAGTTCTTATGATCTCTATTGATCTCTTTGGACGGTGCGGAATATCTTATGCGGCGGGGACCAGGGTCACAACGCCGGTAGTGGCGTCCAGTTGGACGTAGTAGGTGCCGTCGGCCTCGGGCTTGATGTTGTCGCCGTTGAGGGTGGCGTCGGCGCCGTAGTTCACATCCCAGCTCTTGCCCTGGCGGACCTTGAACTCGGAGGAGGCGGCGGTCATGGCGAAGGCGTCGTTGGAGGTCCAGACGTCGCCGTCAGCGGTCATGGGGAAGTCCACATCCCAGTTGGAGTCGCCGATGTTGCCGATGACGGTCCAGGCGTTCTTCACGTCGTCGGACATCTCGAACACGGCGGCGATGGAGTCCTCATACTTCTGGAGGGCGGCCTTCAGAGCGGCCTCGGAGCCGTCGGAGGTCTTGATATCGGTGGCGATGACCTTGGCGATATCCCACCAGGAGCCGTGGATGTTGGGCTGAGGAATGGCGTAGTTGCTCTGCTCGCCCAGGGCCACAAGGGCGGGGTTGCTGGTGACGACATCGCTCTGGAGGGCTTCCTTGTTGGCGGGGCCCCAGCCGAGGGTCTCGGTGCGGGCGATCTGGCAGGCGGCGCCGGTCAGATACTGGGCAAGCTGGTTGAGAACGGCGTTCTTCTTGGCGTCGGACTGGGGCTTCACACCGAGAAGCTTGCAGCCGGAGTAGGAGCCGATGTGGTAATCGGTGCCGTCCACGTTAAAGGAGGGCAGATCGGCGACGCCGAAGTTGTCGCCCAGCTGCTCAAGGATGGCGGCGTAGTTCCAGGTGCCGGTGACGCAGATGGCGGAGCCGCTGGCGAAGTCGGCGGCGGAGGAGTTGACGTAGCTGGTGGAGGTGACGATCTTCTGAAGTCCCTTGGCGGCGATGAGGCCCTTGTCGGAGTTGAAGTCGTCGTCGATGGAGATGAAGTTGCCCGCGTCGTCGGTGATCCAGTCGGAGTGGCAGCCCACGCCGAAGAAGAAGCCGGCGGTGTACCAGGCGTTCTCAAGCTCGTAGGAGAAGTTCTTGCCAGCGGCCTCGCAGTCGGCGACCAGCTTCTCAAGGCTGTCCACATCCTCTTCGGGGATGACGGACTTGTCGTAATACATGAAGTAGCCGTTGTCGGCGGTGAGAGGATAGGCGTAGTAGTCGGAACCGGCCTGGGCGGCGAGGATGGACCCGGCGCTGTTGTTGGTCTTCACGAAGTCAGCGGCGCCCTGTCCCAGCTTTGTGAGGGCGGCGGCCTGGATGAGGCGGCTCAGCTGGTCCTGAGCGAAGAAGTACAGGTCTCCTCCGGCGGACACGTCGGTGATCATGTTGGTGGCCGCGTCAGCCTCGGAAACCGGCTCGACGGTGGCGTTGACGGTGATGCCCATGGTGTTGGAGCTGTTGAAGTCGGCGATCTGGGTCTTGGTCAGCTCAACGGCCGCCTCGGGGCACCAGACGACGATGTCATAAGTCCCCGCAAGCTCGCCGCCCGCGCTGCCGGTGTCGCCGGAAGAGGCGGGAGTGGTGGTGCCGGTATCCCCGGACGGTGTGGTGGTGCCGGTGCTGCCACCGGTGGACGGTGTGGTGGTGTTCCCGCCGGTGGTGGTGTCCCCGCCGCCTCCGCAGGCGGCCAGGGAGAGGACCATGACGAGAGCGAGCGCGATGGCAAAGATTTTTTTCATTTTTACTCCTCCTGATATGTAGTTTGCATCAGCCAATCATCCCCGCGATGCGGGGATGCCGAACAGGGGCCCCTGTTCGTGCTTTTACATGTTTACATTATACCAAAGACTTCCGCCAAATTCAACAGAAAATGGGTGAAAATCACGGAAACGTTTTCAACAAAATTTCGTAACAATTTTTGTGCATTTTTCACAATGCCGCTTCAGTGCATTCCATCCCCGCAGTTCTTATGTCAAATGGAAACGTTACCTTTTTCATAAGTATGACCGCGAATCACGCGCTAAAACGGTAAACCAAGAAATCGTTACCATGCAATAAGTCCCATTTTCAAAATGAATTTGCCAAATGCAAAAATATTTTGAAAATACCTTTTTGATAAGAGCGACGTACGGCCCCCGTCCACCTCCGCCCTCAAAACGGGCCCCACAATCACCACCCACAAAGCGCGGCCCAAAACAGAGCCACCCAACCTCCAACAACCACCAACGTAAGCGGCCAAGCGAAGCTGATGCTCCAACCAATTAATACTAATATCCAATCAAAATAAGACATTCGCGATGGTCTTTTTCGGGTCATGCTTCGTCACGCGGCTTGGAAATACATACAGTATTC
>CANQKZ010000036.1 GCA_947624585.1 uncultured Oscillospiraceae bacterium | reverse complement strand
TTCGGCCCGCGCGGATATGGTTCCTCCCAGACGTACCGACACGGAACGCGGAAGCCGACCCGCGTTACGAAGCGCCAAGGCCCGGACTATCGCCGGGCCCTCACCGGCCTTTTCTCTCTTTTGCTTCTTTTCTCTCTTTTGTGCAGTGGGCCAGCCGCCCACGGAACAAAAGAGAGAAAAGAAGGATCCCCCGGCCACGGGGCCGTGGGCTTCCAGGGGCGGCGTCGTTTTAATCCTTTTTTTACATTTACCCCGTTGTAACTGTCCGGAAAATGTGCTACAATAACAAAAATAGCGGAATTCCGCCAGGGGGGTGGGGCGTTGGAAAGAGTCGTGGAAACGGAGCTCATGCGTGGGGTCAGGATGACGGCGGTGAGGGACGAACGGTTCAAGATCGGGTGCCTGTCGGCGTCGTTTCTGGCGCCCCACAACAGGAGGACGGCGCCGCTGAACGCGGTGCTGCCCTATGTTTTGCGCCGGGGGACGGCGCGGTGCCCCGACAGCGTGACGCTGGCGGCGGCGATGGACGACCTCTACGGGGCGCGGATCGAACCGGCCATACGCAAGCGGGGAGAGGTGGCGGCGGTGGGGTTCTGCGCCGATTTTCCCGACGGGGCGTATCTGCCCGGCAGGACCGATGTGCTCTCCGGCACGGCGTACCTTTTGGGGGAGCTCCTGCTGACGCCCGCCACCAGGGGCGGTTGGCTTCGGGCCGACTACGTGCTGTCGGAGCGGCAGAATCTGGTGGACGACATCAACGCCGAGATCAACGACAAGCAGTCCTATGCCTCCCAAAAACTGGTGGAAGCCATGTTTCGGGGGGAGAGCTACGGCGTCGGCAAGCTGGGGAATCTGGCGGACGCCCGGAGGATCTCCGTCCAGGGGCTGACGAAATATTACAAGGAGCTGATCGCCACGGCCCCTCTGGAGCTCTTCTACTGCGGGGCGGAGGAGCCGGAGCGGGTGGCCCGGGTGCTCCGGGAGGCGCTGGCGTCCCTGCCGCGCACCGGGGAGCACACAAGGCCCGTGACGGCGGTGCGGACCGATTTTCCCGGGGTCGGGGAGAAGGTGCTGCGGGAGACCATGGACGTGACCCAGGGCAGGCTCGTGATGGGGTTCCGGCTCCGAAAGACCATGGAGAACCCCTCCTACGCGGCTCTGGCGGTGTTCAACGCCCTCTTTGGGGGGTCCGCCACGTCCCGGCTCTTTCTCAACGTCCGGGAGCGGCTGGCGCTGTGCTACTACGCAAATTCCGCGGTGGACCGGCACAAGGGGGCGCTGTTCGTCTCCGCCGGGATCGACTTTGACAAATATGACGAGGCGCGGCGGGAGATCCTGGCGCAGCTTTCCTCCATCGCCAACGGTTTCATCGAGCCCTGGGAGCTGGAGGCGGCCAAGCGGGGGGTCGTGAGTTCGCTTCTCGCGTCCCTGGACGACCCGCTGGGGTTGGAGGGGCTCTACTTAGACCGGGCGGTGCTGGGGTACCGGGCGCGGCCCGAGGAGCTGGCGGCGCTGTGCGAGCTGGTGACGGCTCGGGACGTGGCGGCCGTCGCCGGGGACGCCCTGCTGACACACATCTATTTTCTGACAGCGGAGGAGAAGGATGCTTAAGAAGCGGGAATATGCCGCCATCGGCGAGACGGCCTTCACCGCCGAGACGGAGTCTGGGATGCGGGTGACGGTGGTGCCGAAGCCCGGATTTCGGAAGTCCATGGCGTTCCTGGCCGTCAACTACGGCGGCGCGGACCGGGAGTTCACCCTGTCCGGCGAGAACATCGCCACCCCGGCGGGGACGGCCCACTTTGTGGAGCACCGGCTCTTTGAAGTGGAGGGGGAGGGGGACGCGCTGACGGTCCTCTCGGAGCGGGGGGCCAACGCCAACGCTTTCACGTCGCCGGACATGACGGCGTTCCACTTTGAGTGTACGGACTCCTTTTTTGAAAATCTGGAGCTCCTTTTGAAATTCGCCTCCACCTCCTACTTCCCAGAGGAGGGGATGGAGCGGGAGAGGGCCATCATCGCCCAGGAGATACGCATGACGGAGGACGACCCGGAGGACGTGATGTACTACGCCCTGCTCCGGTGCCTCTACGCCAGGTCCCCCCTGCGGGAGAGCGTGGCGGGGACGGCGGAGAGCATCCGGGAGATCACGGCGGAGACGCTGCGGGCCTGCCACAGGGCCTTCTACATCCCCTCCAACATGGCCCTTGTGGTGGTGGGGGACCAGGACCCGGCCCGGGTGCTGGACATGGCCGAGAGGATGATGCCGGAGCGCTACCCGCCGGTGCCGGTGCGGAAACGGGGCAGGCTTGAGGGGCCGCTGCCCGTCTCCGTCAGCACGGAGCGGGAAATGGACGTGGGCGCGCCCATGTTTATGGCGGGGGCCAAGACAAAGGGGCTTCTGCGGGGGCGGGAGAGCGTGAAATTCGAGCTCACCGCCACGCTGGCGCTGTCCACGCTTCTGGGCTCCGCCTCGCCCCTCTACCGGGAACTCTACGACGCGGGGCTCATCAACGAGACCTTTGGATACGATTTCGAGAACACCGCCGGGTATTCGCTCCTCAGCTTCGGCGGGGAGACGCAGAAGCCCGAGTACGTCTGTATGCGGGTGCTGGAGGCGGCGGCGGACCTGGCCGCCCGGGGCGTGGACCCGGCCTTCTTCGCCCGGCGCAAAAAGACCGCCTGGGGCGCGGCGCTGAGGGCCGCCGGGTCCTTTGAGAACATATGCTATAACGTGGCCGCCGGGGGTTTTTCCGGCTACGACTACTTCGACACCGTGAATGTCCTGAATTCCGTCACAGCCGATGACGTGAGATCATTCCTGGCGGAGTATATGTCCCTGGACAGGTGCGCCATCTCCGTCATTCGCAACAAGAAAGGTTAACTGTTATGCCGCAAGCTTTACCGGACGCATCCATATCCTTCCCCATGCTGGGGGACTTTTCCATAAATCCGGCCCCCTGGTTCAAGGTGGGGCCGCTGACCGTACACTGGTACGGGGTCATCATCGCCACGGGCTTCCTGTTGGCGGTGCTCTACTGCGCGAAACGGGCCCCGGAGTTTGGGATGAGCGCGGACAACGTGTTCGACGTGATCATCCTGGGGGTGCCGCTGGCCATCATCGGGGCGCGGATCTATTTCTGCGCCTTCCACTGGGATCTTTTCAGGGACGACCCCATATCGGTCCTGTACATCTGGGAGGGGGGCCTGGGGATGTACGGCGTCATCGGAGGCGCCGTGCTGGCAACGGTGATCTACTGTAAGCGGAAAAAGCTGTCGCTGCTTGCGTTCCTGGACATGGTGTGCTTCGGCTTCATCATAGGCCAGACCTTGGGCCGATGGGGCAACTTCATGAACCGGGAGGCTTTCGGCTACGAGACGGATATCTTCTGCCGAATGGTGCTGACGCTCCCCTCCGGCAAGTCCTACAGCGTACACCCCACGTTTCTGTACGAATCCCTGTGGAATCTGGTGGGGTTCACGCTGATGCACCTGGCGTCGAAGAGATACCGCCGCTTTGACGGGCAGGTGTTCCTGTGGTATTTGGGCTGGTACGGCTTCGGGCGGATGCTGGTGGAGGGTCTGCGGACCGACAGCCTCTACGTCTGGGGCACGGACATCCGGGTGAGCCAGCTGGTGTCCTTTGTGCTGTTTCTGCTTTCCCTGGCGATTTTGCTGTACAACCGGTTTGTGCGGCGGCCGGACCCGGCGAAGATGTTTGTGAACCGCAAAAAGGCCGCCGAGGCCGTGACTGTCGAGGGACCCGCCGGGGCGGAGGAGACGGAGGCTGACAGCGCGGGGGACGGTTCCCCCGGGGATGCTCCGGCCCGGTCCGGCGGGGAGCCGGACCCGGAGGGACCGGGGGAGGCGGACGACCGTGGATGAGCGGCGGATCGACGAGGCGTTAGAGCCTCTGCGCCGGGCGTTGGCCGGGCGGGAGACTTTATATTATGAGAAGAAGTATCAATGGACGACGAAAAATGAACATCATATGGAGGTAAATCTGATGGCAAATTTTGATTTCGAGAGCTTCAAGCACAAGATCAGCGAAAAGGCCGGGAGCCTGGCGGACAAGACCGCCGCTCTGGCGAAGGACGTGGCGGAGAAATCCTCCGACGCGGCCAAGAGCGTGGCCGGGAAGGCCCAGACGGCGGGGAAGAAGTCAAAGCTCAACGTGGAGATCGCCTCCACCCGCAGCGCCCTGAAGGAGAAGTACACGGAGCTGGGCAGGCTCTATTTTGAGAAGTACGCCCAGCACACCGACCCGGACTTCGCCGAGGTCACCGCCGGGATCGAGGCGGATCTGGCCGTCATCGAGGCCAAGCAGGCGGAGATCGAGGCCCTTGGCGAGGAGGAGATCCCCGAGGTCGAGGCCGAGCCCGCGGAGGCCGAGCCCGATCACATCGTGGACGAGGTGGAGGAGACCGTGGAGGCCGAAGCCGAGTCCGCCGCCGATGAGGCCGAGGAGATCGCCGAGGAGGCCAAGCGCGAGTACGAGAACACCGTTGACACGGTGGGGAACGGGCCGCAGATGTGACGCGGTGATGAAAAAGGGCGGGGCCCTTTTTTACAGGACCGGATGATTTTGGCAAAAGGAAAGCGGGAGGGCCTGGCCCTCCCGCTTTTGCGCGGTGTTGGATGCTTTTGTCACGAGGTGCGGACCGCCAGCAGGTCGGCCAGGGCGTCGAAGAAGGAGGTGTCGGGGAAGGCGGCATGGAGGGCGCGCTTGGCCTCTTCGGTCTCCCGGAGGACAAGGGATTCGGCGGCGGGGACGCCCAGGATGGAAGCGTAGGTGGGCTTGCGGTTGCGCTCGTCGGAGCCGATGGGCTTGCCAAGCTCCTCCTCCGTGGAGGTGATGTCCAGGATGTCGTCCCGGATCTGGAAGGCCCGGGCCAGGTGGAGGCCGTAGAGCTCGGCGGCGGCAATTTGGGCGTCGCTCCCTCCGGCGGCGATGACGCCCAGGACGCAGGCGGCCCGGAGCATGGCGCCGGTCTTCAGGTCGTTGATGAGGGTGAGGTCCTCTAAGGTGCGGGCGGAGTCCTCCGCCGTGTCCAACTCCTGGCCGCCGCACATACCCTTTTCCCCGGCGCAGGAGGCCAGGTACCGGGCGGCGCGGACCGCGCGTTCCGGGGGCAGGGGGGCGGCGAGGGCCGTCTCGAAGGCCGCCGCCTGGAGAGCGTCCCCGGCCACGGTGGCACGGCCCTCGCCGTAGACCTTGTGGTTGGTGGGCCTGCCGCGCCGGAGGTCGTCGTCGTCCATGCAGGGCAGGTCGTCGTGGATGAGGGAGTAGGTGTGGATCATCTCCACCGCCAGGGCAAGGGGCAGGGCGGCCTCCGGGTCGCCGCCGGAGATCGCGCAGAATTTCAGGGTCAGCACCGGGCGGATCCGCTTGCCGCCGGCAAGGAGCGAGTAGCGCATGGAATCCGTGAGGCGCTTATAGGGCGCGTTTTCCGTAAAAAGGCGGGAGAGCGCCGCGTCCACCCTCTCCCGGAGGGCGGTCAGCTCCCGCTCCGCGCCCATCACGGCTCCTCCTCGAAGGGGACCTCGGTGGGCGCGCCCTCCGGGCCCCGCTGGAGGCGGACGATCTTCTGCTCCGCCTCGTCCAGGGTCTTCCCACAGAAGCGGACAAGGCCGGCGCCCTCCTCAAAGAGCGCCAGCGCCTCCTCTAAGGGGCGGTCGCCCTTCTCCAGGGATTTGACGATCTCGTCAAGGCGCTGGAGGGACTGTTCAAACGTCAGCTTTTCCTGTGACATGGTGTTCTCCTTATTATAGTATACGTCTGCGCGGCGTCATTTTACGACGCAGTCGATCTCATCCTTCCGGAGGCGCAGAGTGAAGGTGTCGCCGCTTTTGGCGTCCTTTTTGGACCGGATGACGGCTCCGCCGGGCTTTACGGCGATGGCGTAGCCCCGGCCCAGGACCTTCAGGGGACTCAGGGCGTCGAGCCTGGCGGCGTCCTCGGCCCAGCGCGCGCGGGCGGAGGTGAGGGCGGCGGTCATCAGGGCCTGGAGGCGGTCGCTTTTGGCGTCCAATGTCTGGCGGCAGGCGTCCAGGATGTTCTCCGGGCCTCGGAGGACCGGGCGGGCGGAGAGATTGGCAAGCCGCTCCCGCTCCCGGACAAGGCGCTTCTCCGTGGCTCCCACGGCGCGGCTCTCCCAGTCACGGAGGGCGGCGCGGAGGCGGGGGAGGTCGGGGGTGACGATCTCGGCGGCGCGGGAGGGGGTGGCGGCGCGGATGTCGGCCACGAAGTCGCAGATGGTCACGTCCGGTTCGTGGCCCACGGCGGAGACCACGGGAAGCTCACAGTCGTAGATGGCCCGGGCGATGAGCTCGTCGTTGAAGCACCAAAGCTCCTCCGGCGAACCGCCGCCCCGGCCCACGATGAGCACGTCCGCCACCTTCCACCGGTCGGCGTAGCGGATGGCCGCCGCGATCTCCCGGGGGGCACGCTCCCCCTGGACCGAAACGGGCAGGAGGACGATCTTGGATAAGGGCCAGCGGCTTTTCGTGACCGTGATGATGTCGTGGATGGCCTTGCCGGAGGCGCTGGTCACCACGCCGATGCGCTGGGGGAAGGGGGGCAGGGGGATCTTGTGACGCTCGTCGAAGAGGCCCTCCCGCCAGAGGCGGTCCTTCAATTGCTCGAAGGCCAGCTGCATCTCGCCCACGCCGTCGGGGGTCAGGCTCACCGCCTGGAGCTGGTAGACGCCGCCCTGCTGGTAGACCGTCATCTTCCCCTGAGCGATGACCTTCATGCCGCTCTGCACCTGGAAGCGCAAACGCTCCGCGCTCCACTTGAACATCACGCAGTTGAGCCGCGACTTTTCGTCCTTCAGGGCGAAATAGACGTGGCCGGACAGGGCGTTGCGCTTGAAATCCGACACCTCGCCCCGGACGTAGATGTTCTCGAGACGGGGGACGGACTCTAAAATGTGCTTCACGTAGCCGTTGAGCTCCGTGACCGTGTAGATGTTCCGCTCAGCGCTATCCAAGGGACTTCACCGCCCTCCAGGTGAGGATCGCGGTCCCCATGGCGTTGTCGGTGGAATATTTCGGTTCCGCGAAGATGCCCTCCGGCGTCCTGTCGCGCAGGAGAGAGTTGGAGGCCACGCCGCCGGAATAGAGGACCGGCAGGCCGCCGAACCGCTTTTTCGCCTCCGCCGTGGCCTGGTGGACGGCGCGGACCACGGAGCAGAGGGCGAAGTACGCGATCTCCGCTTCCGGCTCGCCGCGTTCGCGCATCTCCTTCATCTTGTGCTCCACGCCGGAGAGGGAGAAGAAGCAGCCGTCCTTTTTGGGGAGGTAGGACTTTTTCTCAACGGCCTCCCCGGAGAGTTTGTCCAGGGCCTTGCCGGAGGGGAATTGAAGGCCCAGGAGCTGTCCCGTGCGGTCGATGAGCTGACCGGCGGACACGTCCCGGGTGCCGCCTACGATCTCGCACCGGACGGCGACGCCCTCGGGGCGCACGAAAAGAAGCTCCGTGGTGCCGCCGGACAGGTGCCAGGCCAGGTGCGGCGTCTCCAGAAGCTCCGTGTGTCCCGCCGACCAGGACGCGGCGGCGATGTGGCCCTGCTGGTGGGAGAAGCCGAAGTAGGGGACCCCCAGAAAATGGGCCAGCACCCTGGCCTGGGCCACCCCCGCCAGGAAGCAGGGCATATAGCTGCCCTCCGTCTCCCGTGGCGTCTCCGAGGCGCCTACGGCGACCACGCGGCCGTCCAAAGGCAGGGCGTCCGCGATATCGGGCAGTCTCCGAACGTGCGAAAAGAGGGCGTCCGACTGGCGAAGGCCCAGCTCGCCGGGCCTCACGTCCAGAAGGCGTCCCGAATTGACACCGCTCTCCCCGTCGAAAAAGGCGCAGGAGGTGGTGTAGTTGGATGTGTCAAAGGCGGCGGCGATCTCTCTCATTGCGGCAGCTCTTCCCTCACAAAGGAACCCAGGACGCCGTTGATGAAGGCCACCGTCTCCGGTTCGTCGTACTTCTTGGCGATCTGCACCGCCTCGTTGATGGCCGCGCCGTTGGGGATCTGCGGCATATACAGGATCTCGTACATGGCCGTCTTCATCACCGCCAGGGCCGTCCGGGAGATGCGGCCAAATTTCCAGCCCCTGGAATATTTCTCCACATACCCGTCCAGCTCCGGCGCGTGGTCGCCGATGCCGGTCACCAGCTCTTCGATGTACTCCCGGTGGTTGGGCTGGGGCATCCCCTCGTAGAGCTTGTCCTCCGGGGCCAGGGACGCGTAGTACTCCCCGTCAAAGAAATGGCTCAGGACCTCCCGGGCGTCGCACTCCCGGCTGGAGATCTCAAAGCACAGGCGCATGGCTATCTCTCTTGCTTCCGATCTGTTCATAATCTCTCCCCGAAAACTCCGGGGGGTGGGTCCGGGACCCGCCCCCAAGGAAAATTTTTGCTCCGATCACTTTTTGCCCAGGTTGACGCCGATGATGTGGACGTTGACCTCGGTGACCTTGAAGCCGGTCATGGACTCGATGCCGGAGGCCACGGCCTCCTGGACGTTCTTGCCCACGGTGTTCACGGAGACGCCCAGCTTCACCGTCATCCACAGGTCCACCCGCACGCTCTCGCCCTCCACGGCGATGCGCACGCCCTTGGAGAGGTTCTTCTTCCCCAAAAGCTCGGAGATGTCGAGTCCCCCGGACAGGGCCGCCACGCCCTCGGTCTCCAGCGCCGCCGTGGCGGCGATGACGGAGATGACCTCCTCGGAAATGTTGATGCTCCCCTTCTCGTCAGGATGCGTGATGTAATCCTTGTTCTCGCCCATGATGTCCTCCTTAAAAGTTTGCCCCGCGCCCGATAAGGGGGCGCGGTCCGGGAGGTGAGCCTCCCGACAAATCACCACTGTAATATTAGCACATTCCGGAGGAAAAATAAAGCCCAACTTTTCATATTTCCGGGGAAACCGCGGGGAGGGCGGGGAGAGGGGACGGTTTTATCAGTAGGCCACCTCCGTGACGGTCAGGGCGGAGGCGGGAAGGCCGGTGCCGGTGACCACCGCATCGGTGATCTGTGCCACCGACGCCTGGTCGAGGCCGCCCTCCTTTGCCACGGTGACGGCGGCGGAGTCGCCGGTCAGGTACACCACGCAGTCGATGAAGCCCTTGGCTCTTATCTGGCTCTCCAGCTCCGCCTCCCGGACGGCGTAGGCGGCCATGTCGGTCATGGCGCGGAGGGCTCCGTCCACGGTTTCCTGGGACGCCCCGTCGGCGCTGGCTACGGCGGAGAGGGTGGCGGAAGCCTCGTCCCGGGCCTGGCTCCGCTCCAGGCGCACCTGGGCGAAGTACGCCTCGTAGTTGTTCCCCTCCGAGGACACGGGCCGGGCCGCTTCATCGGCGGCGGGGTCCGTCAGGTCCGCCGAGGCGCCGGCGGCGGGCGCTCCGCTGTTCTGCCGGTCGGAGGCGACGCTGTAGTAGAGCCCCGCGTCCCCCTCGTCCGCCGTTTTCCGGGTCCCGGACCCGCCGGAGGAGAGGACATCCGCCCCGGAGAGGGTGTCCCCGGCGGGGAGGACATCCCCGGTGGGGAGGACATCCCCGGTGGGGAGAACATCCCCGGCGGGGAGAACGTCCCCGGAGGGGTCCCCGGTTCCGAGGCTGGCGGCGTCCTCCACCTTCTTGTTGTAGGACCAGTTTAAGTACACCGCCGCGCATATGAACAGCATCACGGTCAGGATGACCGCGTTTCTTTTGACAGCCTTCATGTTGACCTCCCGATGAATTTCAGAATGATTATTTCATTTTCACGATCTTGACGGCGTCCGCCGTAAGGCCCGTGGCGGCTTTCACCGCCTCCAGAAGCTCCAGCCGGACGGCGGCGTTACCGGCGCCCTGGGCCGCCACCACGGCGCCCCGGAAGACGGGGCTGCGCCTCGTCACCTCCACCGGCTCGCTGCCCCCGCCGGAGCGCTGGACCACCAGGTTCTGTTCCGAGCTCTCCGTCCTGGCCTCGCCGCTCCGGGTCTCGACGGTGCTCTCCGTGTCGCGGGCCAGCACCCGCTCCCCGTCGTCGGCGTAGGTCAGCAGGACCCGGACATCCCCGGCCCCGTCGATGAGGGAGAGGATCTGGGCAAGGCGGGCCTCCAGGTCCGATCCCAGGTCCGCCTGGGGGGCGGGCTCCGTCTCGGAGGACTCCCGTTCCCGGTCCTCCCCGGAGGGCATCAGCAGGAGCGCCAGGCCCACGAGCAGGACAAGCAGCACGTATTTTAAGCTCTTCAGCTTCTCCAGAACGGCATTTGCCGCGCGTTTAGCGTCCATCTTCCGTACTCCAGCTCTGCCGGTCCGGGCCGATGCCCAGCTCCGCCTCGATCACCCTTGAAAGCTCACGGCTCTCCACCCCTTCCAGAGCGCACCTCTCCGGGTACCAGAACCCCTCGCCGCTCCATTTCGCCGTGACCGTGACGCTTCGGAGCGCCACGCCCATTTCACTGGCTTTGTCCATAATATATGCCTCGCACTTTTCCTCTATGATAAATCTTGTCTCCCGCCGGACCCGCTCCTCCGCGTCCTCCACGATCCCGGCGGCCTCGTCCCGGTACCGGTCCACGTACACTCCGACGCCCAGGGCGTCTATGTTTCCCACGACGGACAGCATCGCCGCCATGGCCGCGAAGCCGCCCGCCACGCCCAGCGTCCGCTTCCCCCGCTCCCCCACAAGCGCCATTCCCACGCCCCAGATGAGGGCCGTGCCGCAGACGGTCAGGATCCAGGTCCGCAATGTGTCAAGCATGGTAGATTCCTCCAAATTTATATTCATACTAATATCCAATTGAAAGGAGACACCGAGCGGCGAGGATTTTTTGCATCAGACGAGGAAGAACGCGCAGGGAATACTGTATGTATTTCCAAGCGGTCTGACGAAGTATGATGCAAAAAAGACCGTCGCAAATGTCTCGTTTTAATTGGATATTAGTATCAGGCCCCGGCGGCTCTCGCGGCGGAGAGGAACGAAACCGCCAGCATGGCGGCCTCGACGCCGGTGAGGGCCAGCATCAGGGAATAGCCCTCCGCGATGGCGTCGGTCAGCTCCGCCAGGGGCTTGGGGGCCACGGGAGCGGAGAGCATGGCGGCGGCCCGCAGGAGGGCGGAGCTGAGCAGGAGCTTCACCACCGGACCCAGGCACACCGCCGCCACGGCCACAAGTCCCGCCGCCCCCAGGGCGCCCCGGAGGACGCCGATGCCGGATAGAAGGGTATCCGAGGCGTCGGCCACCATGCCGCCCACCACCGGCAGGAGGGTGGAGATGGCGGTCTTGGTGAGGCGCACCGTCACCGCGTCCGCCGAGGAGGCGATGAGGCTCACGGCGCCGAGGTAGACGGAGAAGGCCAGGGCCGTCAGGGTCAGGGCGTGCTTTATGAGCTTGGCGATGAGTTTTGCGGCGGCTCCGGCCCCGCCTCCAAAGGCGGCCTGGCCCAGGGAGGCGGCAAGGAACATATAGATGAGCGGTATCACGAGTTTTCGGGCCAGGGTCCCCAGGACACTGAGGAAGAGGGCGGAGGCCGCGTATTTGGCGGCCCCCGACGCCGCCGCGCCGGATGCCGCCGAGACGGAGGCCATCACCGGAAGGAGCATGGCGCCCAGGTCCGAAAGCCCCTCCGCCGCCGAGGCGGCCTCCCCCATCAGCGAGCGGAAGGGGCCCACGGCGGAGGCGGCGATGGCCGCCGCCCCGGCCAGGTTCACCGCGTCCACGCCCCGGACCCGGTTCGGGGCCAGCTCCCCGGCCAGGGCGCAGATCACCGAGGAGGCCAGCACCGCCGCCGAGGCAGCCAGGGCGGAGCGGAAGGCTGTGCGGAGCACGTTGTCCGTCAGGTCCCGGAGGAGATCCCCCAGGGCGGAGCGCACCGCGCCGACGCCGTCGGTCCCCGCGTCCAGGACCTGACGGGCCGGCTCCGGCAGGGCGTCGGAGGCGGCGTCCAGGCCCAGCCAGCCGTAGTCCTCCGACGCATGAGCGGGGGAGGCGGTGAAGAACGCCAGGGCCAGGGGGATGAGGAGAAGGAGGGCGCGTCTCAGCTTGTCCATACGAGCTCCCTCATGATCCGAAACACCCCGCGCATCAGGGGCAGGGCGGCGTACAGGGAGGCGGCGGAACCGGCAAGCTCCGCCGCCGACCCGGCGGTGGTGAGGCCCGCGTCCCGGCACAGGTCCGCCGCCAGGCGCGTGATGAGGGCGATGCCCACCGTCTTCAGGAGGACCGCCGGGACCGTCCCGGAGATCCCCGCCGCCTCCGACACCTCGTTTACAAAGGAGGCGAGCTCGGAGAGAGCCGAAAGACAGGTGAAGATCACGGCGCAGCCGGCGGCCAGGGCGATGAGCAGGGACATGGCGGGGCTGTCCCGCCGGAGGACTCCCGCGATCAGCGCCGCCGGGACGCACACGGCGGCGGTTTTCACCAAAAGGTCCATCAGCCCAGCCTCGCAAGTCCGAAGAGGGACTTGATGAGGTCGAAGAGGGTGGAGATCTCCCGCAGAAGCACCACCAGAACCACCACCAGCCCCGCGATGGTCACCATCAGCGCCTGCTCGTCCCGCCCGGAGCGGCCAAGGAGAAGGTTGAGCACCGCCACCAGGATGCCCACGGCGGCGATCTTGAAAATGAGTTCTACATTCATAAATCGGTCCCTTTGTGACGTAAATTCTAAGAATACTACAGCAGAATGATGACGGCGAAGAGGCCGGAGGCCAGGCCGAAGAAGGCGTGGAGGCGGGAATCCCGGTCCCGCTCCTCCCGGGCGCGGCGGAGGGAGGACTCAAGCCTCCGGCGGGTGCGGGCGATGGCCTCGGACTGCTCCCGGACATCGTAGCGGCCCAGGGAGAGGCCCAGGGACGAGAGAAGCTCCTCATCCTCCTCCCGAAGGTCCAGCTCCCGGCTCTTCTCCACGGCCATCCGCCAGATGGCGTAGAAGGAGCACCGGCCCAGGGCCTCCAGGCCCCCGTAGGCCCGCCGGTAGAGGCCGCGTACCGGGGGCGGGGCCTCCCGGGACAGGAGCTCCAGCACCTCCCGCATGGGGGCCAGGCGGGAACAGATCTCGCTCTCCATGAGCTGGAGGGACACGATCAGCGCCTCCAGCGCCCCGGCGCGGCGGCGGAGGCGGAGGATGCCGCGAAGACCCATGGATCCGGTCGCCAGCACCACAAGTCCCGCGCCCAGAAGCCGCGTCACGCGCCCACCCCCCGGATCATCTGATACTCCCGGCGTCCGCCGGTCCTCTTTATAAAGATGTAGTTTTCAAATACCCCGTCCGACAGCATTTCCCGGTAGAGGGGGCGGGAGCGCAGGTCCTCCAACCCCTCCGCGTGGGCCGTCGCCAGCAGGGCCACGCCGCAATTGCGGGCCCGCTCCACGGCGCGGACGTCCTCCGGGTCCGTGATCTCGTCGAGGGCGATGATCTGCGGGTCCATGGACCGGAGCACCGCCATCACCGCCGCGCTCTTGGGGCAGGCGTCCAGCACGTCGGTGCGCTCGCCCACGTCCAGCTGGGGCACACCGCCCCACAGGGCCGCGACCTCGCCCCGCTCGTCGCACAGGGAGACGCGCATGGCCTCCCGCCGGGGGCCGCCGGAGGACAGGACGCGAACCGTCTCCCGCAGGAGCGTGGTCTTCCCGGCCCCGGGCGGGGCCGCGATGAGGGTGGAGCGGAAGCGGCCTCCGGGACAGAGCCTGTCCAGCAGGGGGTCGGCGATGCCGCGCCTCTCACGGGAGACGCGGATGTTGGCGGAGGAGAAGGCGGAGAAGCCCGCCACGCGGTCCCCCTCCAGGTACACGCTCCCGCACAGCCCCACCCGGAAGCCGCCGCGGCAGGCGATATAGCCCCGGGCCAGCTCCCGGCGGGCGGCGTGGACCGATGCCCCCGTGGCAAGCTCCACCAAAAGCTCCAGCTCCCGGACGGTCACCGGCTCCGCCCCCAGCGGCCGTTCCCCCTCCGGCAGGAGCACGGACACGGGTTTTCCCGCCCGCAGGCGGATCTCCTCCGCCACAGCTCTGCCCGGGGCGTCCAGAAGAGACGCCCGCCGCCGCAGAGCGTCCGGCAGGAGCTCCAGCGCCATCCCGTACCGGTCCCTCCTAAATCCTGAGTCACTCATGACACGACCTCCTTTGTGATGGTCAAGCTTATGTGCCGGGGGTCCGGGATATGACGGCGGGTTTGATGCGGAATTGTGAATTCCCCCTTGCCACGGGGCGGGGTTTTTGCTATAATAGCCGCAGACATACGTTTCTGAACTGTTTTTCGGGGTGATTCGATGGTCATTGAGACACAAAGCGAGGCCGAAACCGTCCGGGTGGGGGAGGAACTGGGGAAAAGGCTCCGGCCCGGGGACGTGGTGGCCTTCTACGGGGACCTGGGGGCGGGGAAGACCGCCTTCATCCGGGGGGTGGCCCGGGGACTGGGCGTCACGGCCCGGGTGTCCAGCCCAACCTTCACCGTTGTCAACGAGTACCCGGGGCCGGTGCCCCTCTTTCACTTCGATATGTACCGGCTGGGGTCCTCCGACGAGCTTTTCGAGATCGGCTGGGAGGATTACCTTGTCCGGGACGGCGTGTGCTGTGTGGAGTGGACCGAGAACGTGGAGGACGCCATGCCGGAGGACGCCATACGCGTCCGAATCGATAAGACCGGGGATCTATCCAGAAGGATCACCGTGACGGGAGGCGAGGGAAGTTGAAAATACTGTCGATCGAATCCTCCGCCAGGGCCGCCAGCGTGGCATTTTGCGAGGACGGGCGGCTCATCGCCCAATATTTCCAGGCCAGCGGACTCACCCACTCCCGGACGCTTCTGAAAATGGCGGAGGATATGCTGCGGGATCTGGAGACGAAGCTCACGGACGTGGACGCGGTGGCGGTGGCCCGGGGGCCCGGGTCCTTCACCGGCGTGCGCATCGGCGTGGCGGCGGCCAAGGGGCTGTGCTGGGGCGGGGACAGGCCGGTGATCGGCGTGTCCACCCTGGAGGCCATGGCCTGGCAGGGGATAGGGCGCCCGGACCGGGTGATCTGCTCCGCTATGGACGCCCGGCGGGGTCAGATCTACACCGCCTCCTTCCGGCTTGAGGGCGAGGACCTTCGGAGGCTCGCGGAGGACCGGGCCGTGGCGCTGGAGGAACTGGTCCGGGAGGCCAAAATCGCGGAAGTCCCGTATTTTTTTGTTGGAGACGGGGCGGAGTTGTGCTATAATAGATTTTTGGCGGAGGGACTGCCGGCGGAGCTTGCGCCGGAGCCTCTGCGGCTCCAGACGGCCTGGGGCGTGGCGATGGCGGCCCGGGGCAAAACGCCGGAGCCGGGGTACGACCTGACGCCAAACTATCTGCGCCTCTCCCAGGCCGAGCGGGAGAGGATGGAAAAGCTGAAAGAGCGATCAAATCCGTAAACAACCAATTCTACACTATATAAACGGAGGATAAAACATCATGGCAGAGCTTCACGTACTCAATCACCCCCTCATTCACCACAAGCTGTCCGTCCTGCGGGACAAGGACACCGGCGTCAAGGAGTTCCGCGAGATCGTGGGCGAGATCTCCACCCTCATGTGCTATGAGGCCACCCGCAGCATCCCCACCGTGGAAAAGGTGGTGGAGACCCCTGTGGCCACCGCCCGCGTGCGGACCCTGGGCGACAGGAAAATCACCATCGTCCCCATCCTGAGAGCGGGACTTGGCATGGTGGATCCCATGCTGAAGCTCCTGCCCAGCGCCCGGGTGGGCCACATCGGCCTTTTCCGGGACCCGGAGACCCATGAGCCCATCAAGTACTACTGCAAGATGCCCGACGACATCGCGGAGAGCTCCGTCATCATCGTGGATCCCATGCTGGCCACCGGAGGCTCCGCCAGCGCCGCCATCGACTTTATCAAGGAGTACGGCTGCACTTCCATCACCCTGGTGGACATCATCGCCGCCCCCGAGGGCATCGCCGTCATTCGCCGGAATCACCCGGATGTGGACATCTATGTGGCGGCGGTGGACGAGTGCCTCAACGACAACGCCTACATCGTGCCGGGGCTCGGCGACGCCGGGGACCGGATCTTCGGGACCAAGTGACCGAAAGGCAGATCCAATATATACCGCGTCTGAGCGGGAGGGGTTGGCCCTCCCGCTTTGTTTTTGACGGGGAAAGGAAAAAATTTGGCGGTTCATGGGAGAATTTTGCTTGTAACCGGGATTTGGATGTGGTATGATGGGGGCGAAAGGTGGGGAACGGGATGACAGGTGAGATCGTGGAGCTCTACTCCGACGGGGAGATGAGCGGGATGAAGAAAAAGATCCGGGTGTGGACGGTCGCGCTCTGCCTTCTCGGCGCGGCGGCGCTGGGGGCGTGTATCGCCATGGCGGCTATGACCGGCACCGGGAACGCGGAGCGGATGGAGCTTTACGCCGTGGCCACGGCCACCGTCTCCGGGTGGATCGTGCTCTACTGCGCCTACTTCGTGGTGGGGACCTGCCGGAGGGAGCTTCTTCACGCGGCGATGCTCCGCGCCGAGGAGCGGACGCGGGTGGAGGGCATTGTCACGGTGACGAAGGCGAAGCTTGCCATCCGCAAGAGCATCACCGCGCGCCGGGTGGAGGTCCGCTCCCCGGAGGGGTTGACGCGGATGCTGGTGACGGAGAATCGGGCGGCGAAGCTCATGAATGCCGGGGCGGTGGCCGTGTACAGCGCCCACGGGTATGTTGCGGCCTATGAGGTGCGGTCATGAGATTTTTTAAAAATGTGTTTTCAAAACTCCACGTCTTCGTCCTGTGGGCGCTGATGTCCGTCATCTTCTGGGGGTGGATCTTCACCTTTGTCACGGACACCACGCCGGATAAGAAGATCTCCGTCTACTTCTACGTGCCGGAGATCCGGGACACGGAGCTGGCGGTGGAGCTGGAGAAGGATATGCCTCCGGGGCTGAAGATGATCAAGGTCCACAACTTCCAGTACGTTATGTTCAACATGGAATCCGTGGAGAACGGGGATGTCTTCGTCCTGCCGGAGTCGCAAATCGAGGAGTACCGGGAGTTGCTGACCCCCGGGGACGCCGGGACGCTCATCTATGACGCGGAGACCCGCACCGGCGGCGCGGACAGCTACGCGGGGTACGAGGACGAGGACTACTACCTCTTCATCGGCGCAAACTCCGTCCACCGGGCCGACGGGGCGGCGGAGAAGATCGCGGGGGACATCCTGAAGGCGGACTGAGGCCGGGGGACCGGCATCGACATGGAACCTTTGAATAAATCGAAGTGCCGAGTAGCCTGCGCGGATTTTTCGCCAGATCGATACTAATACTCAACTAAAACCAGCCATTCGCGGCGGTCTTTTTTCGTCGTCGCGCGAGCCGCTTAACCTCGGGCTCCCGTTGGTCGCCCTCAGGCGCGGGCTCGGCTCCCCCTCTCCCCGCGCGACAAGCCGCGCGGGGACCCCGGATACTTCGTCAGGGGCCTTGGAAATACATAAAGTATTCCCCGCGCCGTTTTCCTCGTCTGACGCGAAAAATCCTCGCCGCTTTGTGTCTGCTTTTAGTTGAGTATTAGTATAGGCAAAAAATTGCGGGAATACTTTGTGTGTTTCAAAATTTTTTGACAAAATATGGCGGAAAATATGCCGTCAAGATCGGTGCGGCGATTTGTTCAGAGGTTCCTTATAATAAATGAGGAGGAATATTAATGAAAAAGGCATTATCCATCCTGCTGGCGCTGGCCCTGTGCCTGGCGCTGGCGGCCTGCTCCGGGAACGTGACGCCGGACCCGGACGCGGGGAAGACGGACGCGGCCCAGGACGGCGGGTCCGTGGCGGACAGCCAGTCCGTGTCAGACAGCCAGTCCGTGGCGGACAGCCAGTCCGTGGCGGACAGCCAGTCCGTGGCGGACAGCCAGTCCGGCCCGGATACAAGCGGGGGCACCGGCTCCGTTCCTGATGCGGGGCAGGACGCCGGAGCGGACTCCGGGGAGGGGACGCAGACCGACGCTGTGCCCCAGGTCACCGACAGGACCGGGTTCTGCGGGGAGCTTGCGAGTCTGGCTCCCACGGAGAAGATCGAGGGGAACCCGCTCTATGTGGAGAAGGTGGAGAACATCCCCGAGAACTTCATCATGGGCGTGGACCTGTCCTCCGTCATCGCGGAGGAGGACAGCGGCGTGGTGTTCCGGGATTATGACGGCGCGGAGCAGGACATCTTCAAGACCCTGGCGGAGAACGGCGTCACCCACATCCGGGTGCGCGTGTGGGTGGACCCCTACGACGAGAACGGCAACGGCTACGGCGGCGGCAACAACGACGCGGAGAAGGCCGCCCGGATCGGCGCGCGGGCGGCGCAATACGGCCTGCGGCTTTTGGTGGATTTCCACTACTCCGACTTCTGGGCCGACCCCGGCAAGCAGATGGTCCCCAAGGCGTGGAAGGATATGGATCTGGAGACGAAGGCCCAGGCGGCCTATGCGTTCACCAGGGACACTCTGACGAAGATAAACGAGGCCGGGGGCGTTGTGGGCCTGGTGCAGGTGGGCAACGAGTCCAACGGCGCTCTCTGCGGGGAAACAAGCTGGGACGGCGTGTGCGCCATCATGTCCGCCGGGTCCAGAGCGGTCCGGGAGGTGTGCCCCGAGGCGCTGGTGACGGTCCATTTCGCCAATCCCGAGCACTCCGGCGCTTACGCCAGCTACGCGAAGGAGCTCTCCGACCACGGGGTGGACTACGACGTGTTCGGCTCCTCCTACTACCCGGTCTGGCACGGGACCCTGGAGAATCTGACCTCTGTGCTGTCCTCTGTAGCGAAGACCTACGGCAAGAAAGTGATGGTGCTGGAGACCTCCTACTGCTACACCCCGGAGGACACGGACTTCAACGGCAACTCCATCAGCGACTATTCCACGGGGATCGCAAAAAATTACCCCTTCACCGTCCAGGGGCAGGCCAACGCCCTGCGGGATGTCATTGACGCGGCGGTGAAATGCGAGAACGGAATCGGCGTCTGCTACTGGGAGGGCGCCTGGATCACCGTGGGCGGGGCCTCCCGGGAGGAGAACGAGGCCAAGTGGGAGAAGTACGGCTCCGGCTGGGCCAGCAGCTTCTCCGCCGCCTACGACCCCGACGACGCGGGGAAATATTACGGCGGGAGCGCCGTGGACAACCAGGCGCTGTTTGACGAAAACGGCGTGCCCCTGCCGTCGCTGCAGGTGTTCAACCTGGTCCGCTACGGCAACGAGGCCGAGGTCTCCCCGGATTCCGCCGAGGACGCGGTACTCATCAGGGAGGAGGGGCAGCCGCTCCTCCTGCCGGAGACGGTCAATGTGCTGATGACCAACGGGAAGAAGGAGAGCACCCCTGTGACATGGGATCAGGAGGACGTGGAGAAGGTGCAGGCCGCCGGGCCGGGTGAGTATGAGATCGCCGGGACGGCGGGGGAGCTTCCCGTCGTGGCACGGGTCACGGTCCTCAGCCGCAACTACATCGCGGACTACAGCTTCGAGGAGGGCGGCGGCACCTGGGCCGCCGAGGATCTTGCCAAAAACGGGCAGGAGCTGTATGTGGAGGACAAGCAGAGCGACTCCCTCACCGGCACGAAGCACTATCACTTCTGGAGCGCCGCGCCCAAGCCCGTGGAGTTCACCCTGGAACAGACCGTGGAGGATCTGGAGGCGGGGGTTTACGACTACTCCATCGCCATCATGGGCGGGGATGCCGGGGAGTATGAGTGTTATGCTTATGTGAAGCAGAACGGGGAAATGATCGGGAAGGCGGATATGGAGATCACCTCCTATGGGAGCTGGGATGCCGGGAGGATCTCGGGGATCTCGGTTCCCGCCGGGGGGAGTGTCACCGTTGGTATTTATGTGAAGTGCGCCGGGTCCGGCGCGGGGGCGTGGGGGAAGATCGATGACGCTACGCTCAATAAGGTACAGTAAAATTCGATTTTTGCGGGAGGGCGGTGGCCCTCCCGCTCTTTCGACCTGACGGTGAGGCTTGGCCCGCCGGGGGGTTTTTCGGTAGCCGTCCGGGCGGACGGGGGGTTCTTCTTTTCTCTCTTTTGTTCCGTGGCAGAGAAACGCCACTGCACAAAAGAGAGAAAAGAAGCAAAAGAGAGAAAAAGCCGGGTGGGGGCCCGGCGATAGTCCGGGCCCGGCGCTTCGTAACGCGGGTCGGCTTCCGCGGTGGCGTGTCGGTACGTCTGGGAGGAACCATAGCCGCGCGGTCCGTAGACTTAATTGGTTTCTGCATCCACTTCGCTTGGCCGCTTACGTTGGCGGTGGCCGGGGGCTGGGTGGCTCTGTTTGGGGCCGCGCTACGATGGCGGTTGTCGTGGGGCCCGGCGGTTGTCCGGGCCCTCTGCCTTGTGTCTCGGGTCGGCTTCCGCGTTCCGTGTCGGTACGTCTGGGAGGAACCATAGCCGCGCGGGCCGAAGACTTATACTAATATTCAATTAAAATAAGACACCGAGCGATGAGGATTTTTCGTGTCAGGCGAGGAAGGCGGTGCCGGGAATACTGTATGTATTTCCAAGCCGCGTGACGAAGCATGACCCGAAAAAGA
>CANQKZ010000035.1 GCA_947624585.1 uncultured Oscillospiraceae bacterium | reverse complement strand
TACCCCGGCCGGCCCAAAAAGCTGATTTCCGCCGGCTTCAGATACCGCTCTATCCCGATCTCCTCGCAGATCTCGTCAAATTCAAAAACCACATCGCCGATCTCCAAACTTTCTTCAAAAAACTCTGGAAATCTTCCCTGCGTTGGACTATAATGTGTGTTGGTATGATTTGTTTGCACAAAATGATTATACCAAAAAGAGAAGAGAGTTACCAGGGGGTCTTGGTAACTCTCTTCCCTTTTTAGGGGGCTTTTTTCACAGCCCCTTTTTTCAATTTCTTGCCCGGAACAGCGCCACAGATCCCGCGCACAGGAACACGCCTCCGAAGCACCGTGCCAACGCGCCGCCGCTGCCCTGGGGTCCAGCAGGGAAATCAGGAAACACACCAGCGCCGCCAGGTAGAACGACGACGCCAGAAGGGACCCCCGGCCCCTGGGGCCCCGCAGGAGGCGCTTTTTCAATACCGCGGCACGCTCCAGTTTCCCCGTCAGGAAGAGCGCCGTCAACGCCATCACCCCGTAGGCCGCTCCCAGGCAGAAATCCGAGGCGTGCTTCACCGGTCCGCCCTGTATCCCCCGGAAATACACCGCCAGGTGGACGGTGAAGAGCGCCAGCGCGACCACGTTGTACATCACCATGAACCGCGCAAGGACCTCTTTGTCCCTGGAGGCGTACTCCGCCGCCTTCCTGGCCGTGTCGTCCTCATCCTGCGTCCGGGAGGGCTCCGGCCCCGGCCTCTCCCCCCGCTCCCCGTCCAGCAGCTCCCGCAGCTCCACGCCGTAGAAGTCCGCCAGCTCCACAAGCAGCGACAGGTCCGGCAGATTCGCCCCCGTCTCCCACCGGGATACGCTTCGGTTGGTGACACCGAACCGCTCTGCCACCTCCCCCTGTGTCAGCCCCCGCTCCTGTCGGAGTTGACGGAGGAAGGCGCCGATCTTGATCTGATCCATGTCCATGCCCCCTTTTCAGGGAAAACAATACCACATTTTCGCTCAAAAGTACAGGACACATCGCGGGAATCACCCTCCCCGGACGCTTTTCAGGTGCCGTATTGCGTCTATAGTTGACATAAAAGCCACATCCGGGCACCGTGACACACGGCGGAGGATACTTTCCAGCCTGTCCCACATCCCCGCCGCGTCCAGGTCGTAGGAGTGCCCCACGATCTGGCAGAGGGCCAGTTCCGTGTCCGTCTCCAGGAACCCGTCCACGAACGTGTCCAGCCGGTCGTCCAGATGGAAGATACCGGGCCGCCAATTGTAGTAGTCCGTTGGCGGCTCGTAGGAGAAGCTCTCCTCGGAGATCCTGGCGTACTCAAACCCGCAGGCCCTGGCGCAGTCCGCCATCAGGGGGTTCCAGTAGTCGAAAGGCGCGGCAAAGCCCTTCACCCGCCGCCCGAAGAGGCGTTCCAGATTGTCCCGGTCCTCCCCCATCTCACGGAGGATGAACGCCCGGTCCTTGCCCTCAAAATACGGGTGGGTCAGGCTGTGGCTGGCAATCTCATGGCCGTCGTAGAGACGCAGGACGGCGCTCTCGGAAAGCCGCCGCACCGCCATACTGCTTTCGTGGGTCCACTGGAATTCCCGGCGCATGAGTTCGGAGTTCAAATTGAACGTCCCGACAACACCGTACTTGTTCAGAAGCTCCATCAGCCGCGCGTCCTGCAAAACGCCGTCGTCGTAGGAGACGGTGAAGGCTTTGGCTTTCCCGTCGGGGTATGTCAATTTTTCCATATTGTCACCTCACCATCGCGGAAAACACGCTCAGCTCCGCGAACACCGCCGCGGAATACGCCAGGACCGACGCGCGGTTCCGGCTTCGCAGTGTCCCCCGCCGCCGCAGCTGTTCCCGTATGACCTCCGCCCCCGCGAACAGCAGCTCCGCCGTCAGCACCGGCAGAAGCGCCGCGAGCTCCCCGACACCCGCGCCCAGCGCCAGGCTCCCGGCACCAAACGCGACCATCAGCCCAAAGGCCGCCCACTGGAGCAACCGCAAAAACCGGCTGTGGCGGGGCGAGTCCGCAAACTCCCCCACCTCCGCCGCCCGGACGGCACGACGGAGCCAGAGCGCGTAGACGCACAATTCGATGATGTAATATACGATACACAGCGCGGACACCGCGCCCCCGAAGATCGCTGTGAGGCCGGGAAGCGTGTCCAGCATGGTCAGCATCAGCCCGCACATCAGGATCATACAGGCCCCCAACGGCAGGACGCTTTTGGCGCAGGCCGCGTGGACCGCTCTCACCCGCAGCGCCGGGTCCGTCTCCATGGGCGGGGCGGACAGGTCGGCGGCGCAGAAGATCTGTAGAAACTCCAGCTCCGCGCACCGGCGCCAGCCCGTGTGGTCCGCCAGGTCCGCATACTCCGCAAGCTCCGCCGAGGGCCCCGGGTCGAAGCGGGAGGCGCGGGGGAAATAGGTCACGCGGAACCGGAGTTTTTGGGGCTGTATCGCCCGGTATGTCCAGCAAAACGGCCCGATCTTCTCCAAAAGCCGGCCATTTTCCGCCATCTTCGCAAGGTGCTCCTCTATGGCTGTGTAGTCATATAAGGAATAGAATTCATATTTTTTCATTTTGAGATCTCCTTTCCGCCCAGTTTTTCGGCCACGGTGTCCCGCAGGGCCTGGGTCGCCTCCCCGTCCATGTCAAAGAACACGATCCGGCCATCGTAAAAGAGCAGCCAGTCGTCCGCCGGCTTCCCCTGCCGGTCCCGGCAGAAGGCGATGTCGGCGTGCCAGGGGGCCGGGTCGGCCTCCATGTAGGGTACGCCCTCCACGGTGCCGTCCTTTTCCAGGTCCCTCAGCACCAGGTTCCGGACGGGCGTCTCCAGGAACGGAAGACGGACCTGATAGAGCTCGTATTCCAGACTGTCGCCGGCTGCCCGGTACTGGAGCACGGACAGGCTGGTGAGAAATGGGCTCCCGTCCCGGCGGATGTTCTCCCGGTAGTCGGACCCCCCATAGACGTCCGTGAAGGTCAGGGGCAGGCCCTCCGGGTCCTCCCGCAGGAGGTCCTTGGATAAATATCCCAGAGTGACGGTCAGCGTCCCCATCACCATCACCACGGAGAGCACGATGGCGGTGCCGAAGGTGGCCAGCATGGTGGCGGTCCTGGAGGCGTGGCGGCGCATCATGAGCTTCCGGATCTTCCAGGATATGGCGATGGCAACAGCCATCAGCACCTGCATCAGCGCCGTCACAAACCCGAACAGCCTTCCCCCGTAGAGGAACGAGGAACCCAGCGCGCAGATCAGCACGGCCAGGGTCAACGCCAGCATCACGGCGTTGAAGCGCCGGTGCCCCGCCGAGGGGATCAGCGTCCCCATCTCCCGGGCGGCCCGCCGGGCACGGCGGAGCCAGAGGAAGTAGGCCGCCAGCTCCACTGCGGCGTACAGCAGCACCAGCAGGTTTGCCGCCAGGCTGTAAAAGGCACTCCCTCGGGCCAGGAACGTCAGGGGGTGCGCCATGGGATCGGGATGCCGGATGGTCACGGTCTCCAGGACCCCGATGCCCAGGATGATCCAGATCAGCGGCAGGTACATCCGCTTCGCCGCCCTGTGGATGGTCTCCACCTCCAGCGCCGGATCCGTCTCGATGGGCACCGGGTCCGGCCGCTCGTTGTAGAAAACCTGCATCTGGGCGTTGGTGGCGGCCAGCTTCCAGCCGGTGCGCTCACAGAAGGCGATAAACTCCCTCTGCTCCTCCCCCGGCTCTGAATCGAACATGGATGCCCGGGCGAAGTAGGACACGGCGAAGGTCAGCTCCCGGGGCTCACACCTCCGGTAGACCCAGGTGTAGGGCGCCGTGCCCTCCACCATCCAGCCGCACCTCGCCATTTTGGCGAAGTGCCGGGCGTAGGCGTCGTAGTCATAGAGGGAGTAGACCAGCAGCTCCCGCTTTTTGTTCCTCATTTTTTCTCCTCCTCTCCGAAAAATCGCCTGTAGTCCTCCGCCTGGCGGACGATGCGCCCGTACTCCCGCTCCAGCGCCTCCCGGCCCGCCGGAGTCAGGATGTAGCTTCGCCTGCGGCCCTCCACCCGGGTCTCCCGGATCCATCCCACCGTACAAAACTGCTCCAGCAGTGTGTACAGCGTTCCCGAACCCACGTTCACCGCGCCGCCGGTCATGGCCGGTACCCGGTCCAGGATGTCCATCCCGCAGCACTCCGACTTGAGGCACAGGAGCGTGTAGAACATCTGTTCCGTCATGGTCTGAAACTTCGCTCTCGGCATGGCCCCGCCTCCTTTTCTCGATATTCGAGTATACCCGCCGCAGATTATCTCGATATTCGAGCTATCTGTCCACATTATAATCTCGATATTCGAGTTTGTCAACAGAAAAAAGCGGGAAATCAAAAAATTCCCGCGATTTTCCTTTATTTTTTCTTCCCCTCTTCCGGCCTCACGTCGGAGCGGCGCAGGATATACAGGGAAAGTCCCGCCATCACGACGGAAGCGGCCCAGATGGGGAAAACGCCCGCAAGGCCCAGAAGCGCCGTCAGGAGGCGGACGCCGCAGGAGACCCAGAAGGCGAAGACGATGTTCCGCCGCACCTTTTTCGACACGCCGATGACCCTGGCAAGTCCTGTCAGCTTCCCGTCCGAGAGGATGATGTCCGGGTAGGCGGCGGTGGAGTCGTCCCCCACCCCAAGGGTGACGCTGATGTTGGCAAGCTCCAGAAGCTCCCTCTCGTTTCCGGCACGGGTGACGAAAGCGGTCCTGTCCCCCGGCACCTGGGTGTTCTGGATGTACTGGAGCCGTTCCGCCTTGTCCGCCGGGCGGCAGTCGGAGTAGACCTCCGCGATGTCCAGCCGCCGGCCCACGTTGGTAGAGGTCAGGGCGTTGTCGCCGGTCATAAAGGCGATGTTGTCCACACCCGCCTTCCGCAGGTCGTGGGCGACGTTCAGGGCGTCCGGGCGGATGCCGTCGGTGAAGTCGATGCGGCCCACGCACACCCGGTCCACGCACACGAAGGCGCAGGAGTCGCCGGAGACGAAGAATTTGCCCTTCACGCCCAGCTTCTCCACGAAATCGATGTTTCCGATGCCCACCAGGGTCCCGTCGTCCAGCTGGACCATGCTGCCGTAGCCGATCTCCACCCGCTGGCGGGAGATGCGGGACTTGTCCGGCTCCTCCCCGGCAGCCCGGCGGATGAGCCGGTTGAGGGGGTGCTCCGAGTACGCCCCGGCCAGGGCGGCGAGAGAAAGCAGCTGCTCCTGGCTGATGCGGACGGGATCCAAGTTGGTGATCCTCAGCTTCCCGTCGGTGAGGGTGCCGGTCTTGTTGAAGACCACGCCGGTCACGTCCGCGCAGGCGTTGACCGTCCCGGTGCCGGCGATCCATATGCCGTTCGTGAATGCGTCATCCACCGCCCTCATGTAGGACAAGAGCGCGGCGAACTCCCCACCGTAGGCGCAGGCCGCCACGGTGACGGAGGCCCTGGCCAACCATTTGGTGAAGTCCCGCCCATCGATGAGCCCCGGCGCCAGTGTGAAGAGGACGGTAGCAGCCAGCGCACCCAGGAGGATGAAGCGTTCTACCCCCGCCAGCGCCGTGAGGGCCTTCAGCTTTCGATCCTCCAGCTCCGTGACGCAGGTCATGAGCCGCCTGTCGCGGCTGGGGTCCAAGCCGTCCAGCCTGGCGTTTAGCCGTTCCATGACCCGTTCCTCCTCCTGCCGGGAGAGCCGGGCGAACACGGTGTAGAGCACATCGAATACGGCGGCGGCTATGGCGGCGTCGATGAGCTCATGGCCCGCCGCCGTGAGAAGCACCGCCAGGAGCATCACCGCGGGCGGCGCGTGGCGCGTTCTGTCTCTCAGGTGCAGGACCGTCCACGCAAAAAGCGGCAGGCAGGCGGACACCAGGGCCCCAATCACAAGGACGCTCCATATGGGGTCCGGCAAATCCGGGGCCACGGCCACGCCCAGGAGCACGGCGGCAACCAGCGCGGCAAGTCCCGCCATCATCACTCCGCCCGAGAGGACGGCGGGACGCTTCAGCGGCGCGGACTCCCGCTCCCGCCTCACCCGCTTCGGCCTTATCCGGCGCTCTTTTGGCTTTTCCGGCGGCTCAGTCTCCTCCTCCGCCCCGCCGTCCGGGTCGTCCCCCTCCGCGGCCTCTGCCTCGGGTGTCTTCCATGTCTCCGATCCAGTGTTCTCCGCCTCAGGCGTCTCCGGTCCCGGTGTCTCCGCCTCAGGCTCCCCGCTCTCCGGTCGTGAGAGCTCTTCCGGCGCCGGCGTCGGATCCTCCAAGGCGGGCAAAACTCTCTCCGCCTCACGCACAGGCTCGGGCGGCCGGGCGGGCTCCCCTTCCGGTCCCGGCTCCGGCTCCGGCGAGGCCGGAGCAGTCCCCTCGGAGGCGTGGTACTCCTTCAATATATCGTCAACGGTGAGCCCGGACAGGTCAACTTCTTCCGGGATATAGTCAAGCTCGTTCTCTTTCACTGTCTCACCACCTGCGGATATTCAATCAGGCGACCGGCCCCCGGGAGTGGGGGCGCGACCGCCCTGGAATATAATATATCTTCTGCTTACGGACCGTACCTTCCGCTTACGCCTTGCCCGCACAGCCCAAAACGTCGATGAGCTTGTGGGTGACGATGGCCTTGATGTTGGCGCGGGCGGGGGTCAGATACTGGCGGGGGTCAAAGTGCTCGGGGTGGTCCGCGAAATACTTGCGGATGGAGCCGGTCATGGCGAGACGCAGATCGGAGTCGATGTTGATCTTGCAGACGGACAGAGTGGCCGCCTTGCGAAGCTGCTCCTCGGGGATGCCCACGGCGTCGGGCATCTTGCCGCCGTTCTCGTTGATCATCTTCACGAAATCCTGGGGAACGCTGGAGGAGCCGTGGAGCACGATGGGGAATCCGGGGAGCCTGCGGGAGACCTCCTCCAGGATGTCGAACCGCAGCGGAGGCGGCACCAGGATGCCCTGCTCGTTGCGGGTGCACTGGGCGGCGGTGAACTTGTAGGCGCCGTGGCTGGTGCCGATGGCGATGGCAAGGGAGTCGCAGCCGGTCTTGGAGACGAACTCCTCCACCTCTTCGGGACGGGTGTAACTGGAATCCTCGGCGGAGACGTTGACCTCATCCTCCACACCGGCAAGAGACCCCAGCTCCGCCTCCACCACGACGCCGTGGTCATGGGCGTACTCAACGACCTTGCGGGTGATCTCAATGTTCTCGGCAAAGGGCTTGGAGGATGCGTCGATCATGACGGAGGTGAAGCCGCCGTCGATGCAGGACTTGCAGGTCTCAAAGTCCGGGCCGTGGTCCAGGTGCAGGGCGATGGGGATGTCGGGGCACTCGATGACGGCGGCCTCCACCAGCTTCACAAGGTAGGTGTGGTTGGCGTAGGCGCGGGCGCCCTTGGATACCTGAAGGATCAGGGGGGCGTGCTGTTCACGGGCGGCCTCGGTGATGCCCTGGACGATCTCCATGTTGTTGACGTTGAAAGCGCCGACAGCGTACCCGCCGTCGTAGGCCTTCCTGAACATCTCGGTTGTGGTTACTAAAGGCATAGCAGAATCACTCCTATGTAGGTTTTTTGGGGTTTCCGATGGCACTATTATACCATATCAGGGAGGCAATTCAAGTATCAAAATTACTAAAATTCCCGCGGCATGGGGGAATTCCCCGCCGCGGGAGGTAAAAACGGATCGAGCGTCAGGCGAGAGGCTGATCGTTCAGGAACATCTCAAGCCTGTCGAGGCCCTTTTTGATGTTCTCAAGGCTGGTGGCGTAGCTCCAGCGGATGTGCTCGTTGGAGCCGAAGGCCGCGCCGGGGACGGTTGCCACCAGGCCGTGCTTCAAAAGCGCCTGAGCGAAGTCGGAGGAGTCGTTGATCTTCTCCCCGCACAGGGTGGAGCCGAAGGTCTTCGACACGTTCATGAAGATGTAGAAGGCGCCGTCGGGGGGCAGGCAGCTGACCTTGTCCATGGCCCGGACCCGCTCCACGAAGTAGGCGCGGCGCTTGGCAAACTCTGCGTACATCTTCTCCACGCACTCCTGGCTTCCCTCGTAGGCGGCGATGGAGGCGTACTGGGCGATGTTGCAGGCGTTGCCGGTGGAGTGGCTCAGATAGGTGTCCATGAGCTTGATGATGTTGGCCGGGCCCGCCGCGAAGCCGATGCGCCAGCCGGTCATGGCGAAGGTCTTCGACACGCCGTTGACGATGACAGTCCGCTTGTAAAGTTCCGGGTCGACGGCGGCGGCGGAGACGAACTTGCCCTCATAGACCAGGGTGGCGTAGATCTCGTCGTCGATGAGATAGAGGTCGTTGTCCACAATGACCTTCGCCAGAGCGCGCAGCTCCTCCTCGGAGTAGAGCATCCCGGTGGGGTTGGAGGGGTTTGTCAGGATGACGGCCTTGGTCCTCTCCGTGACGGCGTCAGCAAGCTGCTGGGCGCTAATTTTAAACCGTGTGGACTCGTCGGTCTTCAGGATCACGGGGACGGCGCCGCACATACGGATGGCCTCCTCATAGGTTACCCAGTAGGGGGCGGGCAGGATCACTTCGTCGCCGGGGTTCAGCATCACGCGCATGGCTATGTACAGCACGTGCTTGGCACCGGAGGTGACGCAGATGTTCTTATTCTCATACTTCACGCCGAAGCTCCTGTCCAGGTACCCGCAGATGGCGGCCTTCAGAGGCGCCACGCCGGAAGAGGAGGTGTAGTAGGACTTGTTTCCCTCGATGGCGGCTATCCCGGCGGCCTTGATGTGGTCGGGCGTGTAGAAATCGGTCTCACCGGCGCCGAAGCTGACCACGTCCACGCCCTGGGCCTTCAGCTCCTGGCTGAGAGCGTTGATGGCGAGGGTCGCGGAGGGCTTGATGGCGGATGCGGCGGATGATAAGCTTTTCATGATCGGTATCCCCTGTCTTTATTATTGATTTTACAGCTATTATATGCGCAATCCTGCATTTTGGCAAGCCCGAAAAGGTATTTTCATATGAATATGAATTTCTCGCCCACAATAACTTTCATGATTTGTGCATAACACCAAATCGGCACTCCCGCGCCCCGTGTACGGCTCCCATCCCCCCGACCCCGGGGAAATAAATTTTCACAAAACGTCCGGCCCAGAAAAACACGGTCCCGGCGGCGTGGGGTCAAGAATGGGGGCTTTGCACAAATTGGCTGTGCGTTTTTTGTACAATGTGTCGATTTTTTGCTCTTTCCCTTGAAAAAACGATTCGGAAATAGCATAATACTGTGTGAAAGCGCCGCGAGGGATCGGGAGACACGTCCCACGCGGCATAACGCGACAAGTTCTATACAAAAAATGGGAGGAAGGAACACAACATGAAACTGACAGGTTCGCAAAAGGCCGCCTTCGGCGTGGGGGCCGTGGGCAAGGACATGGTATACGCGCTCTCGGCAAGCTACGTCATGTACTATTATCAGGACCTCCTGGGGCTGTCCGCCACCTTTGTGGGGCTCATTCTGATGATCGCCCGGGTGTTCGACGCGCTGAACGACCCCTTCATGGGCATCCTGGTGGCAAAGACGCGCACAAGGTGGGGGCGTTTCCGCCCCTGGCTCTTCTCCGGGACCGTGCTCAACGCACTGGTGCTCTACGCTCTCTTCGCCGCGCCGTCCCTTTCCGGCACGGGGCTGATGGTCTACTTCGCCGTCGTCTACATCCTCTGGGGCACCACCTACACCATGATGGATATCCCCTACTGGTCCATGATCCCCGCCGTCACCGACACGCCCGCCGACCGGGAGAACCTGTCGGTGATCGGGCGCACCTGCGCGGGCGTGGGCTCCGCGCTGATCCAGGTGGGCACGCTGATGGCGGTGAAGCTCCTGGGCGGCGGCAATGAGAAGTCCGGCTTTGGCACCGTTGCCCTCATCGTGGCGGTGATCTTCGTGGCGGCGGAGGTGTTCTGCTGCGTGAAGGTTCGGGAGCACGACATCGGCAAGATGGGCACCTCCACCATTCCCCAGATGTTCAGGGCCCTCTTCCGCAACGACCAGGCCATGATCACCGTTCTCGCCATCCTGCTCATCAACTCCGCGCTCTATCTCACCTCCAACCTTGTCATCTACTTCTTCAAGTACGACATCGGCGGCTCCGGGTGGCAGGCCAACTACACCATGTTCACCATGGTGGGCGGCGTGCTCCAGATTTTGGGCATGATGGTGATCTATCCCCTGCTCCGGAAGAAATTCGGCAACACCCAGATCTTCAAGGCGGCCCTGGGCACGGCCATGCTGGGCTACGCGCTGATCCTGATCGTCTGCTTCGCGGGATTTGCCGACAACATGGCGCTCATCTGCCTGTGCGGCGCCCTGGTGTTCGCCGCCAACGGCATCCTGACGGTGCTGACCACCGTGTTCCTCTCCAGCTCCGTGGACTACGGCGAGCTGAAGACCGGCAAGCGGGAGGAATCCGTCATCTTCTCCATGCAGACCTTCGTTGTCAAAGCCGCCTCGGGCCTCGCGGTGTTCATCACCGGCATCGGCCTCGACCTCATCGGCCTTGTGGGCAACACCGACGAGGAGGCCGTGGTGGCCGTCCAGCCCGAGTCCGCCATCATGGGCCTGCGGCTGCTGATGACCATCCTGCCCATCCTGGGGCTGGTGGTGGCGTTCATCTTCTTTGTGAAGAAGTTCACCCTCACCGACAGGCGCGTCCAGGAGATCGCCGAGACGCTGAAAACGAAAAAGGGCGTGGAATAACGCTGTTCCCACAGGAGGGCTCTTTCCAATGATACGCATTTACGCCGACAGCACCAACGACCTGACGCCGGAGCTCTGGGAGAAGCACAACATCCGGGTCATCCCCCTCTACGTGAACATGGGGGACAAAACCTACATCGACTGGCGGAACATCACCCCCGACGAGCTGTACGCATGGTCGGACGAGCACAACACCACCCCCGTCACCGCCGCGTTCTCCGTGGGCGACGCGGAGAACGCATTGCGGGAGGCTGTGGAGCGCGGGGAGGACGTGATCTTCTTCGGCATCTCCACCGGGCTTTCCGCCTCCTGCAACACCTTCCGCATCGCCGCCGAGAACCTGGACTGGTCGGACCATGTGGCGGTGATAGACTCCCGGAACCTGTGTACCGGCATCGGCCTTCTCATCCTCAAGGCCGCCGCAATGATCGAGGCCGGGGAGACGGATCTTCGGAAGGTTGAAAGTTATGTAAACTCCTTCATCCCCAAGGTCCGCACCACCTCCGTCATCGAACAGCTGACCTATATCCACCGGGGAGGTCGGTGCTCCGCCGCCACGGCGCTGGTAGGCGGGGCGCTGAAGATCAAGCCCAAGATTTTGGTAAAGGACGGCGGGCTGGGCGTCGCAAAAAAGTACCGGGGACGCCAGCCCGACGTGATCCGCAAGTACTACGAGGACATCGAGCCGCTGCTTTTGAACGCGGACCCGGACAACATCTTCATCTCCCACACGGGCAGGCTCCCCCAGGAGATCATCGACGAGGTGGCCTCCCGGGTCCGGGCCCTGGGGCGGTTTAAAAACGTCTTCGTCACCCGGGCGGGAAGCGTGGTCACCATCCACTGCGGCCCCGGGACCCTGGGCGTCTTCTACATCGCCTCCGACGGGAACGCCGGGTGGTGATAGGATCCGTTCCGCAACAGAATATCGCGGCCAACAGGGCGGGGTAATTTCCCGCCCTATATTGCTACTTCGGTAAAGTCAAATTTTACAAAAAACAACTTGATTTCCCCCGCTTTTTCTGTTATTATGTAGATAAAGGAAAAAGGAGGCAGTTTTATGGAAAAAATGAAGCTGGACAACAAACGGACGGTGCTGGTGGGGCTGGCGTTCCTCTCCATCTGCGCCTTCTGGCAGATGTACGACAACGTCGTGCCGCTGATCCTGCGGGAGACCTTTGACATGGACGAGAGCCTGACGGGGGCGATCATGGCGGCGGACAACATTCTGGCCCTGTTCCTGCTCCCCTTCTTCGGAGGGCTGTCGGACAGGTCGGATCATAAGCTGGGCCGCCGGACGCCCTTCATCATCGTGGGCACGGTGCTGGCGGTGATTTTGATGAACGTCCTGCCGGTGCTGGACAACTCCTATGCCGCGGCGGCGGCGCCCTACAAGCTGGTGTCCTTCGTCATCGTGCTGGGCCTGCTGCTCATCTCCATGGGCATCTACCGCTCCCCCGCCGTGGCGCTGATGCCGGACGTGACCCCCAAGCCCCTCCGATCCAGGGCAAACGCCATCATCAATCTCATGGGCGCCGTGGGCGGCATCGTCTATCTTGGCGTGGCGGCGGTGATGTACCCCACCTCCAAGACTTCCGTTCTGGAGCACGTCAACTACCAGCCCCTGTTCATCACCGTCTCCTGCATCATGCTCCTGGCCCTGGCGCTGCTGCTTCTCACCATCCGGGAGCCCAAGCTGGCGGCGGAGAACCGGGAGCTGGAAAAGAAGCACCCGGAGTGGAACCTGGCGAAGGACGACGGTTCCGGGCATGAGAAGCTTCCCCCGCCGGTGAAGAAGTCCCTGGGCTTCCTGCTGGCCTCCATCGCCCTGTGGTTCATCGGCTACAACGGCGTCACCACCTGGTTCACCACCTACATCGACGAGGTGATGGGCGAGGGCCTGGGCGGCGCGTCCACCTGCCTCATGGTGGCCACCGGCGGCGCCATCATCAGCTACATCCCCATCGGCATCGTGGCCTCCAAGATAGGGCGCAAGAAGACCATCATGGGCGGTATCATCCTCCTGGCTTCCTGCTTCCTGGCGGGATTTGTTCTGACAACGGTATATGACTCCATCAATGCCATTATGTTTATCGCCTTCGCCCTGGTGGGTCTGGCCTGGGCGGCCATCAACGTAAACTCCCTGCCCATGGTGGTGGAGATGTGCCGCGGGTCCGACGTGGGTAAATTTACCGGCTACTATTACACCGCCTCCATGCTGGCCCAGGTGATCACCCCGGTTATGGCGGGAACACTGATGAAGCACATCAGCTACCGGGTCCTCTTCCCCTACGCGGCCCTCTTCGTCTCCCTGAGCTTCGTCACCATGCTCTTTGTGCGCCACGGCGACGTGAAGGCCGAGGCCAAGCGCGGGCTGGAGGCGTTCGAGGACATGGATGACTGATTATACCAATGAATATCCGAAAGGGGTCTTTCCAATGAAGCGCATCACAAAAGCCGCCGTCACCGTGGCCGCCGGGGCGGCGCTGACCACGGGGCTTTACCTCATCTCCCTGTCCCCCCGCCGCGATATGCCCGGGTGGGACCGGTTCCAGAACGTCCGCTACGCCCATCGGGGCCTCCACAACGTGGACGAGGGTCGGCCGGAGAACTCCCTCTCCGCCTTCCGGGCCGCCGTGGACGGCGGATTCGGCGCGGAGCTGGACGTACACCTGATGCGGGACGGAAGTCTGGCGGTGGTCCACGACAGCGACCTCACTCGCGTCACAGGCATCGGGGCGAAGATCGAGGACCTGACGGCGGAGGACCTGCCCGCCTACCCCCTGAAGGGCTCCGGGGAGACCATTCCCCTCTTTGAGGACGTGCTGGCGCTCTTTGAGGGCCGGGCCCCGCTGATCGTGGAGCTGAAGACCGCCGGAGGCAACTCCGCCCCCCTCACCGACGCGGTGATGGAGCGCCTGTCCCGGTACGGCGGCGCCTACTGCGTGGAGTCCTTCGACCCGGCGGTGCTCCTGCGTCTGCGCAGCCGCTACCCGGAGGTGATCCGGGGCCAGCTCAGCGAGAACTTCCTGCGCTCCAAGCCCGCCAATCTCAGCGCTCCCACCCGGGCCGTCATGTCCAATCTGCTCACCACCTTTTTGACGAAGCCAGATTTCATCGCCTACAACTGCCTGGACCGTGAACAGCCCAGCCTTCGGACCATGAAACGGCTCTACAAGGTCCATGAGGTCAGCTGGACCGTCCGGGACCCGGAGCTCCAGCGCAAGCTGGAGGAGCAGGGCGTCCCCACCATCTTCGAGGGGTTCGTCCCCGAATAATTAAACACTTTTTGGAAATCTGTCCAGTACAATTCCACAGTCCGGCAAAATCCTGCCTATTGCAAAAGGCGGGATTTTGCTGTATGATATATAAATAAGTGACAGTGTGTATGGATAATGGACAGGAGGTTTGCTTCATGGCATACAGGATCATATCGGACGGCTCCTGCGATCTGCCGGAGGAGATGGTGCGGGAGAAGGGGATCTGTGTGGTGCCCTTCTATGTGACCATGGACGACAGGACATACATCAAGGAGAACGTGGACATTTCCAAGGCGGACTTCTACAAGTGGATGGTGGAGCATCAGGGGCAGTTTCCAAAGAGCTCCATGCCCAACACGGCGGACCTGCTGGAGGCGTTTGAGGACGCGGCAAAGGCCGGGGAGGACGTGATTTGCATCACCATCACCCGCAAGTTCTCCTCCTGCTACCAGGTGGCCCTGGCGGCCCGGGAGCTCCTGCTGGACGAGTACCCGGAGCGGAAGGTGGAGGTCATCGACTCCACCGTGGACACGGTGCTCCAGGGGCTTGTGGTGCTGGAGCTTGTGAAGCTGCGGGACGCCGGGTTTGGCTTCGAGGAGTCGGTGAAGCGGCTCCGGGACATCCTGCCCACCGGGCGCATCTTCTTCACCGTGGGGAATCTGGACTACCTGCGGGCCGGAGGGCGCATCGGGAAGCTGGCCGGTATGGCCGGGGCGCTTTTGGGCATACGCCCCCTCATCACGTTGAAGGAGGGCGAGATTTTCCCCTCCGGCATCACCCGATCCCGGAAGAAGTCCATGGAAATGGTGGGCAAGCTGGCCTCCAAATACGTCGCCGATACCTTCGTCTCCACGGACGAGTACGTGGCCGACATCGGCTACGGGTACGACTACGACGAGGGCGTGGTCTTCCGGGACAGGATCGCCGAGCACCTGTCCGCCATCGGCCACAGGCCGGAGATGCCTATCTACCACATCGGCGCCGCCATCTCCGTCCACACCGGCCCCTACCCCCTGGGCTTCAGCCTCATCAAAAAGGCGGATCTGAGAAAATAATAAATCTGCATAAGGCCGCTCCGGTTTGCCGGGGCGGTTTATTATTACCGGTGAAACTTTCGGCAAAATGGCGCTATACATTTTCGATTCAGAGTGCTATAATACTCCCCGTGCTGTATCCGCCAGGCGGAATGGCAACATTGATTTAGGAGTGATCTCAAATGCGAACAAAAGGCATGAAGCCGAGAGAGCTGGCGCTCCTTGGACTTCTCACCGGTATACTCCTGGTGCTGTATTTCACACCCCTGGGGTATATGAACATCGGACCTCTGGCCATGACCATGAACATGATCCCCGTGGCCATCGGCGCCATCGCCTTAGGGCCCGTGGGCGGGGCGGTGCTGGGCGGCGTCTTTGGCCTCACCAGCGTCCTGCAGGCCGTGGGTATCGGCGGAGCGAGCCTCATGGGACAGATGACCTTCGCCATCAGCCCCGTCCTCACCGTCATCCAGCGCTTCGTCGCCCGGGTGCTGGTGGGCATCTGCGCGGCGTACGTGTACCGCCTATCCAAAAAAATCTTCGGCCACACAGCGGCATCTTTCATCACCGGCTTTTCCGCCGCGTTTCTCAACACCCTCTTCTTCATGGGCGCTCTGATCCTGCTCTTCGGCCGCACCGAGTATGTGCGGGGCCTTGCCAACGGCAGGAACCTGATCCTCTGGGCCTGCGGCTACGTGGGATTCCAGGCGATATTCGAAATGATCCTCTCCACCCTCATCACCGGCGCCGTTGGCGCCGCCCTGGGGAAGGCGCACCTTCTGAAGGAGCGGAGCGAATGAATCTGGCGGTGGATGTGGGCAACAGCAACATCGTCATCGGCCTCTTTGAGGGGGACCGGATCCTGGGGACACGCCGCGTGGCGACAGACAGGAACGCCACGGATTTTCAGTTCGCGGTGCTTCTGAAAAGCGCCCTGCTCTCCCTGGGTGTCTCCCCCGACGAGGTGCGCGGCGGCATCATATCCTCCGTGGTCCCTTCCCTGACCCGGGCCGTCTCCGGCGCCGTGGGGCTTTTGCTGGATTTCCTGCCTCTGACCGTGGGTCCCGGTATAAAGTGCGGCCTCACGGTCGTTACGGACTCCCCCGCCGCCGTGGGCGCGGACAGGATCGTGGACGCGGTGGCGGCCAGGAGTCTGTATGGCGCGCCCGTGGTGACCGTGGACATGGGCACCGCCAACACCGTCTCGGTGGTGGACGGAGCCGGGCGGTTCCTCGGCGGCGTCATCATGCCGGGACTTCGCCTGTCTATGGAGGCCCTGACCGGCACCGCCTCCCTCCTGCCCCAGGTGAGCCTGGATCCGCCCCGCCGCGTCATTGGACGCAACACAACGGAGAGTATGCGCAGCGGCCTCCTCCTGGGCGCCGCCTCCGCGCTGGACGGCATCCTGGAGCGCATTGAGGAACAGCTGGGCGCCCCCTTCCCCACCGTCGTCACCGGCGGCCTCGCGCCGACGGTCATCCCCTTCTGCGTTCGCCCCCTCATCCACGAACCCGACCTTCTCCTGAAGGGCCTCGCGATCCTGTACGGCATGAATTCGTGAGGGCACAGCCCCCAACCGAAAACGCTCAGAAAGGCGGAAAACCTTTCCGAGCGTTTTTTATTATGATTACCCTCTGAATCTCCGCCTCATCTCGTCCTCCGGGAGCGCGTCCAGGAGACGCCCCTCCTCCAGCATATACACCCTGCCGCACAGGGCCTCGATGTCCTCGTAGTTGTGGCTGGTCAGCAGGATAGTTTTCCCCTCCGCCCGGAGGACGCGCAGAAGCTCCTTGGTGTCGTTGTATGTCTTGAAGTCCAGGGCGTTGAAGGGCTCGTCCAGGAGGAGGATGTCCTGGTCCTCCATGACGGCCTGGGCCAGGGCCAGCTTCTGCTTCATGCCCAGGGAGTAGTGCTCCACTCGGGTGCGGTCCTCCGGGTCAAGGCCCACCTTCCGCATGGCGGCGCGGATCTCAGTATCCCCGATAACGCCCCGTATCCCGGCAAGATACCGGAGATTTTGAAGTCCCGTGTCCATGGCTATAAAGCCGGGGGCGTTTATGAGTACGCCGATATTCTCCGGGAAATCCCGCCCCCGCCCCAGGACCTCACCCCGGACCCGGACCGTCCCGGCGTCGGGCGCGTAAAACCCGCAGATGAGCTGAAAAAGCACGGATTTCCCGCTGCCGTTGGCCCCCACGATCCCCACGGTGGAACCCTCTTCCACGGCGAGACTCACGTCCCGGAGCACCTGACGGCGGCCAAAGGACTTGCTGACGTGTTCAAGCTCGATGATGTTCATGTCTAACCTCCGTTTTTCTCAAAAAGAAACCTCGTGCCCTTGAAATAGTCCCACAAACCCGCCGCGACGCAGCAGGCGGCCAGCTCGACGGCGGCGGCTCCCACGGAAACCGTCCCGCCGGTCACGTCGAGCCGCGCAAGGCAGGACAGACCCACCGGCCAACAGGTCAGCGGCAGAGCGCACGCCAGATGCGCCGCCGTGAGAAGGACGAATCCCGCCGCCGCGCTTCCGGTGAGGGCCATCAGGGCCAAAAGCAGAAGAAATTGAAATGTCATATCCAGCCCGCGCAGCGCAAGGGAAATCAGCGCCAACCCCACATCCGGCGCCTCCCCCGCCAAAATTGGCGGTGCCAGCAGGACGCAGAGCGTCAGGCCCAGCCAAAGCGCCAGCCACACCGCCGCCGTCCCCAGGAGCGCCCGGGTCAGCTCCCTTTTTCCGGAAAGACGCACCGCCAGCGTGACGGACGCTCCGCCCACGGCCTCCGACACCAACGCCGCCAGGGGCCACAGGGGCAAAAGTTGGGAGACCAGTTGGGCAAGCATCCCCGGAAGCCAGAACCTCCCGGTCCCCTGCCCCGCCATCAGCGTCAGCGCCCACTCCCGCCCGGACCCGACCCCGCCGGATTGAAGAAACGTCCAGCTCGCGAGAAGCAGCGTCAGACCCGGCAAAAACACCGTGTTTTTCCGTGAAAACAGCGCCCGCCGGTAGTACGCCCCCAGCCCACGGGGGCGTTTTTCCCCGCCTGAGAACCTCCCCCGCCACGCGAACCGGACAGAGAGCAGCGACAGCGTCACAAACACCGCCGTCACCGCCGCCGTCAGTGGAAACCGCCACGGCTCCGTCAGATTGTGGAGCATCAGCACCCAGTGGGAAAGATTGGTACAATACGCCAGCGGAGGTTGGGCCATCGCAGGCAGTCTCATCTGAAGAACCGTCAGCACGTAGAGCCCCGCCAGCGCCCCCACGGCCCCCGCCCGGGGCAGAAAATGCCCCAGCCACAATGTCAGGAGGGCCACAAGACAGTACCCCGCCAGCAGATGGACCGCCCCGCAGACGGCCGTTGTCCACGGCCCCGGAAAGATCCCCGCTAAAAGCTGCAGGACCCGCGTCTCCCGCCCCCAGCCCCCCGCCGGGAGGCCGACGCCGGAGAGAGCCAGCGCAATGAGCTGCCCGGCCCAGAGAGGGACAGTCAGAACGCACTCCGAGCGCCATTTGCACAGAAAGTACCGGAAAAACCCGCCGTGCCGCAGCAAAACCGGCTCCGGGTCGTCCTCCATGAGGCCCCCGAAGAGCGCAAGGCATATGGGCAGGACGGCGAACACCATGTAGTACTGGTCCGACAGTACCGCCGCGAAGTGTCCGCCGAAGGTGTCCCCTGCCCTTCGGTCCGAGAGGCCGAACAGGAGGGACACCGCCCAGAGCAGGACTGTTTTCCCGGCCCCCGCCCGCCGGAAGATCCGCCGCGTCACAGCGGGACCACCCGGCGCTTTCTCACCTTCGTGTAATAGAGCACCGTCAAACCGCAGAAAAGCGCCGCCTGCACCGGCCCCCAGAGGAAGCGTCCCGCCGTCATTCGGGCCAACGACTCCGGGTTAAAAGCCACGATCAGGGAATAGTAGAGATCGATGCTCCAGAGGAAGTGATCCAGAATGGCGTAGACAAAGGGCCCGGTGAGGATGACGAAGATGTTGCTCCCGTAGAGGGCCAGCACAAAGCCCAGGGTCATGGTGAGCGCGCCCAGGAGACCCTTCCAGGCGGAGAGAAGCAGTGCGTAGAGAATGGGACGGGACGTGTAGAGCGTTTTCCAAAGGTGGCGCCATACGGGCTTGGGCTCCGGCACAAGCTCCTTGTACGGGGCCAGGTACAGAGCCGCCAGGGCGGAGGTCATCAGGGGGATGAATATCAGGGCGAAGGCGCAGATGGCGCAGGCGGTATATTTTGACGCGATGTACCGCTTCACCGGCACCCGGGGCACGGTGTAGACAAGAAACCGGTCCCGCCTTTCATAGTAGAGCTGCCAGCACACCGGGATCGTCACAAAAAACGGAAAGAACAGCCCCAGAAATTCATACCCGATCTCCCACTTGTCCAGCTCCGCGCAGATCCCGTAGTTTTGAAACAGCGTACAACTCAGCGCCGACAGCAAAATCGCCAGCAGCACCGTCACCAGCGCCACGGGTCTTATGAGCTTGCGCATCTCCAAACGAACAAGCCGCGCCATAGGGCATCACCAACCTTTCAAGGAGAGTTTAGCCCACCCGGCGCGGCTTTTCAAGTGTTTGGGAATGAAACGGGGGTTTGAGGGAACGAAACGTCAAAAATCACCGTACAAGCACCCCCACTGTCAGGTAGTTCACCCCGTCCACATTCTCATTTTTGGCGATGACTCTGCCCCCGCACTTCTCCGCCATGCGCCGGAGGTTGTAAAGCCCGTATCCCCGGCCCCCGCCGTCCTTGGTGGTATACCCCCGGCGGAACATCTGCGTAAGCTCCACCGCCGATTTGGGCTCGGCGGGGTTGGAGACGGTGAGCCTCAACGCCCCATCCTCTGACAGGGCTCTGAGAAATACGTCGCTGGCGGCGGGCGCGGCCTCGATGGCGTTGTCCAGGAGGATGCCCGTCACATCCACCAGGTCCCCCTCGGTCATGGCCCTGTGCAGGAGGGGCGCGGCGATATGGGCCCGCACCGTCACGCCCCGGAGCTGTGCCTCCCGGGATTTTCCGAAGACGAGCCCGTTCACAAGGCGGCTGTCACAGCGCAGAAGCTCCCGGTCCGCCTCCCCCTCGAAGCCTCCGTCCGTCAGCTTCGCCACGGCGGCGCGGGCCTCCTCCAGGGTGGCGGCGGCGTTGACGGCGGCGGAGACAGACATGACGCGGTTGGCGTACTCGTGTTGGCGGGCCCGGACAGACTCCACCAGCTCTTCCACCATGGGCAGGTACCGCTCCATGAGCCTTATGCGGGCGGTCTCCTGAAGATGCCGCTGTTCCCGCAGAAGGAGCGCTCCCGCCAGAACGGTGATCCCCGCCGCCGTCGCCGCCGCCGCGCTCCAGAGCCGCCCCGGCCCCCGGTACGTCCCCTGGACCACCCACAGGGCGAAGAGCGCCAGAAACGATCCGCCCGACACGACGCGGACGGCGGTGTCCCCATCCGCCAGCCTTTCCCGGAGCCACCGGAAGAGACCGGCCGGGAAGAGGGCGGATATCCCCAAAAGCGCCAAAAGTCTCCCCCCCAGCAGGACCGCCGCCTCCCCGGAGCCCAGGAGCGTCAGCGACGCTGTCCCAAGCTCCCGCGCGAGCAGGTAGAGCGCAAACTCCGCCGCCGTCCATGGTGG
>CANQKZ010000034.1 GCA_947624585.1 uncultured Oscillospiraceae bacterium | reverse complement strand
TCATCACAAAATCTCAGGGCCTTGCGCTTCTTCGGATGAGGGGCTATATCTTCAAGGATGAATTAGAGCCTCAACCTGGCTGAATCTTCTTTTACCATTTTTCGCCGCAGTATCTGCGGCTGGTTCCTTATGCCCTTTTTAGGGCTGGCTCGTGGGGAGCGATGTTTCAAACTTACCCTCCTCAGAACAGCGACGAGCCGGAAAGCTTCTTGGTGATCTTGTTGGTGGTGAGAAGCATCACGGTGCCCACGATGGAGTTGAACAGGCCCACGGCGGTGGACAGACCGTAGTTGGCGTCCAGGATACCGAGACGGTAGGTGAAGGTGTTGATGACGTCGGAGTACTCATAGTTGGCGGGGGAGTAGAGAAGCAGGATCTTGTCAGCTCCCACGGAGAACACGGCGCCCATGCGCAGGATCAGCATCATCAGGATCATGGGGAGGATGCCGGGGATGGTGATGTGCAGGCACTGCTTCCACCGTCCAGCGCCGTCCACGTAGGCCGCCTCGTAGAGCTCCTGGTCCACGGAGCTGATGGCAGCCAGATACACGATGGAGCCGTAGCCCAGGCCCTGCCACAGATTCATGAGTACGTAGATGAGCCAGAAGTTCTTTGGGTTATTGAGAAGGTTCTCCGGCTCCGTGCCCTTGATGGAGGCCACGATGGAGGAGAGGGGGCCGCCGGCCTCGATGAAGGTGACCATCAATCCGCAGGCGACCACGGCGGATATGAAATAGGGCATGTAGCTTATGGTCTGGACGGTCTTCTTGAAGCGCTTGGCGTGGATCTCGTTGAGGATCAGGGCGAAGATGATGGGTGCGGGGAAGTTGACCACCAGGTCCAGCACGCCGATGGCCACGGTGTTCCGGATGGTCCGCTTCATGTAGGGACCGCCGAAGAACTCCTTGAAGTTCTGCATCCCCACCCAGGTGCTCCCGAAGAAGCCCTTTTTCGGCGAGTACCTTTCAAATGCCATCAGCAGTCCGGCCATGGGGATGTAGTTGAAGATGACGAAGTAGGCCAGCACCACAAACAGCAGTATGTAGATCACGGGGTTTTTGCGGATGTCCAGCACCTGGTTGTGCAGGAAGCCTTTGAAACCGCCATGCTCAACGTACTTACCCAGTGGCCGGGCCGGCGCGGGGTGAGCTTTGCCGTTTTTCACAATTTATGCGCTCCTTTCTGGGCTTTTGTTGGTACAATCATAGAACTTTTCCGGCCTCTTTTCCATAACAAAGCCCGCAATTTATTTAAAACTTTTAAAATCTCGTGACCGGAACTATAAAAAATCCGGCATTTTGTTACAACAAATTCGGAAACCCCTTGATTCGCAGACGGAAAAATTATATAATATGTACAAAATGTCAGGCTGCGGTACTGTAAAACTTTAGCGATTTATGGAGGGGTTATGAAAAAACGGGGGATCACGGCAGTGGTGGACTTTCTCCTGTCTGCCGTCTCGATACCGATCCTGCTGGTGGCGGTGGCGCTCTTTGTGTACACGGTGGTGAGGAATTACCAGTACAACAGGGCCATGATGGTGGAGAGCCAGGAGAACGTGCTGGAGTCCATTGAGAGCCATGTGTCGGCCATCCGGGAGGGGACCATGGACACGGTGCAGAGCATGGAATTTCTGTACTTCACCAACACCAGCGAGAGCGGCCACATCTCCGGCCACGGGGTGAAGGTACTGGAGAGCGCCCAGAGGGACCTGTCCAAATACCCGGAGGTGGACGGCGTCCTTTTATACAGTGACAAGACGCAGCGGTTCTACGACTGCTACTTCAAGACGGACTCCGGCAACATGGATGAGCTGCTGACCCCCTTCATGATCCCCACCCGGAACCGCCGGGAGACGGAGCTGCGGGTGGTGTCCGCCGGCCCGGATGACACGGACCTGTACCTCATCTACATCGTGCGCCAGCGGTACGGCAGCATCGCAGTTCTCATTGACCCGGACAAGAACGAGGGGTACCGGACCTTGTGCTCCATCTCGGAGGGGGAGCTGACCTTCCACAGCGTGGGCACGGAGGTGAAAAGCTGGAGGCTGGTGTCCTCGGACTCCGAAACGCTTCCTCTGGGACTCTCCCACCGGGCATCCGGGGTCAGGAGCTTCACCGGGCAGAATATGTTCCAGCTCATCGCGGTGCTGGTGCTCATCGGACTGTTCGTCATGATCCTGGTGCTTTTCCGGTTCACCCACAGGACGCTGCTGATGCCGCTTTTACAGCTCTCCGACGCCTTCCGGCAGATCACGGATGGGAATACCTCCTACAGGATCGGCAAGAGGAGCCGGATCGCGGAGATCGACCAGTTCTACACAGGCTTTGACGGGATGCTGGACTCCCTCCAAGCCGCCCAGCAGGAGAAATACCGCCACGAGATGGACGCGGTACAGGCCAAGATGCAGTATCTGCAGCTCCAGATCCGGCCCCACTTCTACTTAAACTGTCTGAAAACCATCCACTTCCTGGCGCAGATCCACGAGGATGAGAAGATCCAGACCATCGCGGTGACGCTGTCTCAATATTTCCGCAACTCCTTCCGGGATGTGAACAGCCTTGTGCCCATCCGGGAGGAGGTGGAATCCGCCGTCAACTATGTGGAGCTGTGCCGGTGCCTCTTCGGAGAGATCCGGCTGGAGGTGACGGTGCCCGAGGAGGCCATGGAGCTGCGGTGCCTGCCCATGACCGTCCTGACCTTTGTGGAGAACAGCGTCAAGCACCGCCAGGATGACGACGTGACCGCCATCCGCATTGCGGCGGAGCTGGAGGAGACGGGGGACGGCCCCCAGGTTCGACTCACCGTCCAGAACAACAGCCGCTTCTCCCAGGAGGTGCTGACAGAGCTGGGCGAGGCCTCCGCCAGTGAATTCCACTACAAGAGCCGCCGGGTGGGCATTGCCAACGTGCGCTACCGCATGTGGCTCCTGTACGGAGAGCGGTGCGCCCAGTCCTTCTCCAACGAGGACGGCATGGCCACGGTGACCCTGACCTTCCCGGCTGAGCGGTACGACCCGGCAGAAAGGAAATTGCAATGACGATATTATTGGTAGACGATCAGCCCAGCATCCTTTCCGCGCTGACCACCGGGATCCCCTGGCACGACATGGGCTTCACCTCCGTGCTCACCGCCGTCAGCGCCGCCAGGGCGCGGAAGATCCTGACCGAGCACCCGGTGGACATCGTGGTCTCCGACATTGAGATGCCCGGCGAGGACGGCCTCTCCCTGCTGGCCTGGGCCCGGCGGTCGGGGATGGAATACGAGTGCATCCTGCTCACCTCCCACGCCGATTTCTTCTACGCCAAGCAGGCCATCAACCTGAAGGTGTTTGACTACATCATCCAGCCCGCCCGGTTTGAGGACATCATCGCCAGCGTCAAACGTGCCATCGAAAAGGTCCGCCGCGACCAGAGACAGAAGGCCAAGGCCAGCCTGGACAAGGCCAACTCCGCCGCCCGGAACATCGTGGTCAAGACGCTCTTTGAGGAGTGGCCGGGGGTGGAGACCTCCGTGGTGTATCCCCAGGAGCTGGAAAAGCGTCTGAGCCAGTTGCGGCATTTCGGCTTTGAGGTCAGCGAGGAAAGTCCCTGCACAGTGCTTTCCGTATATTATAAGGAGAAGCCTTCAGCCCGGGAGCCCGGGGAGAGGTTTCTCGCGGAGTGCGGCTCCTTTTTTGAAAAGCTTCTCCAGACCCACACCGCCTCAGGCCTCTCCTGCTGGCTGGACGACGGGCACTTTCTGGCGCTTCTGCTGGCGCCCCTGTCCGAGGCCCTCACCGAGAGCCTGACGGGGTTCTATATGGAGTTCTTCGGCGGCTCCGATGACAGAGCGAGGATGATTTGCGCCGGCACGGAGCTGCGGTTTCTCAAAAACGCCGTGGAGAACCTGACGGAGCGGGAGAAAGCCGGCGGAGGAGACGAGCGGGTCCGATCCATGAAGATCGACGAGGACGCCCTTCTGGAGTCCGCCATGGGACAGGACAGGTACCTCTATTACATGCGTCTTCTCCGGAACTATATACGCGAGCATATGTCCGATCCCATCACCCGGCAGGACATCGCCCGGGACCTGCACCTGTCCGCCGACCACATCAGCTTCATCGTCAAGACAACGGAGAACATGACCGTGAAGAAGCTCATCAACTCCGTGAAGATGGAGCACGCCCGGAACCTGCTCCGCAGCACACGCATGTCCGTGGGAGAGGTCTCCCAGAGGTGCGGCTACGACAGCTTCGCCTATTTCAGCAAGGTCTACCGGGAGACCTTCAACGTCACGCCCTCCCAGGACCGGGAGAAAAACGAGAAATGAAGGAAAAGGAGCTGAACCGACGTGAATTTTCTGAACGCGGATAACCGATTTACCCGGATCCTGTCCCGGATCACCGACCTTGTCTACCTCCAGCTTCTCTTCCTGCTGACAAGCCTTCCCATCGTCACTGTTGGCGCAGGCCTTGCGGCCATGTATTCCGTCTGCCGCCGCCTCCGGCAGGACACCATATCAGGCGTGGCCTCCTGCTATTTCCGGGAGTTTGCCGCCAACTGGAAGCGCAGCACCGCCGCGTGGCTGATGGTCCTGCTGATCGCTGTGACGCTGTATGTGGATGTGAACTATTACAGCGGCACCGGCGCCTCCGACACGGCCGCCAGGACGCTGGCATATGTGCTGGCGGTTTTGGCCTACCTGGAATTTTTGTACCTCTTCCCCATGCTGGCGTGGCTGGACCTGAAGCTCCTGCCCCAGATGAAAAACGCCTTCCTTCTGTCCCTGGCCCATTTTGCCACCACCCTCACCGTCACCGTCGTGTTCGCGGCGGCGATCCTTCTCAGCCGCGTGCTCCTGCCGCTGTTCCTCTTTATCGGTTTCTCCGGCCCCGTGTATCTGGCAAGCGGGTCCTTCCTGAAGGCCCTCTCCGCTCAGGCGCCGGAGCTGACCGCTCAGGCTCCTCCGCCGGGATCTGATGAGTGACGCAGATGCGGATATTGCCCCCGGGATTATAAATTTTTCCCCGACTTCGGGAAATTTTTTATAATCCCGGGGGCTTTTCTGAAATTCTTTACAAAAACTCACGTTTGGAGTGATAGACCTGTTGTACAGATTGCACTATAATATTTTCAGCGAAAAAGCACTCCTAATCTGTCTCAGAAAGGAAAGGTATCACAATGAGCAAATATAACAACGAGTATGTCAAGGGCGTCCTGAAGACTCAGGGCACCCGGTTCGTCAACGGCGAGGGGCAGGAGATCATCCTTCACGGGTATGGCACCGCCAACTGGGAGAATGTAGAGGGCTTCATGATCGGCGGCGTGCCCACGCCCATCGACATCTTCAAGTTCTTCCTCTTCCCCGGCCCCGGACGGGACCACAACCCGGAGCGCTGGACCACCCGCCGGACTGTATCCCAGACCATCCGGGAGCTCTGCGGCAGCCAGTACCTCTCCACCTTCTGGGACCGCTGGGAGGAGAACCACCTGGCGGAAGCGGACATCAGGCTCATGGCGGAGCTGGGCTACAACTGCGTCCGCGTGGTCCTGAACGCCAACGCCCTTCTCTATGAGGAGCCGGGCATCACCTTCAACGAGGGTGCCTTCCGGCGCCTCACCAATGTCATCGACTGGTGCGAGAAATACCGTCTCTACGTGATCCTGGATATGCACGGCGTGGTGGGCGGAAACAACGGCGCCACCGGCGACGGGCTCTTCTGTGAGTTCCCCAGCGTCTTTCTCGACGAGGAGAGCACCGAGCGGCAGATCGTCCTCTGGGAAGAGATCGTCCGCCGGTACGGCCACAGGTGGATCATCGCCGGCTATGACCTGATCAACGAGCCTGTCTCCTCCCCTGTCCAGCACGAGTACATCCCGCTTCTGGTGAAGTATTATGAGGAGTGTATCCGCCGCATCCGGGCCATCGACAAAGAGCACATCATGTTCCTGGAGGGCGCCAAGTTCGCCCGGGATATGCGCATCTTTGACCGTGACTACGACCCGGAGTGCCACAACTGGGCCATCTCCATCCACCTCTACGGCGCGTCGCCGGAGATAAAGGACCTGTATCCCTGGCTTCTGAAGTGCCGGGAGTACAACGTGCCCCTGTGGCTGGGGGAGTGCGGCTCCAAGCCCATCCACAACGGCGTGTTCTTCGACATCTGCGCCCACTACGGTGTGGCCTACACCCCCTGGGCCTGGAAGACGGCCATGGGCGGCCCCATGACGCCGGGCTCTGTGGGCCATCCCCTGCCCAAAGACTGGGACAAGATCCACAAGTTCCTCTCCGGCGGCCCGCGGCCCGGCTACGCCGAGTCCCAGCGGATCATGGACGAGTTCATTGAGCTCACAAAGCTGGAGCACTGCACCGTCAACTACGAGAACGCCCGCCTCAGCGCCAAGCACCCCAACATCACCCTGCCCGGCGCGGCCTACGACATGTTCAAGGAGGACGGCAGCCGGTATTACGGCGACTGGGAGCTCAGCAACTATCTGGATTTCCGCCTGGAGGACCGGACGAAGCTGGTCTGGGCCACCGCCAAGAACAAGCCCTATCCCGCCTTCAACTGGTATGAGGATCCCAACGTGGAGCGCTATGACCCCCTGGAGGATCTGGCACTGGAGCTTGGGGAGGGCGAGTACGCCAACTACACCGTCCGCGAGGTGAAGGCCCCCTGCCGTGTGACCCTGGAGGGCATCGGCGAGGCGGAGGCGGAGATCTCCTGCAACGGCCAGCCCGTCGGCACCGTGGCCCTCCCCGCCGGGAGCAGCCTGGAGCCCGTGAAGGCCGTCCCTGTCACCATCCCCGCCGCCGAAGAGGCCACCGTGAAGCTCACCGTGAAGCACGGCGTGCTGACGGTGAAGAATGTGATCTTCGAGTATTGAGAGAAACATCAGATGACAAAGAGCGGCGGCGCATGCCGCCGCTCTCTTGAAAGGAGCGTCAAATGTATCCCAGAAGGTTGACAAGATCGGTGATCTCCGAACCGGACTACCCGGTGGCGGAGACGAGGGGCGGAAAGCTGCGCGGACTTTGGGAGGAGGGCGTCTTCATCTTCCGGGGCGTCCGGTACGCCAGGGCGGCGCGTTTCCACATGCCGGAGCCCGTGGAGCCCTGGGAGGGCACCAGGGAGGCCATCATCTACGGCCCCGTCTGCCCGGAGATGCGCACGCCCATCGCCCACGACCAATTCAACGTGCCCCACTACCACTACATACAGGATGAGGACTGCCATTTTTTGAACATCTGGACAAAGCATCTGGAAATGAACGCCAAAAGGCCGGTGATGGTGTGGATCCACGGCGGCGGCTTCTCCACGGGTTCCTCCATCGAGCTTTACGCCTATGACGGCCACGAGCTGGCGGACTTTGGGGACGTGGTGGTGGTCTCCGTCAACCACCGCCTCAACTGCATCGGCTACCTGGACCTGTCCGGCTTCGGAGACGAGTACAGATATACCGGCAACCTGGGCCAGGCGGACCTGGTGGCGGCGCTCCAATGGGTCCATGACAACATCTCCGCCTTCGGAGGCGACCCGGACAACGTGACCATCATGGGCCAGTCCGGCGGCGGGGGAAAGGTCAACGCTCTGCTCCAGACGCCCCGAGCCGCCGGGCTCTTTCACCGGGCGGTGATCCAGTCGGGCCTCTTCGGAGGGGACGGGGACATCTTTCCGGAGCGATCCCGCGCTTTCGGGGCCGCCGTGGTGGAGGAGCTGGGCTTCTCCCATGACGTGAAAAGAATCGAGACGATCCCGTATTACAAGCTTGCCCGCGCTGTCTATGCCGCCGCTCAAAGGTTGGGCATAGATTTGAGCCCCATATCCATGGGGCCTGTGAAGGACGATGACTTCTACTTCGGTACCGGGGAGATCAACCCCTTCATCCGGGAAACGAAAAACATCCCCGTCCTGGTGGGCTCCGTGCTGGGTGAGTTTGACCAGAACTACAACAACATCTACGCCCCAGGCTCCAAGAACGACTGGCCGGAGGAGCTGGTGGAGCGGCTGCTGCGGGAGGTTTACGGAGACGCGGCGGAGGCGGTGAAGTGGGCTCACCGGGAGGCCTACCCCGGTACACCCGATGCGGACGCGCTCTTCATCAACCGGGGAGCCAGAGTCGCGGCGCGGGACTACGCCAGGAAGCGGTTTGAGGAGGGCTGTGCTCCGGCATACAACTGGCTCTTCAACCTGGAGTGTCCCCTGAACGGCGGCACCATCCCCTGGCACAACGCCGAGGAGGCCTACATGTTCCACAACGCCTGCTACCTGGAGGCATCCTACATCCCGGGTGTGTCCGAGAAGCTCCAGGACGAGATGACCGGCGCGTGGGTGGCGTTTGCCGAGACCGGCGACCCAAACCACGCGGGAATGGCCCTCTGGCACCCGGTGGACGGGGAGAACGGCGCCTGTATGATCTTTGACCGGGTCACCCGGGAGGAGCACCACCACGATGACGGACTGATGGCCACCCTGCCGCCAAAGCCCTTCGCCGGCAGGAATGACCGCACCCCCAAAATCGTCACGGGCGGCGGGCCCAGACAGAGCCTGTAAGGAGGCAGCAGCTATGTATATGAAAAAACTCACCGGCCAGGTCACCTGTACCTATGACGACCCGGTGGCCGAGACGAAATACGGCAGACTGCGGGGCCTTCGGACCGACGGCACCTGCATCTTCCGGGGAATCAAATATGCCGACGCACTGCGGTTCCATTTCCCCACAGAACCAAAGCCCTGGGAGGGTGTGCGGGAGGCGTTTCAGTTCGGATACGTGAGCCCGGAGTTGAACACCCCGGTGCCCCACGACCAGTTTACCGTACCTCACTTCTTCTATCCTCAGAATGAGGACTGCCAGTACCTGAATATATGGACCAGGCACCTGGGCCAAGGGGCAAAGCGGCCGGTGATGGTGTGGATCCACGGCGGCGGCTGGTTTTCCGGCTCTTCGGTGGAGCTCCTTGCCTACGACGGGGAGAACCTGTGCGCGGACAAGGACGTGGTCGTGGTGTCGGTGAACCACCGTCTGAACGTGCTGGGGTATTTGGATCTGTCGGAGTACGGAGAAGAGTACAGATATTCCTCCTGCGCCGGTCTCGCGGACCTGGTGGTGGCGCTCAGGTGGGTCCATGAGAACATCGCCTCCTTCGGCGGGGATCCTGACAACGTGACGCTGTTCGGCCAGTCCGGCGGCGGGGCGAAGATCGTGGCGCTGATGCAGACGCCGACGGCGGACGGACTTTACCACCGGGCGATCATCGAATCCGGCGGCCCCACCGGGGCGGGTGCAGAAAATGTGGAAAGGCAGAGGCAGACGGGCCGGGAGTGCGCCGCGCTGATCCTCAAGGCTCTGGACATAGCGCCTGAAAACGTCCGTGAGATCGAGTCGGTGGATTGGTATGACCTGGCCCAGGCGGCCATGAACGCCATCTGGACCATCGGACACCGGGACGGCGGGCGCGTGGAGTGGTGTCCCATGCCGGACGGGGAGTACTATCTGGGCCACCCGCTGGACTTCGGCTGGCGGCAGGAGAGCCTCAAAATACCAATGCTGGTGGGTTCCGTCCTGGGGGAGTTCTCCGGGAACTTTGACCGGCGGATCGGCGACGGGCTCTAGAACAGGTGGAGTCCGGAGGAGACGGACCGGCACCTGGCGGAGTTCTTCGGGGACCGGAAGGACGAGATGACGGCCCTCTTCAAAAGGGCGTATCCGGACCGGAACCCTGCCGACGCGATGTTCCTGGACACTGGCCTTCGAAGAGGATGCCTGAACTTCTGCCGCCAGCGCGCCCGGGCAGGCGGTGCCACCTGGAACTGGCTCTTCAATCTGGAGGCGCCCTTCAACGGCGGCACCGTGCCCTGGCACAACGCGGAGGAGCCCTATGTGTTCCGCAACGCCGCGTACATGGAGGCGCAGTATATCCCCGCGGTGTCCGAGCGGGTGGAGGATGAGATGAGCGGCGCCTGGACGGCGTTTGCCGGAACCGGCGACCCCAACACCGGGGAGATCCCCGCCTGGCCCCGGGTCACGGCGGACAGCGTACCCACCATGTGCTTCGACCGGCACACGGACCTGCGGGTGGACCACGACCGGGAGCTGATGGAGCGGTACCCTGACCCCCCGCGGGGCGGCTTCCCCGGCAGCGGCAAGATGTATGCCATCTTCGGCGTGGAGCCTGAGCAATGAGACTGAACACCGACGGCGGCATCGGAAAATACATCGTCACAGACAGGTCATTTTACCGCAGGGCGATGATGATCGTCATCCCCGTCCTTTGCCAGAACCTCATCAACCAGGGCGTCAACATGATGGACACCGTCATGGTGGGACAGCTGGCGGAGGCCTCCATCTCCGCCTCGTCTCTGGCGAACCAGTTTTATCAGATCTACAATCTGCTGTGTATGGGCATCAGCGCGGCGGGACTGGTGTTGGCCTCCCAATATTGGGGCGCCGGCAGGCCGGAGACCGTGCGGCGTGTCTTTGACCTTGCGATGCAGACTGTCATCGTGATCGCCACGGGTTTTGCCGTTCTCACAGCACTGATCCCGGAGAGGATCATGCGTCTTTACACCGACGACGAGGCCGCCATCCGGGAGGGCGTGCGGTATCTCACCGTCACGGCATACATCTTCCTGCCCCACGGCCTGAGCCTCGTGCTGTCCAATATCGTCCGGGCTGTGGGGGACGCCCGGCTGGGGCTCATCATCTCGGTGATCTCCTTCCTTGTGAACATCGGATGCAACTATGTCTTCATCTTCGGCAAGCTGGGGCTCCCCGCTATGGGCGTCCAGGGCGCGGCGCTGGGCACGCTGTGCGCCAGGGCAGTGGAGCTTACCGTATGCGCCGTGTACATGTTCAGGATCGAGAAGGTCATCCGCTACCGCCCCGGCGGCATTCTGAAGCCTCCCTCCGGGGAGCTGCTGCGGGAATTCCGCCGTCTGGGTCTCCCTGCCGTCATCAGCGACACCATCCTGGGCCTGGCCGCTACGGCCATCTCCGCCATTCTGGGCCACATGAGCACCGAGATCGTCAGTGCCTACGCTATCGTCGTGGTGGTGGACAGGCTGTGCACCGTGGCCACGGGAGGCATCGCCAGCGCCGCCGGAGTGGTCATCGGCCAGACAGTGGGCGAGGGGAACATCGAAAGAGCCCGTCGGGAGGGCTGGTCCTTTCTCGTGATGACCGCCGCCATAGGTGTGCTGGCCATGGCGCTGGTGCGCTTCGCGGGCGTGTGGTCCATCGGGCTTTACAACATCACCGACAAGACCCAGGCCATCGCGGTCTCTATGATGCACGCCAGCTCCATCGTGGTCTTCTTCCAGGCCATCCAAAGCGCCCTCTCCAAGGGGATCCTTCGGGGCGGAGGGGACACCAGGTTCCTGATGGTGGCGGACGTGATCTTTCAGTGGTGCGCCTCCATCCCCCTGGGTATGCTCTTGGGCTTCGTCCTGGACGCACCGCCCTTCTGGGTCCTCGTCTCCCTGAGGATCGACTACATCATCAAAGCCGTCTGGCTCACCTTCCGCCTGAGGGGAACCAAATGGATCCACAAAGCCGGACGGGCATGAAGCTTCACGGAAGTATTCTTCCTGAATGACACAGGCAGCCTCAAGTGGGTCTCCGAATGGCGCGCAGCATGCTCCTGCCCGTTCGGCCCCTTCAAGCTTGTTATGAAGCCGCTTCAGCGAATCCCTTGCCTCCTGGGCAGTATGCCCCCCTCCATGCACCAACGAAAAACCGCCCCATGCGTATATTCCTGAGGTTGTATTTCCTAAAATTAGATACTCATCACCTATACGGAAAGGCTGAGATGAACCAGGCTGCATACGTCCTTCTCCAGATCACCTGAATGCGTTGCAGCGTTTGCCCGAACTTATTACCGGCAGTTAGTCCTGACATACGAGAGAGGCCACCGGCAAGGAAAGATGCTATAGATACTTCTATAGGTCTGCCTTGTCGGCGGCCTTTTTCTTTTTCACCTCAAACCGAAAATGAAAATTTTTCTCTGCAACATTCAAAAATAATTGTGGCAATAGAAGTGTGAAAGGTGTTTCAAGCGCATTTCCGAAAGCGGAAGAGATGCGCAAATTCTACTTGACCGGTAAAGCGCACCCGCAATGCAGTGTTAGTAGTAAGAACCAGATAACAGATCGGGCCTTTTGCAAAAGGAAAACGCCGTTTGTAAAATTTCTTTTGGATTTTTTGAAAAGGTAAGTTCCGTTTTGGGCTGTCCAGCCCCTTGTAATAAGGTGTGAGGTCCGCAAGGCGCAATATGATTCTTGAACGCCAAATACCCAATTCCAAAGAAAAATTGAATTTACGGTTATAAAAAAGCCTTTCCCGATGCCTACCCCCTGAGAGGACAATTTCTCCGGCGTTACCCAGAGAGACGCAGCGAATCGGTTTTCTCATGAACCTTGAAAACTGAATACCCATTCGTCAAGTACATCATTTCCGACGATGCGCGGAAGCGCGAGCCGCCGCGGCAGGGTGCGCCAGGACCCCCGTTCGGGGAGAGCGAACACCACCCTCCGCAAGTGCCGGGTTGCACCCGGTACGGCCATGACAGTCGGAATGACAATGGTACTCCCGTCCAGCCACAGTCTCAAGCAATGGGGGCGGCTCTGTCAGAACGACAGTTGGGGTGAAACTCCCGTGAGGCGGTGAGCAGACCGCCGCTTGACGACTTCCCAGGCTAAACGCCGCGCACACGGGGTGTCGAGGACAAATGGTGTGCATTTTTATGTATCAGTCGCTGCCTGTGTCTATACTGATAGGGTGTTCTTACTACGGCTGAGTGAATAGGAAGGCAATATATGGTAAAGAATAGATGTGAAAAGGCGGTGATATGATGGCTGACGAGCAAGACAGAAGAAATATCCTTGACTCGCTTGTTGACATTCGGGACGTGAAGATAGACCGGACACTCCCGCTTGAAGAACGTATGAAATCCTACGTTGAGCAGATAAAAAACCCTTATATGTTTAAGGTCGGCAAAACGGTCGTTAGGGTTTCGTATGCGAACACTCAGGCTACGATCACAGATAACTTCGTAAACCTGATAGCGAGTATGTAGAGCGTGGTCGGAAGAACAAGGGAAATTTATGAAATTCATTGAACGGGCTGGATTTTCGCGTGTGGTTCTGATATAATAATTACGGACAGAATCAGCGGACACCGCTCCCTTGTTTTCATTCTTCTGACAGAATAAAAAAGGGGGTTGGTGCGTTGTGCTAAAACTGACATCAGACAGAGCTTACAAAGCCGCCATCTACCTGAGGTTATCGAAGGAAGATGGCGATTTTTCTGTCTGCGGCGAAAAACTTGAGAGCGACAGCATTTCCAATCAGAGACTTCTTATTATGGATCATCTCAAGAAGCACCCGGAGATCACGGTAGTTAAGGAATACTGCGACGACGGTTTTACCGGCGCAAATTTTGAGCGTCCACAGTTCCAAAAAATGATTGAGGCGGTCAAGACCGGGATGATTGACTGCATCGTGGTAAAAGACCTTTCCCGCTTTGGCCGTGAGTATATTGAATCCGGGATCTATCTGCAAAAAGTGTTCCCTCTGCTGGGTGTCCGGTTCATAGCAATCAACGACGGCTATGACAATGCTCAGCCGGGGGCTGCGGAAACAGAGCTTGTACTTCCGTTCAAGAACCTGATGAACGACTCCTATTGCCGCGATATTTCAATCAAGATCAGGACGAATCTTGACGCCAAGCGCCGCAGCGGTCAGTTCGTTGGCAGCAGAGTAGTCTACGGCTATATGCGCGATCCGCAGGATAAAAACAAGCTGGCCGTGGACCCGGAGGCTGCTCCGATCGTTCAGGATATATTCAAGTGGAAACTCGAAGGCTTATCCCCGGCTCAGATCGCGGACAGACTGAACAGCAACGGGATTCTTTCTCCGATCGAGTATAAGAAAGCACACGGTTCAAAACAGCGGACTGCGTTTCAGACGAAGCAGAAAGCTCTTTGGAGCGCCGTTGCGATCTATCGGATACTCAATAACGAAATCTATACGGGGACGCTTGTTCAGGGGAAAACGACGACGCCAAACCACAAGGTCAAGAAGACTGTGGTGAAGTCGGAAGCCGAATGGTCCCGCACGGAGAACGCTCACGAGGCAATTATCCCTGCGGCTCTCTTTGATACTGTTCACAACGTTATGCAGGATGACACGCGAAGCCCGGTTGGCGCAAAGGGGGTGCATCCCTTCTCCGGCAAGATATTCTGCGCCGACTGCGGAAGCCCGATGGTGCGGAAGGTATCGCGCTGCGGGGAACGGGAATATGCCTATTACATCTGCGGAGGCAACAAAGCGGATAAAACCTGCTGTTCCTCTCACAGCATCAAAGAGTCTGCGGTATTTGAAACGGTTCTCGCCGTCATTCAAGCCCATATCAGCGCGGCATTGAATATGGCCGAGGGCATGAAGTGTATCGAGGACCTGGCATGGGAAAACAGGGAACTTCGGAAAATCGAGGGCAAGATCGCTTTTCAGGAAGAGATCATTGATAAAAGCCGCCGCCTTAAAACGTCCGCTTATGAGGACTTCCGCTCCCAAATCATCAGTCGGGATGAATACGAGACATTCCAAAGCCAATTTGACCTTAGAATAAGGGAGGCACAGGAGACCATAGCAAAGCTCATCGGTGACCGCAACAGCGTGAAGTATGGCTTATCGGAGCAGCAGGGGTGGCTTGCGCAGTTCCGGGAATATGAGAACATTCAGGAAATCACCCGCAGAGTTGTTGTCAACCTGATCGATCGGGTCACGATCCGGGAGAACAAGGATATCGACGTAGCCTTGAAGCACCGGGACAGGTTCGCGGCAATTTTGGAGTTTCTAAACGAGGAACGGGCCAAGGAGGACAACGGAAAAATAATAAGACTGACAAAGGAGGCGGTATAGATGGCAAGAGTATCAAGGAAAAAGCAAAATCATCCCGCGAAAAAGGCCGAAGATGCTGTTCGCATCTGGAAAACCGCTATCTATGTCAGGCTTTCCGTGGAGGATAACGGCAAAGACTCTGACTCGGTTGAAAATCAGACCGCTTTACTCGAAGAATTTGTGGCTTCTCATTCCACCCTCGAAAAAGCGGCTCTGTTTGTAGACAACGGCTACACAGGGACAGACTTCCTCCGTCCTGAATTTACTCGGATGATGGAAGCGGTCCAAAGCGGAATGGTGGACTGCATCGTTGTCAAAGACCTTTCCCGTTTGGGCAGAAACTACATTGAAACATCGGAGTTCATTGAGAAGATATGCCCTTTCTACGGATTGCGCTTTATTGCGGTCAATGACAATTATGATACCGCGACAGTCACAAGCGAAGGTCAGTTGTCTGCCTCTCTGGCGAACATCGTCAATGATTACTATGCCAAGGATATTTCACGCAAGGTAACATCGGCATTAAGAGCAAAAATGGAGCGCGGCGATTATATTGGAAATTATGCCCCTCATGGCTATCGGAAAGACCCTGAGAACAAAAACCATCTAATCATCTGCCCCGAAACCGCCCCGGTTATCAGGCAGATATATGAATGGAGAGCCGAGGGTATCAGTTATATGGGCATCAACCGTATGCTCAATGACGCGGGCATCCCCTCTCCGGGCCAGTATAAGATCGAGCATGGCATTGAAACCAATAACAATAAGAAGGATCACAAAATCCTTTGGAACAAACACACGGTAACGGATATTTTGAGTAACATCGTCTACATTGGACACTTGGCGCAGAAGAAAGGAAGCCAATGTCTGTATGGCGGTATTCCGTACCATATCACAGATGCAGATGAATGGGTCATAGTCCGGAATACGCATGAGCCGATTATAAGCCCCGAGCTTTTCGACAAGGTCCAGCAGATCAACCGTGAAACCACCGAAAAGGCTAAGGGAAACAGCGGGAAATACGACTACCTCCCCAAAGAAAAGAATATCTATGGGAAGAAGTTTGTTTGTGGAGGCTGTGGGTGCATTATGAAACTGCACCGCTCCATCAGCACGAAAAAGGATAAGGCGTATTTTTCCTTTAAGTGTCCGACCTATGCGGAGCATGGAGCAAGGGGCTGTTCAGATGTGAAAATGCGTAAGGCGGACGTTGATACCGCTGTCCTGCATTTCATTAAGGCTCAGATGGACGTATTCATTGATATGGAAAACACACTGAGGCGTTTGCTGGCTTTGAAAAAGGCAAGCGTGACGCAAAGAAATCCGGCTCAGGAATTACGATCACTTAAACAGCAGCTTGAAAAGAAGCAGTCAACTTTGAGCAATCTCTATATTGATCTGAAGGACGGCTTCATTTCCCAGGATGAATACGGACATCACCGGGCGATCGTCCTGGCGGATATGGAAGCGTTGCAAACGCACATAGCAGAATTATCTGCGGCCAGGGAAGAAACAGAGGAACAAATCACCGGGGAAATGAGATGGAAGCTCATGGTGAGACGGTTTTACAATGCAACGGAGGTCTCCGAGGACATGGTAAATGCTTTTGTGGAGTCCATGGTCCTTCACGGGGATAATACCCTCGAAATCAAGCTCAATTATATGGACGAGTTTGAGGCGCTCCTGGCGGTCAATCGGAAGCTCAGAAAGGAGGCCGCGTGATGAAACAGCAAGTCGCCGTCTATCTGCGGTTATCTCAGGAAGACGTAGATAAGCGCACCAATGCCATAAAAGATGTCAGCAACAGCATTACGTCGCAAAGACTTCTAATCAACAGGCATCTCGACCAGGATCCGATGCTTTGCGATCTCCCGCGAATCGAGTTCTGCGATGACGGCTTCTCCGGGACGACCTTTGACCGTCCTGATTTCCAGCGCATGATCGAGCTTGCGAAGCACGGGGAAATCAGCTGCATCGTGGTGAAGGACTTGTCCCGCTTCGGCAGAGATTATCTTGAGGTCGGCGATTACCTGGAGCATATTTTCCCGTTCCTTGGGATCCGCTTCAAATCGATCAACGATCATTACGACAGCATAGAGCACGAAGGTAAAACAATAGGCATGGACATTGCCTTTCGCAACCTGATTTATGACTATTACAGCAAGGACCTCTCCAAAAAGGTCAAGTCTGCTATGAACATGAAGCAGAAAGAATGCAGCTATGTCAATACAGTCCCATACGGCTACAAAACGGCTCCGGGGAAAAAACACCATCTTGTTATTGATGAAGAAACCGCGCCGGTTGTTCGCCGGATCTACATGGATGTACTATCCGGGAAATCCTGCACCGCCATCGCAAAGGAGCTGAACACAGAAGGTATGCCGACTCCTTCCGAGGTCAAGAATATTAAACGAAGTTCTTCTCACGGAAAGCCTCAATGGACGCATAGAAGCGTTCTTCTTCTGATTGGCAATATCAAGTACACCGGTACAATGGTAAATCATACGAGGGAGAGCAGGTTTATCCGCGACAAGAACCAGCGCAGAGTTCCGAAAGAAGAGTGGTATATCAAAGAGAACGTCCACGACGCGATTGTTACTACTGAGGAATACGAAGCTGCAATGGCCGCTGTTCAAAGACGGCGTAAATCGTCGAGGACAGCCCATGACAGATCAGATCGTGTATTCTTCTGCGCTCATTGCGGTGGGAAGCTCGAAAAAGCCAACGGGACGGTCTTTGCGTGTCCGTCACATCGCTATCATGATGGGACACCCTGCGAAAATGTCCATTGGCGCAAAACTGCACTTGAAGAAGTGATTTTTGAAGCTCTGAAAAAGCAAATCCAGATCACGAAAGTCGATGCCAGCAAGAAACGAAAAGAAGCCCATCGCAAGAGCGACGAGCTTACGGTTAAACTTTCACTGTTCAAGAAACAGCTTGATGCGATTGACCGGGAGAAGTTCAGCCTATATGAACAGTATCAGGATAAAGTTCTTACTGCCGAGGAATATCTCTCAGCCAAAGACGCACTGACAACAAAGCAGAATGATCTTAAAGAACAACTTGCAGAATGTGAACATCAGATTGAGCAAAACCGCCTTTCAAAGCTGGCAGCGTCGGAGCAGCAGGACATGGTAAACGGTTTGAGCAGTTTGCGGGACGAACAGCTCAAGGAGCACCTTTATGATGCGATTGAAAAGGTCCTGGTCTATGATGAAGACACAATTGAGATAATATGGAGGTTTGATGATGTGAATTGTGGCGCCGAGGCAATCATCGGGGTCGAAGCATGATTCCGATGATTGCCTTACATAGACTGTTTGTTTGTCCTAAAATAACATAATCCGTCGAGAGCCCGCAGGCGCGTTGTCGTTTCTTCAAGGAGCCGAAACCCTTTGAGATGTCTAGCTTCCTGGGAAATTCAAAAATTTTTTTGCACCTGCTTGACATAACCAGACGACCTGGGTCGTGTCGTCATCCCCAAAGAGATCCGCCGCACCCTCCGTATCCGCGACGGCGACCCGTCACTGACAGCATTGACATCGTGGGAGCGGTTTTGCCTGGGGATGCTGCAATTCGCGGAGCGGGCGGGGGTAAGAAATACATAAAAGCAAATGCGCTGTAACCGGAACTGCTTGCGGTATAACGCCGGACGTACTATAATAAGGAAAAACGGTACTGTATTTTTGCCGGGAAAGAGGCGTATACTTATGACAGGAAAACTGCGGAACAAATGGCTCAAGCTCTATGAATGTGCGGCCCACATCGGGGCGCTGGACCCCTGGGAGATCTTCGGTGAGGCGGACAAGTTCGCGTACATGTGGAAAGCGAAGGAGAAGACGTTTTACTTTTCCTTCATCGCCGAGTCGGCGGGCCGGTTCGGTATCGCCTGCTACGACGGCGAGGTGAACTACGCCCGCGCCAGAAAGCGCCTCAACGCCCGGAATAACAAGCAGGAGCCCACCTTCATGCTCCAGGACGCCTACATCTGCCTCTGGGGCAACCGGGAGGACCTGAGCAAGCCCACCTATGAGCTCATCAGGGAGCTGGGCTTCTCCTTCCGGGGCAAGGGCGCGTGGCTGTATTTCCAGCGGTATGAGACGGGATACGAACCGGTCCTGCCCAGCGAGCGGGACCTGGACCTGATGACAGAGGCCTTCGGGAACCTGTACATGATGGTCCGCGCCGTGCGGGAGGGCTCGGTGGACCCGCAATTTGACAGGGGCGTTACCCTGACCCGGTGGTACGACCCTGAGGACAAGCTCTACTACACCCATCCTTTCCAGGTGCCGGAACCGGAGGCGCCGAGAACGGAGATCACGTTCCAGCCGGACCCGCTTTTTGACGATCTGCTGAAGACGCCCCGGGGGCACTCTGTCTGGGAGCTGGACTGGTCGTATATGCCGACGCTTGTGAAGGACGGCGACAGATGGGTTTTCCCCCATATCGTGCTGTGCGTGGACCAGGACAGCGGCCTGGTGCTCTTCCACGAAATGCTTGACCTCAAAGGGAACATCGTCAACGCAGTGGCCGACGATCTCTGTACCACCATGGCAGAGCTCGGCAGGCCAGCCTCCATCGCCCTCTGCGACGACGATCTGAAAGCCATCGTGGAGGACCTCTGCCGCAAGACCAGGGTCAAGCTGACGTTCAAAAAGCGCCTCCCCGCCCTGAAGGCCGCCCGGGATGAATTGCTCAAAATGATGTGACCCGCCGTCGATCATTACGCCAGAGCCGCCGCTGATCCAAACGGCAGGATACTCAAAGGTGCCAGAAATCGGTGCAGCGCCTGCTCGTTCTTCACCGGATTGGAGCTGTGCTTGATGCCATACGCCAGCTCGGCCAGCGTTATAACAGTATACCCCCCAATTTTCGGTGGACGCGGCAGGGGTTTTGTGATATACTTCATTCAAGAGCATTCAGGAGAGGCGGCGGTGGAATGAAGGAATTTTCGTTTACGGTGTTCCCCAACGAGAACTTTGTGGATCTGCGGCTGTACCAGTTCGGGTGCGAGCAGTGTAAGCCATTGCACTCCTTCGGGCCCTTTATTCGGAATCATTTTCTGTCCTATAATACAAGCACCCATCGGAGGGTAAACTGTTCAATAAGGGAACGGCATACCGGATAAGATGGCAGTCCAAAACGGCTGCTCTCTTATCCGTTTTTTTATGGAGGTACATAGTATTTATGGATCACGACTTAACTGTGGGCCCGGTATGGAAAAGACTCCTGCAATTCGCGTTGCCTGTCATGGGAGCAAATCTGCTTCAGGCTATGTACGGGACCGTGGACTTGATGATAGTCGGATTGTTTTCCGACGCTGCCGCCGTATCGGCTATTTCTACGGGAAGTATGACTATGCAGACTATCACCGGAATTATCACGGGACTTACAATGGGATGTACGGTTTTATTGGGACAAAACATTGGAAAAGGGGATAAAACCGGCGCCGTGAGAACAATAGGCTCGTCGTTGTGTCTGTTCATTATTACGGGAATGCTTCTTGCGGTCGGAATCATGATGGCCGCCGTCCCGATCGCGCGTGTCATGAACGCGCCGGAGGAGGCTGTTTCATTTACGGTCGGATATATCAGAATATGCGGAGCGGGAATTCTTTTTATCGTGCTCTTTAACGCCTTAAGCGGAATGTTTCGGGGAATGGGCGATTCAAAAACGCCGTTGATTTTAATGGGTATTGCGTGCGTCTGCAATATACTGGGCGATTTGATTTTAACCGGCGCGTTTCATTTGGGAAGGGGCTGTGAAAAAACACGCCACCCCAGGCGTGGATATTCACAGCCCCGTATTTTTGTGGAAAAAACCACATTTT